>CAZEZV010000300.1:0-4789 GCA_964516725.1 uncultured Phycisphaeraceae bacterium
CCGACGAGAACAGGTCGCGGAAGATGTTGGCGCCGATGATCGCCTCGCCGTGCACAACGCCCAGGTACTTGGCGACGCGCGCAGCGTCGTTATCCGGGACGACGGTGGCGATGAAGAAGCCGTTGTCGGTGCGAGAGAACCAGCCCATGGTGTGCTCCTGGAGTGATCTGTGATGTTGGGACGATACCGGGGATCGGCACCAGCCCCAACCCACTGTTGAGGCCGCACGCGAGCGCGATCGGCGAGAGTTGCCGGTAGAGCCTCGGTGCGACGTTCGTGCCCACCGTGAGCGCGAGTGTGGCGAGGCCGAACACTAAGCCCACCTCCGCACGCGTGGCACCGAGCAGCGCCTCCTTCGGCTTGTGGAAGACGCCGAAGGTGTAGAGCCTGCCGAACGGCAGGTTTACTACGGTCGCGACGAGGAGTGCGGCGGCGCCGCGGTGGATTGGGATCACGACGTCCGTATCAGAGAGACAAGTTTTCGCCGGGCGCCAAGGCAAGTTGGAGCACGATGGAAGGCCGTCGCATACTCCATCTGGCAAAGTCGAGCATCATCAACATATGCAGCCTGAGTATCTTGCCCGTCTTAGTTGCCCACTCCAACAGTTCATCCTAGAAGTGGAGGAAGGCGCCGGTCTTGACATCAATGTAGTTCTCGACCCCCATCAGAACGAAGGTGGAACAACGGCTCAGGGCAAACTCGCAATCGTTATCAAGGCCCAATGCGTTCGACTCTTTGCGCCAACCAATGGGTACTTCCCCGATGGGGCGGTTCGACATGAAGTGCTACATGTGCGACGGTTTCATGTCGACGGTGTTCCAAAGTTGGTTCTGGCCGACAGCGAAGAATGGGATGAACGCTTTTCGGACGCGCTGGGCGCTCTCGACAATGCCATTGAGCACGTATTCATCGTCCCTTCGGAACTTCAGTTTCATCCAGATCGCCGCGGACATTGGGAGGCGGTAATGCGGAATGTCTGCTTAGGGCTTCCCGATGTGCCAGTGGGCGAGCGGCCCCTTGCGGTCTGTCTTCATTGGACATTCCTGCAACATGTCCTACCTAACTCGCCTTCAGTGGAGATCGCAAGACGTCTTTCAGAAGAGCATGGGTTGGCCGAGATGGCCGATGACTTTGCTGATCGGTTCATGTCCGTAGTTGGTAGCAAGGAGGAGATCGTGCGTCTCCTTTTCCGCACCTTTCCAGAGATCCCACAACACCGAGCCGCCTTCGAATACATAAACAGAGCGACGGGCACCCACCAGACGCCGATTGCCTAGATATCCCACGGCAAGCGCAATGGGCACGACGACGCTGAATCCGCTCGACGCCACTAGTCGCGGCCTACTCAAGACTGCTCGAGTCCATCTTGCAGGTGAGCCTGCGCTTTGGCAAAGTGACTTGCTTGATTGCGAAGCCCTGTATCGACTCGCGACTGCTCACTCGCTACGGCTAGCGCCTAGCGAATGCATCCGGAATTTGTGGCGTCTCGGCTTGCTTAGAGCTGACTTGGTGCGAGCCGGACACGCTCTGCAAGTCGATGGACTAGTGCCAACTGGGCACTCTGACGACGAATACTGGTTCTGCGACACCAGACCCACGACTCATAATTCAGAAGGCTACGGAAGCGCGTTCTCGCACGCACCTGCATTCGCCGACGACGTCTCCCCCTTCTTCCATCCGTTTCGCCTCTTCGTTCTGCATCACGTCGCGAGAGTTTTTGAGTGTCAAGCGTCCCCGACGCAGTACCTCTCTTACGCCCCCGGAGTTGTAAGGGTTGCTCAGCTTCAAGTTGACCAACTGAATCGTTGGACATCGGAAGACCAGTGCGCGCAAAGATTCGACTACTGGAATGAGGTAGCCGAACTAGCCACAACACTGGAGCCTCTCTCATATGAGCAAGTCTTCCACTCTGTGAGATATCGGTTTCCTCTGACCGAGATCAAGTTGCCGCAGAGTCTTGCCCGTCTTAAAGCGGTCGTCGCCCCGCTACTTGCAACTCTTGGCGAGAGTGGCGCAAGGGCCGTGCGTGAAGACCTCGGCCACACAAGCGCCATGATTGACTCGAACAACAGCCTGAAGGTTCTGCTTCGTCTGATGTCGACTCACGAGCGACAGAAGTTGCGCGGCGCAATTGGATTGTCGATGCTCCTGCTGACCATGGCGGAAATTGTCCGACGCCCGTTCGAGGAGGCGGAACGCTGCCAACTTCCCGAAGAGGATCAAATCGGGTTTGGGCAGTGGATGGACGGTGCTCGGAAGGCGATCTATGGCACTGAGCGCGTCTTCGACGCATCACGAACTGTGCTGCGCGACTATCTGAGCAGCATGGGACTCGACCACGGTGTCAAGGCGCGGTGTTACGTCGAAGGCGAGACAGAGTACGGTGCACTAACGTCCGCGCTCGGTGACACAGGGGGCATTGAGATCATCAACCTGCGTGGACAAGTACTCGAGCGACGCAACAAGGGCCTGGCATTTGCTGACTCCCTGACCCGCGACATCCAGTCGCACATCTTCAGTGTCGTAGTGATAGATCACGACCGAGAGGAATACGTACGCGCTGTGCAGAAAGCTGCAAGCGAGAAGAGATTCTTTGGCTCGTTCTTTCTCAACGATCCTGACTTCGAGTTCGGCAACTTTAGTGTTGATGAACTCATTGCCACTGCAAATCGTATGGAATCGGGATCTATAGAACCGCCTGACTTCAGCGAAGAGGTCGTAGAGCAGTTGCGGGCTACGACTTCGAACGGGTCATTCTTTCAATGCTTGCGTGCGCTAGGGTTCACACGAGTCCAAAAGAACTCAACATGGGGCGCGCTACTTATGAAGCACGCTCTATCGCAACCGACTTTGCCACAGGGGCACAGTCGCGCAAGTGAGACACGACAGATTGTCGCTGCCGCGAATCTCCTCCGACAGGCGCTCATCTCCGGGTACACCAGATCAGTTCAAGCTTCGTCGGTCAATCCTCTTACCGGCAGGCTTGAAAGACAATAGCGTCCACCAGACATCAGAACTAGAGTTCGCCATCGATTATGGGATGATCTGGCCAGATATAAGCGCGGCTAGCTGACGACGCGGCCGACTGTCGCGTATCCAAGAGACGGAGAGTATCGATGGCAGACGCTAGCGTTGAATTCGTTGATGAGATTGACACCGAGCTTGCGGGCATCGAGACCCATCAGTTCTCTCAGGCGGTCCTACACTCCGCCGACTGGACAGTCGAGACAATCGTTTCTCAACTGAACCGCGGCAACATAGAAATGAATCCGCGCTTCCAGAGACGCGACGCCTGGTCTCTTCGGCGCAAGAGTGCATTCATCGAGTCGCTCATTCTTGGGTTGCCTGTCCCGCAGATTGTTCTCGCAGAGAAGCAGGGACAACGGGGGCGCTACATCGTTCTTGATGGCAAACAGCGCTTGCTGTCGCTCTTGCAGTTCACGGGTCAGGCAGAAGGTCAGCACAATGGTTTTCGGCTTCTAGGGCTAGAAGCGCGGCCCGACTTAAACACACGGGCGTACGCGGCACTTCAAGACCCTGCCTTCGAGGCGGATCTAAACGCATTTCACAACTACACGGTACGCACCGTGGTCATTCGCAACTGGCCGAACTACGAGTTCCTACATCTCGTTTTTCTGCGACTGAATACAGGGAGCGTACGCCTCTCTCCTCAGGAACTGCGCCAGGCCATGTTCCCTGGAGACTTCTCGAACTACGTTGACGACGCGGCGTCAGGTTCCACCCCGCTTCGAACGCTTCTCGGTCGCGACAGCCCAGATCCGCGGATGCGGGACGTCGAGCTTCTCGTTCGCTTCCTCGGGTTTCACATATTTGTTTCCCAGTACGTCGGTCGAATGAAGGCGTTCTTGGATGAGACCTGCGGCGAACTGAATGCTCATTGGGTCGCACGCCGCCCTGAGCTTGAGCAATCGGTTGCCGCCTTCAATGCCGGTTCCGAAGCTTTGATTCAGGTTCTCGGACAGGCTGACGTCGCTCGCAAGGCAACTTCGCGCGCCTTCAATCGCGCGATCTTTGATGCACTGATCTTCTACGCGTCGCATGAGCCAATTCGCAACGCAATGCTGCAACACGCCGGGCCGGTAAGGGCCGCATATCAGGCCGCTCTCGCTGACCAGGCATTCCTAGCAGCGGCCGAAAGTGACACCGCGGGCGTTCCAAACACGCTAGCAAGGCTCCGCCTGTGGGGACAGCGATTGAGAGATGCCACGAATCTGGCGTTTGCTCTTCCAGAACTTAGGCCCGCGAACCCGAATGATCCTCAGTCCAGAACCGGGATCGCGTTCGCCGGCTTTGGTGTCTGATTAGATGGCGTCGACCCGATTCAATCAATTGCGAGACCAACTGCAGGTTCTGCGTACGCACCTGCTACCTGCAGCATTCGAGCCAACAGGAACGTACGAGCAGCAAGACAAAGTCGCGACCGAAACGCTTGCCTACAGAGTGCTGGCCCATGCCGAGATCGAAGCGTACTTTGAGGATCGATCACTTGAGGTGGCTCGCGAAGCCAGAGCGGCTTGGGATCATGGGCGCATTTCGCGCGTCGCCTTGTGCATGATTGCCTTCTGCGGAAAGACCTTAGATCTCCCGCCAGACACCTTAGAGGCACCAACAGAGAACAAGCGAAAAGTCTGGCCCGCCTACGTCGATGTCGGCGAGAAGTTCGTTCCGATATCGACCGCCTTCCACCACTTGGTGAGAAACCAGAATCATGGAATCAGAGAGAAGAATCTCCTCTCGATGCTCTTACCGATTGGTATGGACCACAAG
>CAZEZV010000301.1:0-4776 GCA_964516725.1 uncultured Phycisphaeraceae bacterium
CACCAGTTCACGATCGGTCAACGCCGCGGCCTCAACCTCGCGCTGGGCTATCGCATCTACGTCGTCCACAAAGACGCAGCGACAAACACCGTCGTCGTCGGAGGCGAAGACGACCTCAAGAGTTCTCAAGTCGAAGTGGGCGAAGCCAACTGGCTCGTCAGCGACAAAGAGCTCCGCGAGCCGTGCCGCGTCATGGCGAAGTTCCGCTACAACACACCCGCTGCGAGCGCGGCCATCGAACGAGTCGACGAGAACGCTTCAAACGCAGAGAGCACGGCTCAGCCATCAACACCATCAGGCCGCACCGGCCGCTTCATCGTGCGCTTCGACGAGCCTCAAGTCGCTGTGGCTGCAGGCCAGGCGATGGTGTTGTATGAAGCAGAGCGGGTTGTTGGCGGTGGATGGATTCAGAGCGTGAGGTAATCCAGCATGTGGGACGCATCATCGCAGGAATGTGCTGCGCAACCGATTCCAGCGGCCAAGTCATGAATTTGTCATAGAACATTCAGAAGCACCGTCAATCGTCATTGGTTGTCGCGCGCCACGATCACTTGGCTTGAGTTGCAGCAGGCTGGCTCGCGGCACTCTTCGCATCGGCCAAACGTTGCTCGAGCGTAATCTTCCACTCCGCGGCCTTCGCATCAAAGCCCTTCTCGGGCTCGGCCTTGTTCCATGCGGTGTACAAATCAATGAGGCACTGGATACTTCCCAGCATGTCCTTGTGCAGCGCGCCGCGAGAGTTGAGATAGAGATTGTGCGACTGAAGTAGATTGCCCTCTGCCGCGGCGAACTCCGCAGGGTTCTTGGCTTGTGCGGCCCGAGCCGCGCCGAGGTTTTTGAGCAAGTTGGCGTAGTGCGTGGCATTGCTGCCTGTGAATGCGAGTTTGGCTGGTGCATCGACCGGGATCAGCACTGTCACTGCTTCTGCGAATCTGCTCTGTGCCACGCGCAATTCACCTTGCGCGATGACCGAGATCAATGTGTCGGGATGTGACTCGCCCAGCACGCGTCTTCGCAAGTCAAGAGCCTCTTGAACGAAGACCTCCGCGTCGTTCAACCGGCCTTGGTCAAGTCGCAACTTGCCCATAGCGGCGATCGCGTTGAAAGTCACCTGATGCTCTTGCCCAAGTGCACGCCGGCTCTTGTCTATAGCCTCCTGCAGGTACGGTTCGGCTTCGGCGAGCTTTTCTTGAAGCCGCAAGAGCGAACCGAGGTTCACGAGGGACGCCAGTGTGTTCTGGTGTTCTTCGCCCACTGCTGCTCGCAGGTTGGTCAGGACGAGCCGGGTCAAAGTCTCCGCTTCAGCGAACTTCCCGCGCGAGCGCAGCAGGTTCGCCATGCTATTGATCGATCCCAGCGTCTGAGGATGTTTGTCGCCCAGCAGCCTTCGGTGCTTCTCGACCGCGTCTTGAAAGTACACCTCGGCCTCGACATCCTTGCCTTGCGCGTTCATCAAGAAGCCCATGTTGTGGATCGCCGTCAGCGTTTGTGGGTGCTCTTCTCCCAGAAGTTGCCGACGCTTTGCAAGCGACTCGCGGTAGAATGGCTCGGCTTCTGCGAGCCGGCCTTGTCGCTGCAGCACCAACGCAAGATTGTTCAGGGGAACCAGCGTCTGCGGGTCATCCTCGCCGAACAAGCGCTTGCGCGATTCGTAGGCTTCGCGGAAGTAGGGCTCAGCCTCGGCGGACTTTCCCCGCGACATCAGCAGATACCCAAGATTGTTCACAGACATCAACGTCTCGTTGCTGTCGGTGCCCAACACGCGCCTGCGTCCCTCCAAAGCCTCGCGATACAACGGCTCGGCGTCGGCAAGATTTCCCTTGTCTTCCAGCAAGTATGCGTAATTTGAAACAGCCGCCAGCGTCACAGGATCGTCGATTCCCAGCACGCGTCGGCACTTCTCCATTGATTCGCGGAGATATGGCTCAGCCTGCGCGAAGTCGCCTTGATACTCAAACAACATGCCCATGTTGTTCATCGATCGAAGCGTTTCTCGGTGCTCCTCACCCAGGAGTTGCCTTCGCGTCGTGAACGCGGCTGTTTGGAGCGGCACAGCAGCGTCAAACAACCCGAGTTCTCGATACACAGTCGCGAGCGACTGTCGCAGACTTGCATCGACGAGGGGCTGGTCCTTGAACTTGGCGTCGATGGACGCAATCGCTGGCTTGAGCACGGTGCCATCGATCAGGTTGCGAGCTGCGTCGGCGGTGTTGATGCGAGCCCATTGTTTCTCGAACGACGCGACTTGTGCGTCTTTGTCGTTCTTGCTGGCGGCAGGCTGATCCTTTGTGGCTTCAGAATCGTTGAACGAATCGCGAAACTGCGTGCGGATGTCTTCGGAGAGTTGCTGTCCGGCGCGAACCGGGTCGATGCGAGCGAGCATGTCGGCCTGAAAATCCGCAACGACTTTGAGTTCGGCAGCGCGCTGACTGGCTTCGGTTCGCGCGGCTTCGGCAACCTTTCTCTGCTCGGCTTCTGCAATCTGCGCCACCACAGCAATGTCCCGCTGCTTCCGAGCCACATTTGCCTGCCAGGCGAACGCCGCAACTCCAACGAGCAACGCCAGAGCCACAGCACTGCCCGCTGTCACGGTCAATCTGTTGCGCCTGATGAACTTCTTAAATCGATACGCAGTGCTTGCTGGTGCCGCAACCACCGCCTCGCCCGCGAGGTAACGTCGAACGTCCGCTGCCAAACTGCTCGCTGTCTCGTAACGGCGCTGGCGATCCTTCTCAAGCGCCTTCATCACAATCCAGTCAAGCTCGCCGCGGACCATGGTCCCCAGGCGCTTCGGCTCAGTATGGCGCCTCGCGGCAACAGTGGCGATGGTGTCGGCGTTGTTGCTGAGGCGCGTGCTGGGCTTTGGCGGATCAACCTCACGAATAATGCGCTGGATTTCCGCGTACGCCGCGGAGCGCAGTTCCGTGCTGTTGAACGGCGTCGATCCTGTGAGAAGCTCATAGAGCAGCACGCCCAGCGAGTACACGTCCGTGCGCGTGTCGATATCGAGGCTGCCTTCGGCCTGCTCCGGGCTCATGTATTCCGGCGTGCCGATAAGGGCCTTGTGCTCGGTAAAGAGCGTCTTCTCGGTGAGTTTGCTCTGCGTCGCCTTGGCGATGCCGAAGTCGATGACCTTGGTATATGGCCTTCCATCTTGAGTCGAAACAAGGATGTTACTGGGCTTGATGTCGCGGTGAATGATGCCCTTGGTGTGCGCGTGCTGCACAGCACTACAGACCTGCGCGAACAACTCCAGGCGATCCTGGATGCTCAGGTTGTTCTTGTCGCAGTACACAACGATCGGATCGCCCTTCACCAACTCCATCACGAAGTAAGGCCGACCTGTCTCCGTCGCCCCTGCATCAAGCACCTTCGCGATGTTGGGATGGTCCATCATCGCCAGTGCTTGGCGTTCCTGCTCGAAGCGTGCCACCACTTGGCGCGTATCCATGCCCAACTTGATGATCTTGAGCGCAACCCGGCGTGACACCGGCTTTTCCTGCTCGGCCATGAAGACGGATCCGAAGCCGCCCTCGCCAATCAATTGCAGAAGTTTATATGGCCCGATGCGCGTGCCCGGTTCTTCGAGCAGTGATGCCAGCATCGCCGTCGAACCGGCCTCTGAATCAGCCGTTGGCAATTCATCGGGTCGGTGTGCCTGCGTTGGTTCGGAAAGGAACCGATCGTCCTCCGCCGCAGCGATCATCGCCTCGATCCGCTTCTTCAGTGCGGCATCACCCCGGCATTCGCGGTTGAGCAGCGCCCCTCGGTCTTGCGGCGCAGCGGCGAGAGCCAGGTCAAACAGCCTGCGAAGGTCTTGGTGCTTGTGTTCCGACATCGCTGCCTTTCCTTTCGACTCACACTCGCCCGGCTTCGATCGCTTCCTTCAGCCAGCCCCGTGCAAAGGCCCAGGACCGCTTCACCGTCGGCGCAGAAATACCAAGCGCCGAAGCTGTGTGCTCGATACTCAACCCCGCAAAATATCGCAGGCGCACCACGCTCGCGGCGTCTTTGTCGACTTCCTCCAAGCGGGCGATTGCCTCGTCGAGGATCAGGAATCCGGCAGATTCTGCTTCTGACTCCAGATCGGGTAGTGACGCGAGGTTGACCGCTGCTCGCCTTGCTTCCCCTCCCACCCCCCCACCTCCCCGAATCGCCGTCGCCTTTGCGCGAGCGTGGTCTATCAGAATTCGCCGCATCGACTCCGCCGCCGCAGCATAGAAGTGCCCCCGCCCCGCCCACGGCACTTCGCGCGGGCCGGCGAGCTTCAGATATGCTTCGTGTACCAGCGCAGTCGCCGACAGCGTGTGCCCTTTCGCCTCGCTCTTCAGTTGCTGCTGCGCAGCGGCGCGGAGTTGACCGTAGACCAGTGGCAGCAATCGATCAATGGCCGACCTGTCGCCGCCGCTCGCGGCAGCCATGAGCATCGTGGCGTCCGAATCCGTGTGTGGAGTGGTTGACACTGCAGCGATAGTAGTGGTGACAGCAAGCGGCCGGGCAGCAACCTGACGCGAATGTCGTGCGATTGTCGTGTCCGCAATCGTAACGACCGTTCGGGTCAAGGCCGATGCTCGCCATGTCCGGCGTCAGGCAACTACCTCTCTCAGCTACCGCACAGCGTGCATGGTCCTTCACTGAACACGACCAGGAACGCGTCAATATCGCACGGATCAAAGATCGAGCCGTCGTTATTGAAGTCGATGTCGTTGCAGGTGGCTGTGTCAGGAATGCACGGGCCTTCGGCGTACACGCTGAGGAACGAGTCGATGTCGATGG
>CAZEZV010000302.1:0-4771 GCA_964516725.1 uncultured Phycisphaeraceae bacterium
CGCCGCACAAGCGCCGAACGCTACCGCCCACTCACTAAAGTGAATGGCATTCCCGCTTTGGGCTGCCTGTGCCGAGCACTCAAACAAATTGATTTTCACCGTGCCATCGAAGTCCTCTGCTCTGAGAGGACTTCGATGCCGAGCCACCAACCAAGCCCATTCATCGAAGTCGCCGCAAAGCCGTCGACTTCGATGGCACGGCACGCGGCCAAGACGATCCGGTTCAGCCCGACCCCACGCCCAAAATCCGCATTCCTTGCGCGGCTTGGTCCGGCAAATCACCGGGCGACAGTCATCATCAGCCTGCCGAGCGTCGTCTCCGGCCTGCCGATAGTCATTATCAGCCTGCCGACAGCCGCGTTCGGCCTGCCGGAGGTCATCTCCGGGGGCGGGATCGTTCCTCTCAGCCAGCCGAACGTTGCGCTCGTGGCCCCGAACAGAGCGTTCGGCCCACTGATTGTCCCGTTCGCAGCCTTGAACAGAGCGTTCACGCGGCACTAGTCAGTTCAGCGCATCACTATTCACCGCCGCCGCCGCGCGCCCAACATCGCCGCCACACCCAGCAACACCGTCGCCCCCGGCGCAGGCACGCCGAACGAACAGCCGATCAGTTCAAAGTCATACTGACCCACCGGGCCCGGCGTGCCGGTCCAAAAGATGAGCGGGATAAACCCGCCGTTGCCGTCCGGGCCTGAGATTTCGCTCGGCGTAGCGAAGTTGAAGATCGGGCCTGAGTCGCTTTCAGGCATGCGGCCGTTGACAGCGATAGCGACAGCATACACGCCCGGCGTGGTAATGGACGAACCGCTGGAGTCTGTCGAGACACTGCCGATGCTGCCCGTCTGGCTCCCAAGGATGCCCAACTGCGTGTTTATGTCGAAGATGAACAAACCGGGCACGCCCGGCCCCGAGCCAATGGTGATGTTGAATGCCGTCGGGTTCGTGATCGTGACGAGATACACGTCCTCGTAGTCGCTCAGGCCAAAGCCATCAGAGAAGGTCCCCGAGATGGAATTAATCTGGCCCGTGCCAACAGTCTGCTGCGCGCTTCCAATCAGCGAACCAGCGTCGCCTTGCTCCACCCAGTCCGGGCCTGCAAAGGCACCCGGTACAAAAACTGTCGCGGCCACAACAACGCCAAAAGCGAAACGGTGCATGTCTACCTCTCCTTGCTCCAACAGCGCTGCTGCGCCGTTTGAGACAGTATCCGGGAAGACACCGTGCCTGTCAATCAAAAAACGCTTAGTAGAAGCCCACTTCAAGCCAAAAACCACTTGAAACTTGCCCAGAGCAGCCAGACATACTGCGAATAACTAGGTAGGTTGGCTCTCCGAGCCAACACCTACACCCTCTACACCGCCCTCCAACCGCTGTGCACTTCCGCACGCGCATCAGGCACGAGGCCTTGTAGCAGATCGCGTAAAAGTTGGCACGGAGTGCCAACCCACCGTGTGGCGTGCAAGACGCACGGACATGACTCCATGCCCCCCGCGCCACAATCGAGTTCCGCCATCGCCACCTCTGCTACCTTCCCGAGTCGAACTATGCGCCCATGCCCGACGCCGTCTGGTTCATCCTCGCCCTCCTGCTCCTCATCGGCGCAGTGGTCCTCGGTGCCTGGGCTCTCTTCTGGGACCGCCCACGCGGCCGCCTGCGCTGCCCCAAGTGCCAGTACCGCATGGAAGGCATCGCGGCGTCAACAGTCAGCCGCAAGGGCAGGGAGTTGAGTGGGAATGTGTGTCCGGAGTGCGGGTATGTTGCGACCAAAGTTGCCCACTTGCAGCGCACTCGCAGGCGATGGAAAGCCCTTTGGCTGGTCGCGCTCATGCTGCTTGGTTTTCACGTCACTTCACACGTACCCGCGTGGCAACAAAGCAGTTTCCGCGTACTCGTTCCGACTTGCGTGCTTGTGACCGTGTGGCCGTTGTCAGACTTGACTGGAGTTTCACAAGGACCATGGGAAAACTCAGGGCAGAACGAAATGCAATCGCGCCTTGAAGAACATTGGCCGACATGGATGGAGCGGCTGTGGGTTCGCCGCTTGCTAAAGCAAGAACGAAAACAACTCTCGCCGGACCCAAGACTCGATCCCTTGCAGCAGCGAGTCTACAACCTTCGCCCGTTATGGAAGCCGCTTCGTTTTGGCGCTCCGTGGTATGACTCACCTGAAGAGCAGCGAGAAGCAAACCCCGGAATGCCAAGCTATTCGCCCGGATGGGGTGGGATCGACGATACTTACTTCACGCGTCGTGGTTGGGAAGATGGTTACACGTTGGCTGTCGCACATCTCATCGGACGAGCGGTACATCCCGACCAGTGGCGCGAGAACGGCGGCAATGGCGGATTGATGATTGGCGGGGTCAGCCACCTCGCTGTTCTTGCAGACCCGCAGATACTAGATGACATCGATCGCTTTCTTGCCGACTTGGAAGCAGTCGCAAGTGCAAGCCCGGGTGAAAAACGAATCTGCAACTACCTCGATCCTCCTGTCGCTATTTACAACTGTGCTGATCTTCGTGGAACAAGCGATACAAAGAACAGCGCGCTTCTCAACTTGACGTTCCGCGAAATCGATTGCGGCTATCCCGAGTTCATTCTCCGCGGTGCGATTGTCTTCCTCATAGACGAATCGCCTGAATGTCGAAGTGGTTTCGAGGGCGTGATTCAAAAATGTCGCGAATCGCGCATGCCTGCAACTCGTAAGCCTACAGGACCGTTAGAGTAAGAAACGTGGCAGTTGACACAACTTGACCCCTGACAAGGGCTTCCTGCGTCGGGGGGTGAGAGGACTTCGATGCCGAAATACTCACCTCGCCCAATCATCGAAGTCGCCGCACCCCCCGCGCCGTCGTCTTCGATGGCAGGTGCAAGCCGCACGGACATGACTCCATGCCCCCCGCGCCACAATCGAGTTCCGCCGTCGCCACCACCGCTACTTTCCTGCGTCGAACGATGCACCCATGCCCGACGCCGTCTGGTTCATCCTCGCCATCCTGCTCCTCATCGGCGCAGTGGTCCTCGGCGCCTGGGCCCTCTTCTGGGACCGCCCGCGCGGCCGCCTTCGCTGCCCCAAGTGCCAGTATCGCATGGAAGGCATCGCGGTGTCAACTGTCACCCGCAAAGGCAAACAGTTGACTGGGCATGTGTGTCCGGAGTGCGGAAGCGTGTCTGCTTTTACGACGAAGATGCTGTACACGCGCTGCCGATGGCGACTTGCACTCGTAGTTCCTTTGCTCTTGCTCGCTGCACACGTCGCATCAAAGGTTCCTGAAATTCAATCCCGTACATGGAGAGCCGCCGTGCCGACACCATTGCTGGTCAGCATGTGGCCGGTTGCCTTCCTCATTGACGACCCTGTCGGAAGCGACGAACTAGCTGCCCGTACAGACTGGACGTGGCTGCGGCCAGTAGAAAGACTGTGGGTAAACAGGTTATGTAAGTATCAGCTTGACCAGTTGCAATCCAATCGCGACCCCAAACGCCCCGCACTTTACTCTCGCACATACGACCTCCGAGTTCTCTGGACCTCGCTTCACATCGATGAAGCAGCCGATCGTCATACGTATCACGGCTGTGCTCTTGGTTCGATTGATAGAAGTACGTCGCCATTCACAACTGATGCCGAACACGAGAAAGCGATGTGGATCGCCGAAACTTCCCAGCGGATTCTCGATGCGCTTTCCATGCTGGTGGACGCCGAAGACTGGAACATCAATGGCGGCGACGGCGGCACGATCTTCGCCTGGGGTTCTCACATCGTGGCGATCGAAGACGACGCCACGCTCGAAAAGCTTGATCGTTTTGTTGCACAATTCAAGCAAGTAGTACAAAAAGGTGCGGGAGCAAGCGAGCAGTGCGAATACTTGTCGCCGAGAGTCGCAATATTCAACGAAGACGACCTTCGGCTCGACGACCAAAATGAATGCTACGGCGCACAGTACAAACGACAAGAACTTGCGGGAGTGGAGCGTGGACACTTTATTGGCACGACTGTTTCCGTCATCAGTTTCGAAAACGACGCGGTGCTTGAGGCATACCGATCCGCATTGAATGAGGCACGCAGCGAGCAACGCCGACAATCAAAGTGAATTAGCGGCACTTAGCTCAACTTGCGTGACACAGGCTGCCGCTTTGGGCTGCCTGTGCCGAACGTCCATACGCATCGCGTTGGCCGTGCCACGACACCACTACCTTCCCCCAATGCCCTTTCACCCCCAAACCTCCATCGGTCACGTCCACCTCAAAGTCGCCGACCTCGATCGCGCACTTGCCTTCTATCACGCCGTGCTCGGTTTCGACATCACCCAGCGCATGGGCAACTCCGCCGCGTTTCTCTCCGCGGGCGGGTATCACCATCACATAGGCCTCAACACCTGGGAAAGCGCAGGCGGCAAGCCACCGCCGCGCGGCTCGACCGGTCTGTATCACGTCGCGATCCTCTACCCGACCCGCGCTGCCCTCGCCGACGCGCTCCGCCGACTCACAAACGCACACATTACGCTCGACGGCGCGGCGGACCACGGCGTCAGCGAAGCACTCTACCTCCGCGACCCCGACGGCAACGGCGTGGAGTTGTACTGCGATCGCCCCAAAGAAACCTGGCCGCGAGATGCGAAGGGCCAGCTTGCGATGTTCACGCACCCGCTCGACTTGGATTCGCTGCTGAAAGAGTGACGGTGAGTGGCCCGCGGCAGAATCGGTGCCTGATTGTCCTCATGTCCCGCAAGGCGTACATGGCCCTTCGCTATACACCAACAAGAACGAGTCAATG
>CAZEZV010000303.1:0-4758 GCA_964516725.1 uncultured Phycisphaeraceae bacterium
TCTTCCTTTTTCTGTGCCTCTGTGTCTCTGTGGTGAGCGAACTACCAACGTCCTTGATACGAAGCGAACTTGTTCAAAACTCTCTCCGAATCCCAATCTCCACGAAGTGCGTCGTCCTGTCGGTCGAATCCGTTTCGAGCAGTGTATTGCGAAGCGTGATGTATGCCGAGGTCTGGCGTTTCCACCATTGCAGCGTGAGGTATTGGTCGATGCCCTGTGTTGAACCGCGCAGATCGTCGTCTTCGTCACGCAGGTCGATGCGGAACAGCATGTTGGTACTTGAACTCAGTTGTTCGTTCCATCGGAACGACAAACGATTGAAAACAAGTTGGTTCTGCGGGTTCTCGTATTCGATCACTTCACGCGTTGCGTCAACGCCGATGCTGGATCCGCGTGAGAAGATGTGATCGTACGACGCTTCGAGGAGCGACTTGTCGTGGGGCGTGATGGTACTGTCGTGGTGTTCCTGTTCGCCCCGAAAGCGCCAGCCGCCACGACGGTACTCAACGCCGTATCGCAGCGTCTGCGTGTCGTCGTAGAACAACTGCGAGAGATCGATGGCGTCAACAGAATGATCCTGCCGGCGGTACTGCGAGTAGAGCGACAGACCGTTGAACGCACCTTTTTCGATCGTGTAACGAAAGGACGCGCTCAGGCCAATCGTGTTGACGTTGCTGCCCGGCTCCGGACCAACGTCGTAGTCAAACAGCAGCGAGTCGCCATCCGAGATGCCCGAGCCCACGATGATGCGGACTTCGACACGATCAACAAAGTACTGTGTCGTGTAATGGACGCCTTCTTGGTACGTTGGAAAGCCGGACACGGCGGTGACGACCAGCGAGCCGATGACGATGCGTGCCCGCGAGAGCGTGATGGGAAACGGATCGTTGTAGACGTGGGCTTCGTCAAAGATCCGGAACGCGCTGCCGCGCTCGGAGTTGTCCAGCGAGTTGAAGTTCGCGCCCAGGTTGATGTCGAGCCGGCCTTGCGGGACTTTCTTGGTATAGTCCCAGTCGCCCTGTACGTACCACTCGTTGCTTTCAAAGTTGCTGGAGTCTGAAAACTTTCGAACGCCCACGGTGCCGGTGCTGGTGAGGCTATCGAAGAGGCGGTGCTTGATGAGCGCGGACGCGTCGATGCGATCCTGCTGAGAATCGCCGATTTCCCGGCGTTCGACAGTGGTGTTGTAGCGGGTTTCAAGGCGATTGGTGTGAACGAGCAGGAGTTGTTCGTCCCAGCGGAGAATCTGCTGATTGAACTGGCCTGATTGGTCGTACAAGCGCAGATACGAGCGCAGTTCACTAGCGTTGTTCTTGCCGAAGTTGATGATGTCGGTGAGTTGCGCGTCGTTGCGTTGGTAGTCGTTCTGGAAGCCGCCAACTTGATTCTCTTCGATGTCGTCAAAGGTGTAGCCAGCTTCGAGGCGATGGCCGTTGCCCAGGCGGATGTTAGAGTTGATCGCGAAGGTGCGCTGCGTGACGTCGTAATCAAACTGTCCCAGCGGGTCGTCCTGCTTGGTTTTGATCTGGAAGAGTCGAACGGTGGTAGGCGCGACGGTGGATTGATAGCTCACGGCGGCGCCAAACTCTTCGGTCGTGTTTTTCACTGAGCCTGCGAAGTCTCGATCAAGAAACTGCTCGTCGCGTCGCGCGTAGATGTCGGTCGGCAGTGTGCTGGTCCCTAGGACGCGCGCGTTGAGATCGAAGAGGTTGGTGAAGTCGTTGCTCTTGTCGCTTTCGCCGACGGTTTCATAGTCCAGATATCGCTGCTCCAAGCCGAATCGCAGCTTGCCCGTGAGGTCAACGAGATTCTTGTGACCCAAGTACGCCTCGCCCGAGATTTCAAGCAGTTCGCGCATGAGCGACTCGCTGTCCTTTGTGTCGTTCGCCGCCGTCTGGCGCAGGCGATCGGAGCGATTGCGCCCCAGCAGTTCAATCGCTCCATTGACTCGGTTGAGGTCGAATGTCTTCCACTTCGACTTGCTCTCGCCCACGATCACCGGGCCATCGTCGGTCGCCTGCTGTGCCAACGCCGGCGCGCCTGATGCACACAACGCGGCGAGGCACACGAGTTGAAGCGTCCTGCGTCGCACGGCTGGCTACTTCGGCTCCTTTTCAGCTTCCACTGGCGCAGTGGGGGAGTCGGGAGCGCCTGTGGTTCGTGGCATGTCGGGTGATCCTTCGGTGTTGTTTGATGTGGTCGGTGTTGCAAATGGTTGTGCATCGGGTGTTGCAAGCGTCGCTTTCACCTGCGGTGCGGGCTTCAACGGCACGTCACGAAGCATGAACTGCTTCCCTCCGCCGTGCCCCATGTGGCATTCGAGGCAACCTCTTGAGTCGTCGGCGTGCTCGGGAACCTTTGCGCTGCTCAGCAGAGCGGGGACGTGGCACTGACCGCAGAGGGCGCGATCTTTATCGCGGAGCAAGTGGTTCTGCACCGACTCATGCGGGTTGTGACACCACAGGCACGCCTGCGCTGCGACCGGTCCGTGCATGCGCTCGTGCTCGCGCTCCTTGCCCGAGTGGCACTTCGCACAGATGCTCGAATCGCTCTTGCTCATGCGGATGCGCGATTGGTGACACTCGTCGCAGTTCTCAGACGCGTACGGCGGATGCACCGACATGCTGACGATCGCGGTTGTCTCACCGGTGCGCGGGTTGACCGTCATCGCCTTCGCGTCCGGATCGGGCACGCCATCGAAGAAGTAACTCAGCGTCTTGTAGTTGGACTTCGTGACCGTGCAACCGGACCACACATTCGCAGCAATGACCACGCCGACCAATCCAATCGCCGCGAAGCGAAATCTGAGTCGGCGTGAACGTTGCGAGTTGTTCCGGAACGAGGTCATGCGTGATTACTTGGGGGCCACGTTCGTGGAGGTGGGCTTGCCCGATGCCGTCGGGCCTGGTTCCGGCTCGACATTCGAAATCGCTCCCAACTCCTGCATTTGCAGCGTTTCTTCGGTTGCGCCGACGCCTTGCGAAATCTTCGCCGAGACGCGAGCCAGATCCGCAGCGCTGTAGCCCTGTCTCGTGTTGCCCAGTGCATACAGCGACACCTTGTCGTTGCCGAACTGGTTGGTCACGGCGATCACTCGCTTCGCAGCGAAGCCCGGGTGCAGGTCGTTCTGCACGACGCTGAGCGTGGCATCATCGACACAGATGCCCGCGGGGAGGTTCATCGCGCCGGGAAAGCCTCCCGCCGCGCCGAAGGCCAGCAGCAATCGAAGTTGATCGTCAAACATTTGCACATTCTGGAACGCTGAGTCCACGACGTACACGATGCCGTCGTTGTCGATGGCGATGTGCTTGGGGCGAGCGAAAGAACCGGGCGTATCGCCGAGTCCGCCCACTGCGGTGATGAACTTGCCATCGGGCGAGAACTTCTGGACCCGGCCTTGCATCATGTCGACGACATACAGGTCGCCCACTTTGTCAACCGCGATGCCCAGCGGCAGGCGGAACTTACCATCGCCATCGCCCACGCTGCCGATGGTTGCGATCTGCTTGCCCAACTTGCGATCAAACACCTGCACCGCCTGGCCCGCCATGTCGCTTGCGTACAGGCGATCACCAAAGACAGCGAGGGACACTGGTTTGAACTTCGGGAAGCCGATGGAGTGCGAGTATCGTTCATCCGCGTTGAAGGCAACGACGGCGCCGCGATCGCTTTCGGCGACGTAGATCATGCCGTCATCCGCGATGGCGACCGCGACTGGGTGGCTGAGACGATTGGCTCCGCTCACGCCGACGAGCCGTGTTTGCTTCTTCTTGAGGTCCATCACGACGAGCGACCCGGCTCGCATGTCGCACACATACACCGAGCCATTGCGCATCGCAAGCCCGTACGGCTTGTTGATCATCGCGTCTTTTTCCTGCTCCTTGCCGAACACGATGTTCTCGAGTTGACTGGATTGCACCGGCGCGACATCGGCGCTGCCGCCAAATGAGCGGAGAAACTGCACGCGGGGCTCATCGGGGAAGAGCGGCCAGAACGCGTAGCCGGTTTTTTCAGATTGCGGCTTCGCCGGCGTTGCTCCCGTGCTGCCGCACGACACGAGCGAGGTGAAAAGACCAGCGAGCACGATGTAGGACAACCCGCTGACAATCGCCCGGCCGACGTTCTTGAGGTTTGTGTTCATGGAGAGATTTCCTTCTGTCCTTGCCCCTGAGCGACTACTCGAGTTAGTACAAATGCGGTGCCAATTGGAGTGTGAATGACAAACAACCTTGATTGGCACGGCATGAAGCCAGTCAGCACGCGTCGGGACCTGTGTTTTCACGCCGAAGGCGTGCAAGTCAGTAGCCACCCGGGGGTGAAGAACGACGTCGTGTGTCGATCGCATTCACACGACGCCATTCAGGAACATAAATCTCAGGATCCGCGCAGCAAAATCGCCCGGGCGCGATCTCAGAACGAGAGCGCCAAGGCGAGTTCATCGCAAGGGAAGGAATCAATTCACCTCAACACAACCCCGTCTTGCTCCACGCGGGGCTCGCTTCACTTACTTGATGTGGCACGTGAGGCATAGCTGGCTGGAGGCGTTGCTGAAGCGGAGCATGTGCCCATGGTTGCCCGTGTTGTGGACGGTGTGGCACGTGCTGCAACCAACAACGAATTCTTCAGTACCTGACGGGTTGATCCACGAACGCAGACGCAGCTGGTTGGGCGAAGTGCCGACGCGGTGGTTGGCATCCTGCGGGTTGTAGCTGGTGCTGGGCGTGGTTGGGTACACAGCGTCTGAGCCGATCGGGTGAT
>CAZEZV010000304.1:0-4741 GCA_964516725.1 uncultured Phycisphaeraceae bacterium
CATTCTTCCGGTCGTCAGCCTCTGCGACGCTCAGACCCCTCGCATTGCGCCGCTGCGTGCCGCGTGCCGAGACCTTTCAGCGGGCGGCCTCGGCGTCCAGCTCTCGCAGGCTTTGGAGGTTGGTCAGCAAGTGGTTGTTCTTCTGCAGCCTAGGGACAGGAACAGGCCAAATGCCATCAGCGCGGTCGTGAAGCGATGCACCATGCGCCGCCCTGGTTTGTTTGACATAGGCCTGCACTTTGACCAGCTCATCGACATCCAGGAATACGTCGAGCGCGATTGCTTTGACAACCGCTTCACCCACGAGCATGTGTCGCCCGGCGCGCTCAGCGGGCGCGTCGTCCTCGTGCCGGGAATCAAGCTCGATCATGCGATCATCTCGCTCGCGCTGCAGCCAAGCCCGGTTCAATTGAGCGTTGGGCAGACTCGGACGGGCCTGCTCAGCCAGGCCGGCAGTCTTCGCGCCGCGATCATCGCCTCGGACAATCCGCTCGCCTCGCCCGGAGACCTCATCGTTGATCTGTACGCCCACGGCTTTTCCGGCAAAGCGATCCTGATCGCCGCCGCGCCGGACAACGCCGTGCGACACCTCGTCAACAAGCTCCCGTTCGCGGCGGTTGTCGTCAGGCCCTTCTCAAGGCAGACGATCCTGAGCGCACTCGGGCAGGCGCTGGGAATCACGCGCCAGCACATGATCCGCGTGAGCAACGCGGCGTAGGCGTCGACCGAACCTGCGGGTGGACTATCACGCATCGGCGACCGGCGGTGCTTCAGCCGGGTCGGCTCGCATGAACAGCGCCTCGGACTTGCGGAGCGGCTGCCCGGGTTTCAGGCTGTGCTTACCCGCGCCAAAGACACACGCGTCCTCAAGCGTCAGCCCGTCCCAGGGCTTGCAGCCCCATGCGTCCCACAGCAGCGGCATCCGCGTGATGAGCGCGGGACTAAGCAGAACACTTGCAATCCGCACCGCCTCGGCGCACTGATACAGAATCTTCGCAAGTTCGTCCTTCGCGGCAGGGTTCTGCTCAACTGTTTTTGCCAGTTTGAACGGTGCGGTCACATTGATGAACTGATCCACCTTGCGCACGACATCGAGCCCGGCGCTGAGGGCGCCGGCAATATCAAACACTCGCAACGCTTCACGTACTTTGCTGCTTGCAGCAGCAGCGATTGCAGGCCAATCGAATGTGTCGGTTCCGTTGGACCACACGTATTGACCCTCCGCGTCGGGCACAATACCTGTGGGTATTCCATCAGCACTCGCTGATCCTTCCACGCCAAAATACTTCTCGATCATGTTCGCCACGCGCGACGCGCAGTTGCCGATACCGTTGGCGAGGTCGGCGTTGAAGACTTCGACAAACTTGGTATGACTGAAGTCCGCGTCGGTCGCGTGCTGGGGCCCTTGCGTCAGCATGTACCAACGCAGTGCATCAATGCTGAACTTGTTCGCGTACGCGTGGAGCACTTCGATCGTCACGAAGTTGCCCAGGCTCTTGCTCATCTTCCGGCCTTCACGGACCCAGTAGGCGTGGCTGTAGACGGTGGTGGGCAAGCCAACGAAACTGAAGCGCGTTTGATTCGCTTTCGCCGTGTCCTGCAACGCCATCAGCATCGCAGGCCAGATCACGGCGTGGAACCCGAGAATGTCCTTGGCGATGAAGTGAACGTGCGCGGGCCAATGCCCGCGCCTCGCATCCGTATCGACGACGCTCAAGTAATTGAACAGCGCATCAATCCACACATAAATCCGATGCCCTTCATCTCCCGGCACGCGAATGCCAAACTGCGTCGCCGGATCATTCGTGATCGGCCGCGAGACGGGCACGTCATTGAGCCCGTCACGCAATCGCCCCAGCACTTCGTTCTTGCGCGCATCAGGCTGCACGCACTCCGGATGGTTCTTGAAGTGCTGCTCAAGCCTCGCTTGATACGCGCTCAGCTTGAAGAAGTAGCACTGCTCTGTTCGCCGAACGAGCGCCTTGCCCGTCACAGGACTTAGATAGTTCGCTTCCTTCGCAACGGTCTCCGTGAGATACTCCTCCTGGTTCTCGTCGTACCACCCCTCATACGAACCTTTATAGATAGCCCCGCTCTTGATGAGCGCGGTCACATACTCCGTCACGCGCGCCTTGTGCCGCTCCTGTGTTGTGCGGATGAAGTCGTCGTACCGACACTGCATGAACGCAAACGCCCGCTCAAACTCCGCCGCGTTTTTGTCGGCCCATTGAATCGGCGTCATGTTGTGCTGCAGCGCGCTCGTCACCACCTTGTCCGCGTGCTCGTCCGTCCCCGTCAGAAAGAACGCCCCGCCCTTGCCGCCAAAGCGCAGCCGCTCGAAGCGCGTCAGCCCGTCCGCAAGCAGCGTGGTATAGCAATGCCCGATGTGCGGGCGATCGTTGACGTAGTAGATGGGCGTTGTGATGTAACGAGTATCGGGCATGGCGGCACTGTACGGAAGACGTGCGGGAATGGAAAGAGGGACGCTGCAAGCCGTGAACGGGTCAAAACTGCACTTGCTTGCAGAAAATGCACCGATAAATGCACTGAAATCATGCGGGTTGTGATTGCACGATCCAATTCAGTTCCACCAACGTACGATTCCCTGACATCTCTGCCAAAGTGAAGCATACTTACTCATGCTTGCGTAGGCCAGACAAGACGCCGGGCCTACGGGAAAACGGAAATATCAGAGTCAAACAATGAATATCCGCACGACCTCCACCATCACCCTCTTGATCGCCCTCTCGGGGGTTGCTGGCTTCGCCACCACCGCCCTCGCCCAAGCCGGCGGTGGCGGCCGCATCTTGGAGCGCGACATGCGCGTCGGTGCAGGTAGCGCCGGCCTGACCCCGCGCGCCAACATGATGGAAGAAGTCCGCCTCCGCAACGCCCTCATCACAGGCAGCGCGGGCGGCCTGCGATCGTTCCGGGGCAACGTCGGCTATCGCGGACTGAACGACTTCGGAGATCGCCTGGGCTCCGACGGCACCTTCGCGTTTCGCCGCGACTCTGCAAGTGCGACAACGCTCCGGGGCGTTGACTCTCTCCGCTACCAAACCTCTTTCAGCACCGGCAACAACTACGGCGGCATCAACGACGTGAGCAATAATCTCGGCGCGACGGGCTACGCCGCGGCGACGGCGGCACCGGGCACCACAGACTCGTACTACGCGAGCCGAACTTCAGAATTCTCTCGCCCCCGCTCAGGCGCGCTCCGCTCCACTTCGGCCTTCACCGCAAATCAAACCCTGAGCCCGACGCTGCTCACGTTCAAGAAAGACGTCGGCGGCGCAACCACGCGCGTTACGTCGTCAAGCCTCATGGGCATCCGCACGCAGCGCGAGCAACTCGTCGAGCGCGGCATCCCGATCATCGAACCCCGCCGCACCGACGCGTGGGGCAAGGACTTGCCCGGCGCAGCGACCGACTTGGACCAACCTGTGCGCGAACGCACGCCCGAGACCAAGGGCATGGGCCTGACTCCAGAATCGCTCAACAAGCCCCTGCAGGGTTCGCCCGAAAATGCGGAAAACGTCAAGACCGACCCGAACCTTCAAAAACCACTCTCGCGCAGCGTCTACGACGATGTGCGCGAGCGCATGAAAAAAATCGACGAAGAAGAAAAGGCGAAGAAGCCGGTCATCCTGCCGCCAAACGATCCAGACTCAGGCACAACGCCCAGCCGCGAGAACCTGCCAACGCGCGAGCAGACCATCGATGAGCGAGTCGCCAAACTCCGCGAGCGCCTCATCCCCAAGGAATCGCGCCTCGTGGACGACAAGGGCAAGAGCTTCGGCTCACGCACGCTCGCTCGCACGAAGGATGCCGATTCCGCCGATGGCGCGAACAAGGATCCCAACAAACGCGAACTGTCCGCAGAAGACCTTGAAACCATCGACCTCATCCGTCGAGCCAAAATCAAGGCCGAAACCTTCGTAGACCCCGCGACCGGCAAGCGCGACTACTTCACCGAGCACATGGAAAAGGGCCAAATCCTGCTCGGCAACGGCCAGTACTTCGACGCCGAAGAACGCTTCGCGCTCGCGCTCTCGATCAAGCAAGGCGACGTCTCTGCTCAAGCCGCCCGCATCCACGCGCAGCTCGGCGCGGGTCTCTACCTGAGCGCAGCCCTCAACCTCCGCAACCTTCTGGGCGAACACCCAGAAGTCGTCGGCATCCGCTACGCCAACAACACAATTCCAAAGGTCGAGCGCCTCCGCTCCATCGCCGCCGAACTCCGCGGCCAGATCCAAGCATCCAAGGATCGCAAGCAAGACCCGCTCGCAGCTGACGGCTTGCTCCTCGCGTACGTGGGCTGGCAAATCGAAGATGCGACGATGGCCGAAGAAGGCCTCACCGTCGCGAAGTCAGGCATGCACAGCACGGCTGAAAAACAAGGCGTGACGACCGACCAAACCCAACTCATTCCCATGCTCGAAAAAGTCTGGCTTGAGAATTTGCCGAGGAAGTAACGCCAACAAAAGCCCCTCCCCCGGGAGGGGTTTGGGTTGGGCGGCCACAACATGCTCTCTTCTTCTAAATAGTCTTACACCCCTCCAAACCTACAATGTCTCGCTCTCGCGAGTGACAAATGCCGCGCGAGAACGAGTATTTCATTTTCAGCACACTTCCACCCCCCGCCCCGGCCCCCCCAACAAAAACATCAAGACCCCCAACCCACCACCCCCCACGGCGGGGCGGTCGCCGCAGTGCGCAACACCGCAGGCAGCCCAACCCC
>CAZEZV010000305.1:0-4699 GCA_964516725.1 uncultured Phycisphaeraceae bacterium
ATCTTTGAGCCGCGGTATCGGCAGATGATCGAGCACTCGCTGGACGGAGCGGGGCTGATAGCAATGGCGATCTTTGAGAAGACGCAGTGGAAGAAGGAATATCACGGCAGGCCCGCGATCAAGCCTGTGGTGTGTGTTGGGCATATTGCAGGGCACGAGAAGAGCGGCGGGCCAGAGGTTCGGTACAACGTGATTTTGCAGGGGGTTTGCCGTGCGCGGATTGTGAAGGAGTTGCCGCCGGACGATCAGCGGTTGTATCGCGCGGCGTATCTTGAACCGATGGGGATTGAAGGGCTCAAGACGGGTGCGGACTTGATTTTGGATGAGGTTGTTGATTCGGGGATTGACGCTGCGCGAGCGCAGGTGGTTTCGATGTTGTCGGAAGGCCCGCTGAGCAAACTCGCGGGCGCGGAGCGGTTGCTTGAAGTGCTTCGGAACGAGGAGTTGCCGTCCGCGGCGGTGCTGGATCTGGTGACTTTCAAGGTACTGACAGAACCAGCCATGCGGTATCGCATGCTTGCGGAGGCGGAGGCGAACGCGCGTGCGAAGGTGTTGATGAAGGAGTTAGTGAGTCTGGAAAGGCTTGCGAAGAAGGCGGAGTTGCAGCATCCGGAGCAGTGGCCCAAGGGGGCGAGTTGGAATTGAACGGCTCGCACTGGCGTTTAACGCTCCAGCCCAAGACAGCCTGCTGCGCGAACTGATTTCACCACAAAGACACGAAGAACACAAAGAAGAAAAGGGCTTGAAGCCCGTACAGAAATGGTCGCTTGTGGTTCCGCTACGCGATGCATCCGTGGCTTACGAAGAGCCTCTAGACGCATGCGCTTCGACGCTTTCAACGTTCTTGCTTCGCGAACGCGGTTGCTTTGACTACAACTTGCTCGAAGCACTGCAGGAAGTGAGCCGCATCACACAAACGGCTTGACAGAACTTTCTCACGCAGCTCGCGTCGGCCCCGCCTTAACTCCCCCACTCTTCCCGCGAGCTTGACCGCCTTCTCAACATACTCATCGCCGCTGTGCGCGATGAATTCGTTCGCCTGTTCGCCATACACCGCCGTCAGGATTGACGCGCCGACTCGGCTTGCGTGTGTGCTGCCGCTGCGTGTGACGACGGGCACGCCCATGACGAGCGATTCGCATGTTGTGGTTGCGCCGTTGTAGGGGAAGGTGTCGAGCTGCACGTCGCAGGACTGGTACATCGCCAGGTGCGAGTCGTTGGTTGGGGCATATCCCACGATTGTCACTCGCTCCATCGCAAGCCCGGCCGCTCGAAGGCGTGCTTCGAGGTCGGCCTTCACTTCAGCGACATGCGTGCCCTGCGACTTGAGGATGAGCGTCGCATCGGGCACGCGCTGCAGTATCTGGGCCCAGTTGTTGAGCGTTGCGGTGCTGTACTTTTGCAGGCTGTTGAAGCAGCAGAATACGATGCCGTCATGTGCATTGCGTTGGGAGAAAGGCTGCGAGGTCGCACCCGGACTTTCGCTCGAGGATTCGCTCAGGTCCGGCGTGTTCATCGCTTCGAAGCAGAACAGGGGCTGATGGCCTCTTGCCGAATTCGCTTCCCCAAGTCGCACCAGCCGCTCGACGTTCACGCTGTGCGAGTTTGAATCCGGGTCCGTCACCCAATCCACAATCCGAATGTCCACTTCCTTCAGGCCGGTCGTCGCCGGATACCCAAGCCACGTCGCCTGCAGCGGCGCGGCTCGCATTGAGAACGCGCGCAGGCGGTTGCCGGGCGTGTGACCGGCGAGATCAATCAGCACATCGACGCCGTCCTGCTTGACTTGCTCCACGAGCTTCGCGTCATTCCACGTCCAGACCTCTCGCCACCCCCCGATTTCCGCCGCGAGCGACTTGCATTCTGTCGTGACGTCGTCTTGCGTTGGCTCGTTTGAATACAGCACGAACTCGGGACTGCTGCGTTTCTTTGCCTCTCGCAGCAGCGACAGCACGAACCACGCGCACGAGTGTCGCCGGAAGTCGCCCGACACCAATCCAACTCTCAGCACACCGTCTCGCTTCATTCCAAGCGGAATCGTCGGCGTTTTCGCATTGCTCACGGCGGGCAATCCGATCTTCACGCGATGCTCAGGCAGCACCGAGGCGAGCGAGCGATGCGCCTCGAGCACCTCAGTGCCGCCACGACCGTCGACATAATTCAACAGCGTCGCATAGACAAGTCGCACGTCGTAGTGCTGCGGAAATGCTCGCACCACCGGTTCGATCAGTGCGAGCGCCTCTTCGCTCCGCCCCAGTTGCCGGAGGCACTCCGCCGTCACGACCGCGATCATGGGCGCGCCGGGCAGCACATTCATCGCTGCCTTGCCGAAACTCGCCCCCGTCGCCCACTTCGCTTCCTGGCGCAGGCAGAATAAAAGACTCTCGGCAAGCCCGGGGTCGCGCATGCCCATCGCCCAGGCTTTCTCGAACGCGGCCTGCGCCTGGGCGTATCGGCCGTGCGCAGTCAGGCAATTGCCGAGCGTTGCATGCACCGCTGGCACGTTGGGCGCGAGTTCCACGGCGCGCGTCGCGTAGTACAGCGCCTGATCGAGCTTGCCGCTCAGGAGCGACGCGGACGCAAGCAGGTTGACCGCATGGACGTTGTTTGGCTCGCGCCGAACGAGTTCCAAGAGCACGACCACGGCGGCATCTGCGCGCCCTGACTGCATGTGTCCGACAGCAAGTTGCAACCGCTGATTTAGCACGGCCAGAGCGTACGCCCCGCATACTCGCCTCCTAATCTGCATCCTTGTTTCAAGACACACCAATCCCCTCCCAGCGTGCCTTTGTCCGCACGCACATGCGCCACAACATGCGCTGCTCCGTCCTGGACGGCTGGTTCTACATGGTGATGTTCGGACTCGCCGAGACTTTCTTCTCGCTCTTCATTCTCGAAATGTTCAAAAGCCCGGTCGCGTCCGGGCTGATTTTGACAGTGCCGCTCATGCTCGCGAGCCTCGCGCAGCTCGCGGCTCCCAATATCACCCGCTGGCTCGGTTCATATCGGGCACTCGTCAGCGCAACGGCGTGGCTGCAAGCCATCGCGTGCATCCCTATCGCAATCATCGCGTTCCGCGGCTCCGCGCCGCTGTGGCTGGTCTTTCTGATCGTCACGATCTACCACTGCGGCGCGATCGTCGGCGGCGCGCCGTGGTCAACCCTGATGAGCGTGCTGGTGCCGGGGCCGCTGCGCGCGAGGTTCTTTGCATCGCGAAGTCGCAACCTTCAGATCGGCGCGATCCTCGGCGTTGCTATCGGCGCGTTGCTGTTGGAGTACGCGAGTCTCTGGATGCCGCGCGTCGTCTCACTGCTGAGTTCTATGGGCTTTGACGCGCCCAACGATTGGACATCTCGCCCACAACTCGCGGCGTTCGGCGTCCTGTTCCTGCTCGCCGCGATCGCACGTGCAGTTTCAGCCATCTTTCTAGGCCTGCACCACGAGCCCGCCGGCGCGAGCAGCACGCTGCGCGTTCTCTCGGTGTCGCAACTGCTCGACCGGGTTCGCAAAGGCCCCGGTGCATCGCTCATCGCGCGATTGTGCGTCTTTCAATTCGCAATGATGATCGGCTCGCCCTTCTGGGCCGCGTATGTGAAAGACATCGCGCACGCGTCTTTCATCGAGTGGGCGTCGATGATCATCTGCTGGATGCTGGGCAGAGCGATCGCGGTTCGCTGGGCCGGTGAAGTCGTGGCACAGTACGGGCGCGACCGACTCATTCTCATCGCGGCGCTCTTGATGGCACCGTGCCCGGCGCTGTGGACATTGTCCACGAACATCGCCTGGCTCGTCATCGCTCAACTCTTCTGCGGCATGGCCATCGCCTGCTGGGAACTGTCCGTGTGGCTCTCGACCGTCTCTGCATTTCCGGAAGAAGAGCGCACCAGCATGCTCGCGAAGTTCGGAGTGCTGCAATACACGTTCGGAGCCGCCGGTTCTTACGCGGGCGGCGCGATGCTGAGGCACATGGGCGACACACGCGGCGCGTTCATCTGGACGTTCATCGCATCCGCTATCGCCCGAACACTCGTGCTCGTTTTGATCGCGCTCCAACAGCGCACCGATCCATCGACGAGGCCCGCGACCACAACTCGCTAAGACCACACATGCACCCGACAGTTCCATTCAAGCCATTCGTTCCTGATCGCCCCGCCCATGACGCCGCCCGTGCGTTCTTCGAGATCGTGCGCCAGCGTCGCAGCGTCCGCTTCTTTTCCGATCGCCCCGTGAGTGAAGAGACCATCGCGGCATGCGTCGCCGCGGCGGGCACCGCACCGAGCGGCGCGAACAAGCAGCCCTGGCGCTTTGTGTGCGTGCG
Organism: uncultured Phycisphaeraceae bacterium; assembly: GCA_964516725.1. Taxonomy (GTDB): domain Bacteria; phylum Planctomycetota; class Phycisphaerae; order Phycisphaerales; family UBA1924; genus BJHL01. The sequence goes on from CAZEZV010000305.1 coordinate 4,319, forward strand.
AGATCCGCGGCTCAAGCGGGAGGTCCGCCTCGGCGCCGAAGCCGAGGAGCGCGAGTTTTATGCACGCCGCGCCACTCCCGAGTGGCTCGCCGATCTTGCGCCGCTGGGCACCGACGAAAACAAAGAATTCCTTGAAGTCGCGCCGTGGCTCGTGGTCGTTTTCAAACTCATCAAGTCTGATCCCGACGACGTCGGCAAGCAAGGAAAGGTCTACTACGTCGACGAATCGGTCGGCATCGCCACGGGCATCTTTCTCACGGCCTGCCACCACGCCGGGCTTGCAACGCTCACGCACACACCCAGCCCGATGGCATTTCTCGCGAAGATTCTTCGCCGCCCAGACCATGAGCGGCCCTTTCTTCTCATTCCAGTCGGCTACCC
>CAZEZV010000306.1:0-4697 GCA_964516725.1 uncultured Phycisphaeraceae bacterium
CCAGGACAGTCTGGATTCACCCTTGAAGTTCACCCAGCCGCGATCGAGCTCGGCTTCGAGGCTTTCGAACGTGGTGGTTTCCGAGCCTTTGTTGCGGAAACTCTCCCAGCCGTAGCGATACGCGGCGGCGAAGTGCTCGTAGCCTAGCGATGGGTTTGATTTTGGCGGGCCTTTGAACGCTTCGCGCCAGTACTTGGCTTCGGCGGCGGGTTCGATGTAGTTGGAGATTGAAGTGATGACAGGCGCGGATTGGGTCACTGGGGTTTCGGGCTGCGCGATGGTCACTGGACTTGGTGCGCTTGCGTTTGAATTCGGATCGTTCATGTGACTTCCTTCGTGGGGCGTGCCACCGACTGCTGCTTTGAGCGGTCGGTGGAGGGGTGTGTTGCGTCTGTGCGGTTGAGTTTGCTGAGATTGATTTCAACGGGCACGGCGTCACAGAAGTAGCCATGCGTTATGGTCAATTCAGCACCGACCGCCCAAAGCGGCAGTCGGTGGCACGACTGTTTCGTTCTTGAATCAGAATCCGCGTGGGATGTAATTCAGCAGCACAAGGATGAGCAGGACGATCAGGACGACGCTCAGAATGCCGCTTGGGTAGTAGCCCCACTTGCGGCTGTAGGGCCATCTGGGCAAGCCGCCGACGAGGAGGATGACAACGAGGATGAGGAGGATGAGACCCATAAGGGACTTTCCGGCGAGGGGCTTGCTGTGCGGAATGCACGAGGGAAGGACCTACTTCGCCATTCTGCCGACCAGATCGACCAGTTCCTGGTACATCTGATCGGCGCTTGCGCCGCCGTTGCTCATGGCCGCGGCGTGACAGGACTTGAGATGAGCTTCGAGGAGCGACTTGGCGACGACCTGAAGGGACGCGCGAGCCGCGATGATTTGTGTGATGATGTCGGCGCAGTACCGGTCGTCGTTGAGCATGCGCTCGATGCCTTCGATCTGGCCTTTGGCGCGACGGAGCTGGAGCACGTTGGCTGCGCGAGCCGCCGGATCGATTCCGGCGGCTCGACGATCAGCCGTTGATTCGTGTGCGGAGGGCGAAGGCTTTGAAGGTTTCTTCGTTGCGGCCTTGGTGGGCATGGTGACGTGCTCCGGCGATTGCGACGGGAAGTTCGCGAGAGGTTATGTTGTGACGGTGGGTGGGACGGGTTTGTTTTCCTGAAAGCGATCAGATTCGCCTGCGGCGTGCTTGTCGTTGGCCGTGCTCATGGTGGGCTGCGCACCTTTGTGTTCGGTGGTGGCCGGGAACGGGGTGGCCTTGGGGGCGGCGTTCTGCTCGCGTGCCTTGTAGCCGGCGGTGGTGATGGCTGCGCAGGCGGTCTTGCAGCCTTCGTCGTCGGTGTTGAGGTGGGCTGATCCAACCTTGACTGATTGGGTGGAGACGTTGCGGAGGCCCTTGAGGGCAATGCTGACCTTTTGCACGCAGGCGTCGCCTGTCATGCCGTCGATCTCGATGTTTCTGGTGGTGCTTTTGTGTAATTCCATGGGAACTGTCCTTTGTGAGAGTTGTCTGTTCCCGGATGAGGCTCATACCCACCTGCGGTATGGTAGTATACGGGGGTAGGGTATATAGTCAATGACGATGTGCCGGCTTTGAGTGAGATTGGGCGGGATCGTTGGAGATGTGGGAAAAGTGACACAAAGGGATGCGGTGGTACGATGGACTGTGTCTTCGTTCGCCGCAGGATTCAGGCAGAATCGCGCGGGCACGGAGGGGGAGGTGTGATGAGGAGTCGTGTCATGACGCACGGGACAAGAAACGCGACGCTGGCGGCGCTGTGGGGAGCGATTGTGGCGGGCTGCATCGTCAATGGATGCACGTATCGAACGCTGGAAATTCAGTTTCGGGATGTGGCGACGAAGGAGCCGGTGGAGGGGGTGAGGGTAGAGGCGAGTGAGATTCACATAATGAAGTTGTTTCCAGCGCATGCGGAAGGAATGACCGACGCGAGCGGCACTGTGAAGTTAGCATTGCGAAGTGATGTCATGGTCATCGTTCGCGCGAGAAGATTTCGCGATGCGGTACCGAGCCGAATCGACTTTGGCCCGCCCAGTTATGACAACAGCGTAATTGTGAAACCATGGGACGCGTCAGCGATGTGGGTTCCACAGTCTTGGCTGCAAAACAGGATCGAAGTGAAATGGAGTATTCGGTAGCAGGAGCTTGCGAACTGTGCCATGTGATTTTCTTTTGGCCATGAAGGCCACAAGGCGCATCGGCTAGAAGCCGATGCCACGGTCAACCCAACTCCACACTCCAGTACGCGTTATCCAAAAACGCCTTCCAGCTCTGATACTTCTCACTACCCAATCGCAGCGCAATCAGCGGATTCCGCTTGGGCTTCACAGGCCGATGGATCAACTTCATCCCGGCTTGCTCGGGTGTGCGGCCACCCTTCCGCGCGTTGCACTTGATGCAGGCGCAGACTAAGTTTTCCCAGGAGTCGCCGCCGCCGTAGGCGCGTGGGTTGACGTGGTCGATCGAGAGATCGCTGGTGGAGAAAATCCGGCCGCAGTACTGGCACTTGTTGCGGTCGCGGGCGAAGAGGTTGCGCCGGTTGAGTTTGACGTTCTGCTCTGGGAGTTTGTCGTAGCCCAGCAGGCGGATGATGCGCGGCACGGCGATGTCCATGCGGACGGTTTTGATCCAGTCGTGGCGCTCGGCTTCGAGTTGGCGCTGGAGCAGGCTCAATTCGAGCCAGCTTTCGAAGTCATAATTCACATAGATGCCGCCAACGTTCGCGCCTTCGTCGGCGGAGTTGGTGTCAACGTGGATGACTTCGGCGATGTTTCGCGCGAGGAGGCAGAAGGCTCGCTTCGCCGAAACGATGCGCATCGCGGCGTAGCCACGGTTCAGGACGAGCACTTTGGCGTGCAGGCCTTGATGATCCGTGTTAAGAGCGATCGCGCCACCCACGGTGTGGAGGTCGTCGGGGAACAGGTCGTCGGCGAGGAGGTCTTCGTTGGAGACGTCGTGGCCGGCATCAGCAAATTTTTGAGTGGGAACAGCGTCTTCGCCCGCGCGTGTGGCGTGAGCGTGTGGACTGGGTGCCGAGACGTCGGGCTTTTTGGCCCGATTTTGAGAACGCTTGGCACCCTGGGGATTGGGCTTGGCCCTGGCCATAGGAGCGTCTCTCCGAGTATTGTATCGGGTATTTGGGGTGAAGTGTGGAGAGAACTCTGTGAAGAGTTAGCGGCCCCAGGTGGGTCTCGCATCCGGGTCTTCTCGGGTGACTGGAGTCAGGTCGAGGGCTTTGCCCTCGCTGGTTGTCGCACTCAGTTTCGCGCCGGCGCTTTTGAGTTGGGCGAGTTGGCGACGGCCAATCTTCGCGCGAAGGCGGACGTGGGGAGGGGTCGCGTTCATTTCATAGGCGCGGCCCAAGACTTCGCCTTGGCGTTCGATGAGGCTGATGGTTTTGGCGTCGGCGAGAGGGACGATGACGTCGAAGGTGTCGACGCCGCCTTGGGCTGCGTCGAGGACTAGGGATTGGATTTCGCGGTGGCCTAGTTGTGAAAGTTGGTTTGTGCCAACGGGGGCGGGGAGGGCGCAGAGGGGGATGGAGCCGGGGACTTTTTGCTGCCAGACGAGGATGTCTCGGTTGTCGGCGAGGCGGTCAACTTTGTTGAGCAGCAGCACGCGCTTGGGAGGTGTCCAGCCGCGGTCTTCGGCGTAGGGGCTTTTGGCAATGTCGTCCATGAGCTCGTCGAGGACGGCTTGGACCGTGTTGTACTGCATGTCCGCGGCGGGGTCGGAGACGTCGAGGACGATGAAGAGGATGTCGGCGTGGGTGGCTTCTTCGAGCGTGGCTTTGAAGGATGCGACCAGGTGCGTGGGGATGTCTCGCACGAAGCCGACGGTGTCGGAGAGCATGACGGAGAGGCCTTGGCCTACTTGCCAACTGCGCGTGCGCGTGGTGAGGGTGGCAAAGAGACGGTCATCGGCGTATGCACCGCCTGCGGTGAGCGTGTTGAAGAGCGTGCTTTTGCCGGCGTTGGTGTAGCCGACTAAGCCAACGGTGAAGTGTTCTTGCTTGCGAGCGGCGACTTCGCGGCGGCGGCGAGCCTGGATCACTTCGAGTTCGCGTTGGAGCGCAACTTTGCGATCAGCGACCAAGCGGCGGTCGATTTCGATCTGCATTTCACCGGGGCCTCGGCTGCCTACGCCGCCACTGATGCGCTCCAAGTGGCTCCACATAGCGCGGATGCGCGGGGCGGTGTATTCGAGCTGGGCGAGTTCGACCTGGAGTTTGGCTTCCGTCGTCGTGGCGCGGCTGGCGAAGATGTCCAAGATCAGTTCGCTGCGATCAACGACTTTGCGGAGGGTGGCTTTTTCGAGGGCGTTGATTTGGCGCGGCGAGAGATCGTGATCGAAGATGATGGTGTTGGCTTCGAGGGCTTCGCATGTCGCTTTCAGTTCATTCACCTTGCCGCTGCCCATGAAGGTGCTGGCGGTGGGTTTTTCCATGCGCTGGGAGACCTCGCCCACGACGACGGCACCGGCTTGCTCGGCAAGGGAGCGGAGTTCGCCGAAGGGATCGCGGGGGTCGAAGGTTGAGTCAGGAAGGCGAACGGCGGCGACGACGACACGTTCGGCTTTTACTTGGAGTGATTCGCGTTCTTTGGCCAGGAGTGGTCAGCGGAGCAAGTGCCCTGTCGGGGCTTGGGTTAGAGCGGGGGGTGAGGGG
>CAZEZV010000307.1:0-4693 GCA_964516725.1 uncultured Phycisphaeraceae bacterium
GTTCGCCCCTCCCGACATCTGCCCCGTAATCGCCAACCGGAGCGCATTCCCTCTCCCGCGCGTGCTGTGCCGCTCGTCCAGCGTCGCCTGGTAGCTCGGGCACATCGTCCCGCCCTGCTGCTTGCGGCACACGCCGCTGCCGTTGCACATTTCGACTGCGCTGTCGAAGCCGTGCTGGTCGCTGTAGTCGAAGAATGTGTTCTGCTCGATGTTGCTCGGCCACGCGAGCGGACGCTTGGGCTTTGGTTCGACGCGAAGAGATTCAGCGATGCTGGGAATCGGGCGTTGGTTTTCGCCAGTGATGTCGACGATGTTGCCGGGGTTGAGCAGGTTGTCTGGATCGAAGAGACGCTTCACTTGTTTAAAGGCTTCTATCAGTTCGGGGCCGTAGAAGCGCTCTAGGAAAGGGGAGCGGACGCGGCCATCGCCGTGCTCGCCGCTCATCACGCCGCCAAGTTCGCGCGCCAAGTCCGCTGTCTGCGTTGCAATCGAGATCATCTTCCGACGATCCGCCGGATCATGAATGTCAATCAGAGGCCGCACATGCAGGACGCCCACGCTCGCGTGCGCCCAGTAGCTTGCGATGGTGCCGTGCATAGTGACGATTTCGCGCAGGCGCTTCACAAACTCGCCGAGCCGTTCCACCGGAATCGCGTTGTCCTCGATAAATGTGATCGGCTTGCGAGTCCCGGGAATCCCGTGCAACAGTGGCTCGCCCGCCTTGCGGAGTTTCCATGCATTCAGCATCGCCCCCGCGTCGCGATGAACATGCATGGGGACGCGATTGGCTACCCCATCGCTTCGTGACGGGCGCGCCCCAAGCGACGCCACCACTCCCCGCAACGCCTCGATCTTTGCTTCAATCTCTTCACCCGATCCCGCAAAGTACTCAACGTACAGCACCGCCTTGAGCGGCATGTCTCCCGGCGGAACCGGCATGAGTTCCACGTACCTGCGATACTCCGCGTTCGCACGCGCCAAGTCGATGATCATGTCATCGAGCATTTCGACGGCGCTGGGCTTGGTGGAAAGAATCGGGACTACGGCCGCGATGGCTTCGTCCAAGTCAGAAAATCCAAGCACGGCCAACGCTTTCGCCATTGGCTTGTCATGAAGCCGCAGCGTCGAGCCGAGCGTGATCGCCAGCGTTCCTTCACTGCCGCACAAGAGAGGCGACAGGTTCACATCCTCATCAGCAACTCCCGCGTCGAGCTGCTTGAGAACCATGTCCAATCCGTAGCCAGCATTTCGTCGCACCGTCTTCGGAAATCGCTCGCGGATGAGCGATGCGTGCGCACGCACAACTTCACAGACCCCGCGCGCAAGGCGCAGCGCCGCCGCATCGCGCCGACCCGCACCATCCTCAAATCGCACGCGCGTCCCGTCTGCTAAACACGCATCGATCGCGGCGATGCTCTCGCTCGTCCGCCCATACTTGATCGACCTCGCGCCTGCCGCATTGTTGCCGATGCAGCCGCCGATGCTGGCGTGGCGCGATGTCGCCGGATCCGGCGCAAAGAACAACCCGCTCGCAGCAATCGCATCATTCAAGTCGTCAACCGTGATCCCCGGCTCGACATCGACAGTCTTCTTCGCAACATCGAGGTTGCGAAACCCGCGGCAGCGATTGCTCCAATCTATGACAACGGCACGATTGGTGCATTGACCAGCAAGGCTTGTGCCGCCGCCGCGGGGGAGCATGGCGATGCGATGATCGAAGCAGGTGCGTACAGCGCGAATGCCATCAGCGATATCCGCCGGGATGACGACGCCCAACGGCTCGACCTGGTAGAGCGAAGCGTCCGTCGCATACAGCAGGCGATTGTGATGATCAAAGCGGACCTCGCCTTTGATCGCGGCTGCGAGCCGGCGAACAAACTCGTCAGGCAACCCATGCTCAGCGTTGGGCATCGCTCTCGCGGCAACTTGTGGCAATGAAATCTTCGCCATGAATGCGGAGCGTATGACGCGACGAGTTCGACTATGCCACGGCTTGGCGTTGCCGTCCGTACACGATGACCATCGCCCCTCGCGGAGCGAGGGGGTACCCGCCCGCGTACGCTCCTCCCATGCGTGAATTTGACCTCTGTGTGATCGGGTCGGGACCTGCGGGCCAGCGTGCGGCCATCGCTGCGGCGAAGCTGGGCCAGCGCGTGTGCGTCATCGAAGCGCGCGACGTCGTCGGCGGAAGCGCGATCAATACTGGCACCATCCCCAGCAAGGCTCTGCGTGAAGCGATCTTGGGCCTTGCGAGTTGTCCCACGCCAGCGATCCCAACCAACGCCGAGTTCATCGCCGCCGCTCGCGGCGCCACGCTCGAAAATCTCTGGGCCTCCGCCAATCGAGTCATTCAGGCCGAGATCGACCTCGTTCGCCAGCACTTCGCAAATTCCGGCATTCAGGTCTGCCACGGCACGGGCAGTTTTCTCGATGCGAACACGATCAAGATCGAAGGTCGCTCCGGCTCGCAAACCATCAAGGCAAAGTTCATCTTCATCGCCGTGGGCACCGCGCCGTCGCGCCCGCACAATATGCCGTTTGATTCGACCGACATCATCACCAGCGACGAATTGCTCGAACTCCGCGAACTCCCTCGCTCCATGCTCATTGTCGGTGGCGGCGTCATCGGCACCGAGTACGCGAGCATGATGGCCGCGCTTGGCGTGAAGGTGACGTTGATCGAAGGCAAGACTCGGTTGCTCGACTTCGTTGACTCTGAGATCATCGAGGCGTTGCAGTATCACCTTCGTCAGGCCGGCGTCACGCTGCGGCTGGGCGAAAAAGTCATCAAGATTTCCAAGGTCGAGGCTCCGGAAACAAGCCGAAACCCCAGCATGTTCGCCGAGGCCATGCTCGAAAGTGGTAAGATTCTGCGCGCTGACTGTCTGCTGTACGCCGTGGGTCGCCAAGGCTGCACCGATTCGTTGAATCTCAAAGCCGCCGGACTTGACGCTGACAATCGAGGTCGCATCACTGTCGACAAGGACTATCGCACCAAAGTGCCGAACATCTTCGCAGGCGGTGACGTCATCGGCTTCCCCGCCCTTGCGAGCACCAGCATGGAGCAAGGCCGGATCGCTGCCAGTCGAATGTTTGGCGCTCGCTGCGAGGCGTTTGAAGAACTCCTGCCCTACGGCATCTACTCGATTCCTGAAATCTCGATGGTGGGATGGACCGAAGAGCGCCTGACACAGGAGAGCATTCCGTTCGAGAGCGGGATCGCGCACTATCGTGAAACCGCGCGGGGACAACTCTTGGGCGATGACATCGGCATGCTCAAGTTGCTCATTCATCAGGAAAGCCACGCGATTCTGGGCGTCCACGCCATCGGCACCGGCGCAACAGAACTGATTCACATCGGGCAGTGCGCCATCGCTTTCAAAGCCACCGTCGAATACTTCATCAACGCGGTGTTCAACTATCCAACGCTCGCCGAGTGCTACAAGGTCGCGGCGCTCAACGGGCTGAACAAGATTCAGGGGGTTGCGTGATGCTCAACACACTCGCAGCCCATATCGCGCCCGTGCTTGCACAGACGCAGTCCACTTCCAAAGAAACATCGTTCTTCTGGGGCGGCGCGTTCATGGGTGCTGTCGTAGGCGGATTGCTTGGGTACTTTCTGAACAATCTGCGAGGCGAAACAAAGGTCAAGGTCGCGATGGTCGAGTTGGAGCGTGAGCGCCTCAATCGGCAGACCGAACTTGATCGTGAGCAAGCCAAGCGCGGCGGCTCGCTCGACGAACATCACCTGACGCGACTCAAGAACGAAGCCGAACTCTCCGCCATTAACATCGAGATCGCCAGGCACGAACTCGCCGACCGTAAAGCCGCCTCGGGCGAGACCGGCGTCTCAAACGCTCATCTCCACAAACTCCAAGCCGCGAAGTTTGAGCGTGAGATTGCGATGCTGGATGCGCAGGTCGAACTCTCCCGGCGCGACCTTGCCATGCGGGGCGACCAACTCGACTTCCACGACACGCGGATGGAGCAGACCAAGCTTGAAATCGAAAGTCTGCGCCTTCAAATCCGCGAACAGAAAAAGCGACTGGACGAGTTTGGGCATGGTGAGTGAGCGTCATGGCTTGCAGCCCGGCCGTGACGGAGGGCTTGCGTTCATTGGATGCTGGCGGAAAGTTGTTGCACTCTGCACTGAGCGATTTGTGTTCTTGCTCAAACTTTCTTCGCCTCTGCCGGGCTTTGGTGCCGGTCTTTCTTTATCCACGGGCGAGCAAGACTCACCCGCCCCCGAGACTACATTCCTGCGACCCTTCAGGTCGAGTACGTGCAACACTGTCTCCCGACTCCGGTTTTCTTCTCTATGCTCTCCGTGCTCTTTGTGTTGAAATCGAACCATCAGGTCGCACCCGCTCATGCCCGCCCCGCTCCCGATCCTCTCCCGCCGCGCTGAAATCGAAGCCGCGATCCGTTCCCACCAGGTCGTCGTCATCTGCGGCGAGACCGGCTCGGGCAAGTCAACACAGCTCCCGCAAATCTGCCTTGATATCGACAAGGCTCGTAGCGCCAAGCCCTGCCGCGTCGCCCACACCCAGCCCCGCCGCATCGCCGCCCGCGCGGCGGCCCTGCGCATCGCCGAAGAGCTCGGGTTCGACATCACCCCCCGGGGACCGGTCGGCTTCAAGGTCCGCTTCGGCGACCAGACGTTTGAAGAGATGATGATCGGCTTCTTTGAGTC
>CAZEZV010000308.1:0-4691 GCA_964516725.1 uncultured Phycisphaeraceae bacterium
GGTCAAAGAGGCTGTCGTCGTTGTTGAAGTCGATGGAGTCGCAGGTGGGGAGCGGGCATTGCTCAGCGAAGTTGAACGCGTAATGAATGTTGCAGCCTGCGTTCAGCGAACTACTTGATGCGCCGCGCACGTGCCAACGGTGATCGGTCGTCAAGGAAGAAAGGTCGCTGTTGTCGGCGTCGTACAGCGCGGTGGCGATGTAGTACGTGCCGTACGGCAGATTCCCATTTTGCCCGGCGAACGCCTGCGTGCTGCTACCGGGTGCGGGGCGAGAGGGTGATGCAACGCCGAACGAGAACTGGGGCTTGTTTGTGCCTCCGACGTCATCGCTGAACGCAACGATGTCGCCATTGTTGTCAAAGATCCATGCGACGACGTCGGCGATGCCATCGGAGAGGCTGCTGAAGTCAAGGTCGACGTAGCCGCCTGCGCTGCTCACGCAGTTGGTCAGCGTGAATTGACTCCAACGAACTGAGTCAACCGAGAACGCGTCGTGCAGGAAACTTGCGCCCTGGTTCTCGCCGGGCGACAGGTCGCCGTATTGCACCCCATTCACCAGCGGCGGCACGCTCGGTCCATTTGCGCCGGCGTTCACGTTTGTAATGAAGTTGATCGTTGCGGTGGTCGTTGCCGCGACGCCCGCCGCAGATGCGGTGAAGGCAGGCCCGAACGTGCAGCCCTCGCCGCACACCGCGAGGTAATACAAGTTTGCCCCGCTGTCGAATAGGTCGCCCATCCGCCCGTCATACTGGTCCCCGTCGCCGACCGCTCCGCGCCGCCCGACACCGAAACTAAGCTGCGCGTTGCTCCCCGACCCATCGTCATACCCCGGATACCCGACGATCTCGCCCGCGTTGTTGTACAAACACATGCTGACATCGCTCGTGCTGCCTTCAGAGTCGATGTCAAGGAACTTCAGGAAGTTGTCATCCGCCGGCGAATTCAGGCGAATCGAATACCACTTGACTGTCTGCGGCGCGATGGTTGTTGTGCGGACCGTGATGCCGTCCGCGAGTTCAAGCGTTGTTGGCGGGCACACGTGGCACTGAATCGGAACATCCGCCCACAAGCCGCCATAGATCGCACGCCCGCCAGCGACTGTCGGAAGATTGACCTCCAACGCCGCAGTTCCATTCAGCGGCTGACACAGCCCATCCGGACCGCCTACGCCACCGGGTCCGGTTGTATCGCCCCAGCGCTGAGGGTCTGACGAGCCGACGTTCAAGGATGTTCCATTCGTTGCGGGCACCCAACTCGTTGGATGCAAGGTTGTGGTGCCAGGAGAAAGCACTTCGACCATGAATAAACCGTCTGTACCGGCGGTGTTTGGAACATCGCCGAGTGCCATGACGATGTTTGTGGTCGGGTCATAAAAGTTGACAAAGCCGGGGTTGCCGACGAAGCCAGATAACGTTGCTTGTCCTGCGAGGTTGGTGCCCGGAAATGTGCCGTCGATCCAACCGCCAAACGTCGAGTACACGCTGACGCGGACATCGCACGCCGTCACCGTCGCCGTGAAGGGCGTCACAACCGCAAAGTACGACCCGACCAGATGCACATTCCCGACAACGTTCCCGGCTGGTCCACCGGCAAAGTTGATGTCATTCGCCGCACGCGCGGCGGGGATTGGCGTGTTGTACCCGCGGAAGTCGGAGGTGTTTGTTCCCCACACGACCACGATTGGTCGCCCGCTGAAGCCGCCGTTCGAAGGCGCAGGCAACGCGATCTGACCCACGTCATGAGGTGCGTCGTCTTCCTCAGCAAACGCACTTGCACCCAAAGCCAGCCCTGCACAGAACACCAGTGAGTATGTCGCCTTCATGTGTCATCTCCTACAAGTACAAGAGCCGAAGGGCGCAAGCCCTCGGCGGTTCTTTCACACACCACACGCCGTGCAAGGGCCTTCGGCGTATCTCACGAGAAACGCACTGATATCACACGGATCAAACAACGACGTGTCGTTGTTGAAGTCAATGTCGTTGCACACCGCCGAAGCCGGCACACAAGGTCCCTCGCTGTACACGCTCAGAAACGCATCAATATCCTGCGGATCAAACAGCGAAGAGTCGTTGTTGAAATCAATCGAGTCGCACGTGAGCGGTGTTGGAATCTCCGCCCACAGCCCGCCATAGATGGCGCGGCCGCCAGCAACGTTCGGCGAATTGACTTCCCACACCGCTGTCCCATTGAGTGGTTGCACCAATCCATCGGGCCCGCCAACTCCGTTCGGCCCAGTCGAATCTCCCCAGCGCTGCGGGTCTGATGTACCGGTGACCAGTGCAGTACCAAACGAAGCCGGTGTCCAAATCGTTGGATGAAGCGTAGTTGTTCCAGGCAAGAACAATTCGACCATGAACATTCCGTCAGTACCCGCGATATTCGGGACGAGTACCGGTGGATCAAACGTAACGGAGTTGCGGGGATCGCAGAACGCGAAACCACAAATTGCCACGGTGACTGTCTCTTGACCAATCAGATCACTTCCAGGAAACGTTCCGTTGATCCACCCGTCAAATGTCGAGTACAAACTCACACGAACATCTGCGGTCACATGCGTATCACCCGCAGGACTCACAACCGCGAAGTACGCACTCACGATCGGCACGCTTCCCACAACGCTGCCTGCTGGTCCACCGGTGAAGTTGAAGTCGTTCGCGGCTCTTGCTGGCGGAACTGCTGTGTTGTATCCCCGAAAGTCACTATCGTTCGTTCCCCAGACCACAACCACCGACCTCCCCGAAAACCCCGGCGGCACATCCGGCGGAATGTACATCACCGTCCCCGACGTAATCGGAAACTCCTCGCCTTGTGCAAACGCAGCCGACGCAATCGCACACCCGCACACTGTTGCAATCAAAGCCGCACGTTTCATAGTGTGTCCGTTCTACAAGAGCCGAAGGGCGCAAGCCCTCGGCGGTTCTTTCACACACCACACGCCGTGCAAGGGCCTTCGGCGTATCTCACGAGAAACGCACTGATATCACACGGATCAAACAACGACGTGTCGTTGTTGAAGTCAATGTCGTTGCAGGTTGCGGTTGCGGGCACGCACGGCCCTTCGCTGTACACGCTCAGGAAGGCGTCGATGTCTCCGGGATCAGCCAGTGTGTCGTTGTTGAAGTCGATAGAGTCGCAGGTGACGGGCGCAGGAATTTCTGCCCACAATCCTCCGTAGATAGCGCGGCCGCCGGCGATTGACGCGGGGTTGACTTCCCACACGGTGCCTCCATTCAAAGGTTGGACCAATCCGTCCGGTCCGCCGACCCCGTTGGGGCCAGAGATGTCTCCCCATCGCTGCGGGTCTGACGATCCAACATCAAGTGAGGTGCCCCGCGTCGCGGGAGTCCACACGGTGGGATGCAGCGTTGTGGTGCCAGGCAAGAACACCTCGATCATGAACAGCCCATCGGCGCCAGCGACATTCGGGACTAACGCTCCCGGCAGCGAACACTCTCCAATCGGAATGCAAGGTGGAGTGTCGCATGGTCCAACGTGATAACTGCATTGCCCGACCAAGTTACCGCCAGGAAACGCGCCGTCGATCCAACCGCTGAACGTCGAGTACACACTCACTCGCACGTCCGCCGAGACGATTGTCGAGTTGGACGTGAACACTACCGCGAAGTAAGCGTGAGCAAGTTGCACACTTCCAACGATGTTTGCTGCGGGCCCTCCGGCAAAGTCAAAGTCGTTCGCAGCTCTCGCTGGCGGCACTGACGCGCTGTACCCACGAAAGTCACTCGCGTTTGTCCCCCACACTCGAACCACCGACCTCCCCGCAAACACCGGTGGCACATCCGGCGGAATGTACATCACCGTCCCCGACGTGATCGGAAACTCTTCGTCCTGCGCAAGCGCAATGCCGCTCGCCCCACCCACACACGCAACCACGCACGCCGCGATTGACTGCCTCATGGTGTTTCCCCTGTGTACGTCGCACCTGCGTGCGACCTCGCTTGTGAAAGAACTCACACACGCTCGGGATTGAAAGAAGTCTCGACATTGCCGACGTGCCCAGAACGGCACGCCCATCAACTCACACGCCGCCCGACACCCACCAAGGTCCTCCGCCGCGCCGCCGACTTCCAACCTCTTCCTATCTATTACAGCAACTCCGCCCACACCGCCCGCGTATCGACTCCCGCACAATTCAGTTCTCACGAAGGCGAGCCATCCGGAACATGGCTCCCTAGACTCTCCTTCCGCCCCGTTTTCGGGCCAGGTTCCCATAGACTGGGGTTTGTACTTGTTTTGCCTTCTTCCTGCCGCCGGAGTTGACCATGTCCACGATGCAAATTGACCGTCTGCTCGACACCGTCGTCAAGTTCGGGGCTTCCGACTTGCACTTGACCGTCGGCAGGCCACCCACCGTCCGCCTCCACGGCAACCTCCGCAGCCTCCAGACCAAGGTTCTGGACTCCGAAGACATGGTGTCGCTCATGAAGGCCATCACGCCCGAGAGAAACCAGCAGGAATTGCAGGAGCACGGCGGCACCGACTTCGGCTTTGCCTACGGCGAAGCCGCCCGTTTCCGCGTGTCGGTCTTCCGCCAACGCGGCGACTTGGCCATCGTCTGCCGCCAAATCCCCAGCAAATTGCTTACATTTGAGCAGATCGGCCTGCCTGAAATGTGCCGCGAGCTCATCCGCCGCCCCCGTGGCCTCTTCCTCGTGACCGGCCCCACCGGCTCG
>CAZEZV010000309.1:0-4665 GCA_964516725.1 uncultured Phycisphaeraceae bacterium
CGCGACCTGGGTCTGGAGCGCTTCGCGGTTGGAAGGCACGCGTATGACGCTGTGCTGGCAAAGGATCTGCCCGCGTGTGGCGATCAGGCGGGGATTGACTATGAAGCGCTGATTCGTGTCAACCCGAATGTCGTGATCACGCAATGGGGGGCACGGGCGCTGCCTGAGAAGTTGATGACGCTTGCGAAAGAACGCGGCTGGACAGTGCTGGACGTCAATCCGCTGACATTGGAGCAGATTGCGGATGCGGCGGTGAGAATCGCCGCCGCGCTTTCAAGCAACGATGAAGTCAAGTCTCTCGCTCAAGAGTTGGCAAGAAAGACGCGAGAGTGCGGGCTGCCTGTGACGCTTGCAAACGACGCGACGAGCCCAACAGCGTCACTCAAGGTGCTGATGCTGGTGGGCGTTTCTCCGATGACTGCGCTTGGGCCTGGCTCGTGTCATCATGAGATGCTGATCGGGGCGGGCGTGCAGCCATCGCTCACCGAAGGGCTCGCGTTTCAGAGTTTGACAAGCGAGGACGTTGTACGGCTTGCGCCGGATGCGATTATTCTGTTTGATCCGCGATCGGGTGAGCAACTTGGCTCGGACGTCACTCAAGCAGATCGCGATTCGCGTGACCCGTGGAAGCCGCTGCGGGGGCTGAAGCTCGACGCGATTGAGCGCGGGCGCGTCGGCGTGATTGATGATCCTCTGGCGCTCATGCCGAGCACGGCGATGATTGGGGTGTCGGAGGAGATGCGGGGGCTGGTGCGGGAGTGGCGACATCGCAACTGACAGCACGGTCAGGCACTTGCTGTTGCGACGGTTCGCTGCTTTGCAGCCTTTTCATAACTCATCACGCAACGGTGGCCCGCTTCGTCCCACGTCAAGCGGTGTAGTTCCATCTGGCCGTGGTGGCGCAGGGTGCTGCCCAGCGGCGGGTGGCGCAGCACGGCGACGATCTTGTTGGCCATTTCGTCGATATCCCAGAAGTCGACTTTGAGGACGTGTTGCAATACTTCGCTCGCGCCGCTGGTTTTGCTGAGGATGACGGGGACGTCGTGGCTGATTGCTTCGAGCGCGGCGATGCCGAATGGTTCGCTGACGCTGGGCATGACGTAGCAATCCGCCATGCGGTAGATTTTCTCGATGTCAGGCCCCCGTAAAAATCCAGTGAACAACACCTTGCTCCCAATGCCCATGCTCGCGGCGAGTTCGATCATTCGGAGGGCCATATCGCCGCTGCCGGCGAGGACGAACTTGGCGTTGGGCACTTTTTCGAGCACGCGCTTCGCGCTGGCGATGAAGTACTCGGGGCCTTTTTGCATCGTGATGCGGCCCAGGAACAACACGATCTTGTCGTTGTCCTCGATGCGCTGGCCTTCCTTGGGCTGCTGCACTTCGCGTTCGATGCCGTTGTAGACAACGTCGATTTTGTCCATCGGTACGCCATAGCGGCGCTTGCAGATGTCGGCGGTCAATTGGCTGACGCAGACGACGCGATCGGCGTTGTGCATGCCCATGCGTTCGACGTCGTAGACGCGCTGGTTGACGTTGCTGCCGGAGCGATCAAACTCGGTCGAGTGGACCTGCACGATGAGCGGCTTACCGGAGACTTTGCTGAGGGCAACGCCCGCGGGATACGTCAGCCAGTCGTGGGCGTGGATGACATCAAACTGTTCGCGGCGGGTGAGCGCAACGCACAGACGCGCGTAGCGTTCAGCGTCGCCCATCAAGTCGTTGCCGTAGCCGTGACCTGCGCCGCCGCCGTCGCCGATGTGGCCTCGCGGTTTGCTCGTCGCGTTGTTGCTGGAGAACTGGCCCGAGGACAACTGCACGCCGGACGCATGGAGGGCGCTGAGGTTGGCTTTGTTGATGATGTCGTCGACTTCGGACTCATCGTCAGTCGCGGCGTCGGACATTTTCATTTTGACGGGACGGATTTTGCTGTTGCCGGATGCGACGGGGCCGCAGTCGCCGTAGGGGCTGCTGAAGGTTGCGGGGACGCCGAGAAAAGTGGCGTGCTGGAAGCCATAGAGTTGTTGCGACCCCCCTGAGCCAGCCGAGCCGACGGCACCGCTTGCCGCGATTTGTCCGAGCGGAATCCCCCCCACCGCGTTCATTGCGTTTGCACCGAGACCGCCGAGGCCCGCGAGCGCCATTGGCGAGAGCAACTTCACATGACTCGAACGCGAGCGATCGACCGGGCGTGGCAAAATGAAAATCACCTGATGGCCCTGTTTGTCCAGAGCCTTGGTCAGTCCGTAGCACGCCACACCGAGTCCGCCAGCAATGAAGGGCGGGAACTCCCAGCCCAACATAAGAATTCGCATCAGAAGCCTCCTGCTGGACGCAGGGTAGGCGCGGCGAACCGCACATTGGCTTGCGTAGTATCAAGAATGAGCCGCACTTTCTACTGTTTTCTTTGGACCATTGCATCTAGCGCGGTCGCCGCGACGCTCGTAGCGTGCAACGCGCCCAAGCACACTCACAAGCCCGCAAGCGATTGCGCGCACGAAATGTCCTCCGGCGACTGCTTACCAACTTCTGAAAATGCGCGGGCGGACATCGCTCGCACGCTTGATCGCCTCCACGCCGCGGCGAGTGCGGCGGACTTTGACGTGTACTTTTCGCTGTTCACGCAGGATGCTGTGTTCATCGGCACGGACCCCAAGGAACGCTGGACGCTTGATCAGTTCAAGTCGTACACGAGGCCGTACTTCACCGAAGGCAAGGGGTGGACGTACTTGCCGAAAGAGCGGCACGTGACGATGAGCAAGCACGCGGACCTTGCGTGGTTTGACGAATTGCTTTGGAATGACAAGTACCGCTTCTGCCGAGGCAGCGGCGTGGTTCGCAAGGACAACGACGGCGAGTGGCGCGTCGAGCAATATGTGCTGAGCTTCGCGATTGCGAATGAAGTTGCGAAAGAAGCGACGAGTATTGGGAAGTGAGTGTTGATCAGGGCCGGGGCGGGTTGTGCTTGCAAGAAGCGAGACTGTGGTGAGCGATGGTCACAACAGTCCCGCACGGAACGCCAAGCATCTCTCTACGCTTGCGTATGAATCGTCGCGATCAAGAGCGATTTGATGCGTTGCTGGAGGGTGTAATTGATGCGCTGCCGCCGAAGGTCCGCGCGTTGCTGGATGAAGTCGCGGTGATCGTCGAGGACGTGCCTTCGGAGGAGATTCTGGAGGAACTCGGGATGCTGCCGGAAGCGGCGGATGAGTTGTGTGGGTTGCACACGGGGACGGGCGCGACAGAGCGGTCGGTTGAGGATGGCATCGCTCTGCCGAGTAACATCATGTTGTTTCGGCAGGGGATAGTGGCGGAGGCGGGAGGGTGGGAAACGGGTGATGATGTGGTGCGCGAGGAAATTCGCATCACGTTGCTGCATGAGATCGGGCATGAGTTTGGGTTGGATGAGGATGACTTGGATGAGCTTGGGTACGGGTGAAAGTTGATCGCGGAGGCGCGGAGAGAAGCGGGCGGAAGAACGCGGCGTTTCTTTGGATGTTGCGATTCATCGCGACTTGCATCAACAATTCTTGCAATCACAGACTCTCTTCTTCCTCCGGGTTTCTCAACTCCCTCCGCGAACTCCGCGATTCGGCTTCTTCCGTCCCGACGTCTTGCGCTGTCGGCTCATACGCTTTGTGATGCACCCACTTTTGGGCAACCTGCGGGACAACATTGCGAAGGTTTTGTTTGGTCATCCCTCAGCGATTGATCGGGTGACTTGCTGTCTGCTGGCCCGCGGGCATTGTCTGATTGAGGACGTGCCGGGCGTTGGGAAAACGGTGCTTGCGATGGCGCTGGCGCGCAGCGTTGATTGCTCGTTTGCAAGGCTGCAACTGACGCCCGACACGCTGCCGGGCGACATTCTGGGCGTGAGCATTTATGACCAGACCTCGCGCGAGTTTGTCTTCAAGCGCGGGCCCGTGTTCGCGAACATCGTGCTCGCAGATGAAATCAACCGCACGCCTCCCAGAACGCAGTCGGCACTGCTGGAAGCGATGGCCGAAGCCACAGTCTCTGTTGATGGGCGCACGCTCACGCTCGAGCAGCCATTCATGGTGCTCGCAACGCAGAATCCGTTTGAGTTTGAGGGAACGTACCCGTTGCCCGAGAATCAGTTGGATCGTTTCTTGATGCGGTTGTCACTTGGGTATCCGTCGCCTGATGAAGAAGCTCGCGTGCTGCGAGAGCGGCCCAGCAATTCGCCGCTGCATTCGCTGAAGCCGGTGATTACGCGCGAACAGCTTATTCAACTGCAGGAGCAGGTTGATCGGGTCAAGATGGATGCGTCGTTGTTTGAGTACATTGTGCGGTTCGCGAATGAGACGCGGAAGGAAGAGAGTCTGCTGCACGGGCTATCGCCGCGCGGGTCGTTGTCGCTGGCGCAGGCGGCGCGTGCCCAGGCGTTCTATCGCGGGCGCGAGTATGTGATTCCGGAGGACATTCTGGACAACCTGCAGAGTGTGTGTGCGCACCGCGTCGTTGCGAAGGGTGGGATTCGCGGCGGGACTGGAAAACACGACGGGGCAGCGGCGATTCTGGAGCGGGTGATGGGGCGGGTCGCGAGTCCGGTGTAGGAGAAGAGACGAAGTGAAGAAGAGACGGAGAAACGAAGTGGTGAGGGGGTGAGGGCCGCGCTCGTACCATAGACATTGCGTGTGGGTT
>CAZEZV010000310.1:0-4621 GCA_964516725.1 uncultured Phycisphaeraceae bacterium
ATGCCGTGGTGGTGGGAGTACGGGCATGAGTGAAGCTGACAACACAAGACGAGGCGGGCCGTATCCCTGGTCCGCAACTACAATCCAACCACGCGAATCACCAATGCTCCGGCTCATCGGCACCATCTTGCAACTAGTCGAGAGCGAGAATGAGGGCGACAATGAATCAGGCGGCAAGGAAGGCACGAAAGCCGACGACAACGATTGATTCCGCAGGCGGGTTCGCGAGCGAGCCTGTGCCGCCTTTTCACGCTGCACTAACCGACCCGCTCGCTACGCTTGATTTCCACGCTTCGACGCCGTTGTCAGAAGTTGTGTCATAGTGGTTCGCGGCAATACTTCTCTCTACGAAAGGCCTTGCGCAATGAACATCGCCTTTTACTCTGCCAAAGCCTACGAACGCCCGTTCTTCGCCGCGGCTAACGTCCAGACTGGCCACGCTCTCACGCATCTTGATGCCAGTCTCTCGCTCGCAACTGTGCCGCTGGCACGCGATCTTCCGGGCGTGTGCATCTTCGTGAATGACGTCGCCTCTGCGTCAGTTCTCGAAGCACTCGCTGCGCAAGGCACCCGGCTTCTGTTACTGCGTTCAGCGGGCTTCAATCATGTTGATGTCGCAGCGGCCGATCGCCTCGGCATCACCGTGGCGCGTGTTCCCACGTATTCACCCCACGCCGTCGCTGAGCACGCCGTCGCTCTCATGCTCACGCTTAACCGCAAGACCCACCGGGCCTTCAATCGCGTGCGTGAGCAGAACTTTTCGCTCGATGGTCTCATGGGTTTTGACATGCACGGCAAAACCGTGGGCGTCGTCGGTACCGGCAAGATCGGCGCGATCGTCTGCCGGATTCTCCAAGGCTTTGGTTGCCGCCTGCTCGCGAGCGATCCTGTCGCCAACCCCGCGTGCGCCGCGATGGGCGTGACGTACGTGCCTCTGGCGCAACTGCTCAAAGAGAGTGACATCATCACCCTACACGCGCCGCTCACGCCCGCGACCAAACACCTCATCAACGCCGCAGCATTGGCGAGTGTCAAGCCTCACGCCATGCTGATTAACACCAGCCGGGGCGGACTAATCGACACGCCCGCGCTCATTGCCGCTCTCAAAGCCGGCCGCATCGGCAGTGTCGGGCTGGATGTCTACGAAGAAGAAGGAGACCTGTTCTTCCGCGATCTTTCGGGACAGGCATTGCAGGACGATGTCTTCGCGAGGCTCACAACTTTCCCCAGCGTGCTCATCACTGCTCACCAAGGCTTCTTTACCCGCGAAGCCTGCACAGCCATTGCCCAAACCACCATCACCAACGCTAGCGCGTTTGAACGTGGCGAAGTTCCCGCGACCAACCGCGTGACCCTGAAGCACTTCGCGTAAGACCGCACCAGCGAGATGCTCACCGCCCGAAACATCAACTGTCCAAGGAACTCCACGCGAGCGCCGAGAGGCACTGTACAGCCCGACCCGGATCACAACTTCGCGCCGACAATCGCACCGACGTCTGGCCTTTGTTTAACGCATTCAAACAAGTGCTGGGCTGTTTTGATTCACTGGACGCCACGATCGACTTCGCAACCCGTGAGTCTTGGCATCCCGCTGATCGGGATTGGTTGACGCAGCGCGGCATCCTTGTTGAAACCTCAGCCGCGCAGCGCATCGTGTGTCCGGCATGTGAGTTTGAGCATGTCGAGGACGTTGTGCGAGTTGTCCAGGATGATTCTGTCCGCTGCTTTGTCGCCTGTCCCGACCGCTTGCGAGTGCCAGTGTACTCATTCGAACTGATTCACAACGAATGAAAAACACGAGTCGATGCGCATCGCATCGGCTCGTGCAAACAGTTGCGGATTTCGGAACGAGCTTATTGACCGCACAATGTGCAGGGTCCCTCGCTGAACGCCAGCAGGAAGGAATCGATGTCACACGGATCAAAAAGAGAGCCGTCGTTGTTGAAGTCGATATCGTTGCAAGTTGCAGTTTCTGGAATGCACGGGCCTTCGCTGTACACCGACAGAAACGCGTCGATGTCCTGTGGATCAAACATGCTCGTGTCGTTGTTGAAGTCGATTGAATCGCATACTGGACCGCCATTTCCGGGCTCGAAGATCCAGAGCATCGCGTGAATCGGTCCACCAGCGGGCATAGCCGAGCCAACAACTCGGATAGAGCCATCTCCATTCACGTGAATGTCTGACGCGAACGAGGACACGTATGTTGCGGGTAGGACGTTTTGCAAGTCATACGCAACATGCGGCGAACCCAGCCACAGCGAGGCGTGATTGTCAACGTTGCCCGTCTGGATGCCCTGACTGGTGCCAGCAAGGCTGCTGCTCGTCGCGCCGAATGGATGCAAGTCTCTCGCACTAGCCGAGGTTCCTCGCCAAATACATGCGTGCGATTGGCCGCCGACAGTGATCGACCCGGCTTGCTCTCCGCCTCGTGAACTCGCGATCCCGGAGCCTGTCACGCCCGCTGGTTCCATGCTCGTGGGCGAGATCGTCGTGCCGGTCCACTTCACGGCGTGATGTCCGTCGTAATTGACGCCGCTGGACCACACGGAACCAAACTTGTGTGTCCCTTCGATTGCTGATACTGATGCGCCGGAACGATTCGGCCCGGGACTCAGATAGTGAATGTTCGACGCGTTGGGACCGTCCCAGTACACGGCTGTGTTGTAGTAATTGCCCGAGTTGTCATCGAAAGAACCTTGTCCGCCGATGGACACGCCGTCGGTACAGGTCGCGATGCTGTATTCGTAGCCGGGAACCGCGCGATCGAAAAAACCGGTAGGCGTATAGACGCAGGCAGTCTGGTAGTAAGCAGTCTGCCATTGTCCGCCCACCCACACCTGGAACGGCTTCCACCACCAGCCGACTTTCCAGTCGTTAGCGACTTTGTAGAAGCCGCCGCCAACGGACTGCGGCGCGTACACGAGCGAACCGGGTGTTGTGTCGTGCCACTCCATCGCACTGGACAGGTAGATGTAATTTGGGTGAGGCGAGGGTACATAGCCGCTTCCGACTTGTGTGTTGCCGTCGACTCCGGTGGCGTTTGAGCCCCATTGATATCCAAAATCGAGGTCGACAAATCGCCAGGTACCTTGTGCGAGGCTGCGTGTGGTGACGACGCTTTCAGACGACGTTGTCTGTCCGCACGCGTTGGTGGCAATACATCTGTATGAACCAGCGGTCTGGGCTGTAACTCCAGTGACCAGCACACTCGATGTTGTCGCTCCAGCAACGACACTGCCATCGGCTAATGTGCCATCGGAGAGGTCGATGCCATTGAACTGCCAGCGGAATGTCATCGGCAATCCACCCGTCGCTTCCGCGCCGAGGCTCAGGCCTCCGCCGATCCACGCGATGACGTTCGGCAATGGGCTTGAAAACGTCGGGCACAAGGGCGTGTACAGCGTTTCGCAGGTGTTGGTGCCGCCCGAGTCGTTCTCGCCACCCATCACGAGGATGCGAGTGTTGACCGTGTCGAGAACCGCTCCAAAGTGCTTGCGGGGTGTTGCCATTGACGGGCCTGGCGACCATGTGTTGCTTGCGAGATCAAGCACCCAGACATTCGCCGTTGTGGTGCCGTCGTCGCCGCCAATCGCATAAATCCGCCCGTTGCTACCGCGAACGGCTCGCAGCCCGGAAGTAGCAACTGGTAAGTCAGCAATCGCGCTGTCTGACCATGTATTCGTCGCAATGTCGTATCGCGCGACATTCGCGACGCGCGATCCGCCCGATGAGTGAGTCAGGCCACCGATGACCAGGATCGCGCCGTTGCCATCAAACACCGCCGCACCATCGACGACGGGTGTGGTGGGCGGCGCGAGCACGGTCCAGGAGTCAGTTTGCGCGTCGTAACGATCCGAGTGCGCGATCGCGGCGCCATTCCCGTTGTTGCCGCCGATCGCGTAGAGGCGAGCAAGTCCGTCCGATGCACAGGCGGTCAGATGGTGAGGCCAGTTCTCATCGCGCTGTGCAATGTCACCGCTATAGCCTTCAGTCAAGTCGTAGGGTCGATCCGCGCCGCGATCCCCGCCCGACGGGTTGTAGCCGCTGTAGACGATCAAGCGTCCGAGCGAATCGACGCCAGCACCTTGGCCGATGATTGGCCCGTCCAGCGCGGCACCAGCGGCCCACGCACCACTTTGCAGGAAGTGCACTGACCCGTCCTGTGCGCTTCCGGCAAATGGCGCACCGCCGACGGCGAGAATCTGTCCGTTGCTTCGCTGCACGCCAGCAGCCCAGGTGCGTGCCGCGGCATGTGGAAAAATCTCAGCCGACTGCCACGTTGACTGCGCACAACAGAGGGGGGCAACGATAATGACACAAGCGGTGAAGCAAAGTCTCATGGAAAGTTCTCCAAAAACGTGAAGCAAGAAGATGCGGGCATGTTTGAGTTGACCGACAAACGCATCCACAGTCAGTCACCACACAAGTTGCAGGGCCCTTCGCTAAATGCAACCAGAAACGAACTGATATCGCATGGATCGAAGATCGACGTGTCGTTGTTAAAGTCGATGTCGTCGCATGTCGCGGAGTCGGGAATACAGGGTCCTTCGCCATACACGCTCAAAAATGCGTCGATGTCCTGAGGGTCAAAGAGCGAGCCGTCGTTGTTGAAGTCGAT
>CAZEZV010000311.1:0-4581 GCA_964516725.1 uncultured Phycisphaeraceae bacterium
CAGTGCCTGATCCAAGTCATCGCCGCCAAGGTGCGTGTCGCCACTGGTTGCAAGCACCTGATAAAAGTCCGTGTTGCCGCCGGTCGTCGTATGTGTGTCGGCGGGAGTCAATCGAAGGATGCTCACATCGAATGTTCCGCCACCGAGGTCGTAGACGGCGACGTGCGAGACTGCCTTGGACCGTTGAGGAGTTCCTTTGGCAAGGCCGATGCCGTAGGCAAGTGCGGCTGCGGTGGGCTCTGGAACAATACGAACCACATCAAGCCCCGCGAGCCTGCCGGCGATGCGTGTCGCCTGTCGCTGTGCATCGTCGAAATACGCCGGAACGGTCACGACGGCTTTGCGAACATCGCGGCCGAGTGACTGCTGTGCGATTTGTTTGAGCTTTGCGAGGACGAGGCTGGACACTTCTTCGGGAGACATGGTTCGTACTGCTTCGGTCGCGTTCGTCGATTCGCCGCGTGAAACAACAACCCGCGCGGTGTCTCGCTCGCCGGCGATTACCTCGTACGACAAGTACGGCAGGTCACTTCTCACGTCCGCGAGCGAGCGGCCGATCAGTCGCTTCACGCTTGAGATCGTCACGCTCTGCGGTGCATCGAGGGCTCGCGTTCGCGCTTCTTCGCCGACGACAACGCTTTCTCTTCCGTTTGCGTCCGTATCGATTCGCACGACGCTGGGGAGCAACGCGCGGCCGGTTGCATCCGTCAAGATTCTGGGTGTTCCCGTCTGGGCGTCAAAGATCGCGACAAGACTGTTCGTCGTGCCGAGGTCGATGCCCAGAATGATCTCCGCGGGGTTCATGCGTGATGGTTGCATATTCAACAAGGAGAGGCGGGGCAAAGAAGTCACCACAAAGACACTAAGGGCACAAAAACACAGGCTTTGAATACGAGCAGCAACGAGGAGTAGAGACTTAGCGTTCAGTGAGTGTTGGAATTGCGAGGCAAGCTCAACTCGTGTTGCACATGGCGTCGCCGCGCTGTTCAACGTTTCTTCGCAGCACAGGCGTCTCCTATTGCACCTGAGCGTACGACTTCCACATCCACTCGCGCATCATGCTCACTGCCTGCTCCAACCCCTTCCACACCTCCGCTGCATCGCTCTGCGCGGCGCCTTTTTGCACGGGCACCATCACGAAACTCCGCCGGCGCTCGCCGACTGTCCACCAGACGCCCGCCATCGCCGCACCTTGCAACTGGCTGCTCACTGTTGCTTGCTCCACCATAATCTCCTGCGCATCCCCAACCGCCTGACCGGCGCTGGGCACCGCGAACACGTTTGTGTCTCGCAGCAGCGCGTACAACTTTGCTCGCTCCTCCCTCGCCACATGCCTGATGATGCGCGGCGGCCTCACGTCGCCTGCGAATTGACTCGCCGCGCCGCCAATGCTTGCGCGAAGGGTTCCGTTTGCGTCGAGAACGTACCAGGCTTGCTCCAAGGGCTGGCCCGGCGGCGCGAGTCCTTGTGGAATCGCGATCGAAAACGCGAACGCGTCGGGAGTGTTTTCGGGGATGATCGCAAGGTCAGCTTGCACAGCACCCGCGGATGCGTCGGGCCTGCTGGCTGAAGGTACCGGCGTAGAACCACACCCGGCGAGCATGCTTGTTCCAACCGCCACCATCAGTGCCACGCGCAGGCACTGCGGCGCGGCGAGAGCGCTGCTGCCCGCATGAAGGAAGCCACTCGCATGCCCGTTCGATGCGTCTTCGGCGCTCTCGTGAATGCACCTGATTGAGCTCTTGCGTTTCGTCACGGTGCAGGGTACGCTCGCGCATGCTTCTGATGATTTTCTCAACGCTTGCCCAGATCACGCCGCAGCCGCAGGCAGCAGCGCCGCAAACGCCCCAGGGCGAAGCAGGTGTTGATCAAGTGCGCACGCTGCTGGGAATCCCGCGGAACAGCGTTCTCTTCGAGAACACGACGCACTCACTCGTCCTCGCGCTCACGATTTTCACTGCGGCTCTTTTCCTGTCGTACCTCATCCGTCACTTCCTGATGGCAAGGCTGCGGATGATCGCGGCGAAGACAGAGACGAAGCTCGACAACCTCGCGCTCGCGCTGATCGCGGACCTGCGGCTGTGGTGCATCATCCCGGTCGCGCTCGGCATCGCATCGTCCGTATTGCTGCTGCCGGGCGGGCTTGATAAGGCGCTCAAAGTCCTTGTGGTCGGCACGCTGGGCGCACAGGTGCTGCTCTCCAGCCGGCTCGTTGTCGATCACCTTGCCACGGCGATTCTCGCTCGCACCAAGACCAGGGACGGCAAGCCGGACCCGACCATCAACACGGCGACGGGGATTGTCAGGACGCTGGTGCAGACGGCACTCGCGCTCGCGGTGCTGCTGATCGTGCTTGAGAATCTGGACATCCGAGTCACACCGCTGCTTGGCGCGCTGGGCCTGGGCGGCATCGCCATCGCGCTGGCAACGCAGAACATTCTGGCGGACTTGTTCGCGTCGCTGATCATTGTGTTTGACAAGCCGTTTCAGGTGGGTGATTCGATCACCGTGGGCGACAAGTCGGGCACTGTCGAGAGCATCGGTATCAAGACCACACGGATCAGGTCGGTGTCGGGCGAGCAGATTGTGTTTTGCAACGGAGATCTGCTCTCATCGCGGATGCACAACTTTCAGCGCATGCCCGAGCGACGGGTTGTACAGGTGATCAGCATCGCCTATGAAACGCCGAAGGAGAAGGTTGCGAGCGTGCCGGAGATTGTGCGCGAATGCGTGTTGCCCCCCGCCCCCGAGCCCGACCAAACACACGATCAATCGAATGGGTCGCAAGAGTCCAATCACGCCGGCAGCGAAACGTCAACAAGGCCATTGCGATTTGATCGCTGCCACCTCAAGACGCTCGGCGCATACTCGCTGGACTTTGAACTGGTGTACTTCGTCACGATCAGTGACTACTCGACGTTCGTCCGCGAACAGCACCGCATCAACCTCGCCCTGCTTCATGCGTTCGCCCGCGAGCAGATCGAGTTTGCGTATCCCACGAGTTTGCAGTATCAGCGATCGCAGGAGTGAGATGTGTTGATCCGTGCCACCGACAATGCTCTGATTGTCGGTGGAGAGTGGGCAGACACAACGTGACATTTTGGGCGTTCTTGATGATCCACCACTGACCGCTAAGCACAGTCAGTGGCACGGCGCGAGCTGTTCTAACAAACTCCAAACACCTTTACGATTCCTGCAACGTTTCAGCCGCTCACGCGTCAAATACTCCGAAAGCCCCGTTTCCACGGGTTGTTATACTCACGTCGGCTCTTTGAGTGGCTGCGATGCTTGCACAGTTGGGACTTCCTCCCGTAAGACTCGTCAGCGCACACACGCAAGGCACGCCGCTCTTGAAGGAGATTATTCATGAAGTTCAGCATGTTCGCCCGTTCGCTCGTCCTGGGCCTCACGTTTGTTGCAGGCACCTCATTCGTGCTCGCCCCGGCGACCGCCATCGCGGCGGACGATGACAAGAAATCGGACTCCAAGACCCTGACCATCGGCGATGTCGCGCCGGCCATCAAAGTTGAGAAATACTTGAAGGGCGACCCGATCAGCGAGTTCAAGAAGGGTCATGTGTACGTCGTAGAGTTCTGGGCGACGTGGTGCGGGCCGTGCATCCGCGCGTTCCCGCATGTGTCCGAGCTTCAAGAGAAGTACAGCGGCAAGGTGACGGTCGTCGGCGTCAACATCTGGGAGCGCGGGTACAACGAGGAGCTCAACACCAAGATCGCCGACTTCATGAAGAAGCACAACGACAACATGCGCTACACCGTCGCGTTTGACGGCGGCGCGAAGTACATGGCCGACAACTACATGGCCGCGGCGAACCTCAACGGCATCCCCAGCGCGTTCATCGTCAACCAGGACGGCAAGATCGCGTGGATCGGGCACCCGGGCTCGATGGACGACGCGCTGGACCAGGTTGTGAACAAGAAGTGGGACCTCAAGAAGGCCAAGGAATCCCGGCAGAAGGAACTCGACGCCGAGGCAGTGGCTGAGAAGGAATACGCCAAGGTCCAGCCCCAGATGAAGAAGGCCGGCGAACTCTGGCAGAGCGGCAAGAAGGACGAAGCTGCGGTTGTCATGTTCGAAATCGCGGAGAAGGCTCCCACCGCCGGCATGAACGCCGGAGCAACTGGCTTCCGCCACATGATCACCGAAGGCAAGGACGCGAAAGCGGCCTACGCATTCGCGGACAAGATGATCACTGGTGCGTACGCAGACAACGCCCAGGCACTCAACATGATTGCGTGGACCATCGTTGATCCTGAACTCAGCGTCACTGATCGTAACGCCGACGTCGCGCTCAAGGCCGCCAAGCGTGCGGCGGACATCACCGAGCACAAGGACGCGGCGATTCTTGACACGCTCGCCCGGGCTTACTTTGTCAAGGGTGACAAGGCGAAGGCCATCGAAACGCAGGAAAAGGCCGTGTCGCTGGCTGGCGCGGACTTGAAGGAAGGTCTCCAGAAGGCTCTGGAAGAGTACAAGAAGTAATTTGAACTCAGGTCAATGACGAGAGCCGGCAGGCCGAAAGCCTGCCGGTTTTCTTTTTGCAATAGAGGCGGTTGGCACAAG
>CAZEZV010000312.1:0-4581 GCA_964516725.1 uncultured Phycisphaeraceae bacterium
AATATTTGCACACGCTGACGGGCTGAAATGGCTTGTTTTCCAGCCGTTTCGAACACTCAGCAACCACTCCACGGAAAGTTCTCTCCCGTGAACCAAATAGGTGCGAACAGAAATCCCGAAAAGCCACGCCCGATAAGAAAACAGAGAATGCGTTCGTGACGGTATCAGATAGGGAGGGGCGCGGCGACTTGAACGCCGTTCAATGACCCGGCGACACCAAGCAACTCAATCCGTTGAGATCAAGCGTCACGTCGTTCGCGCGACTTCGATGCCGTGCTTTGCAACAACGCCAGCCAGATTTGCAGTCACGTAGTAACTACCCGGCTGCGTGATCTTCAACATGGAGCGTGTTGGGGGAGGTTGATCGCAATGCGCGGCTCGACTTCTGTGAGGGTGTTTCCAGTGCTCGCAATCGGACCCGACGGCGGGTTCAGCGGGCCGGCGATGAGGAGACCGGTGGTCGCAATCAGCACGGCGACCGAGACCGGAACAAGTCGTGACACGTTCTTTGCATTCATGAGCATACTCCGGGTGTTCAAGTCACGTGTCGAGTTGAAGTAAGTACCGGTGTAGCGCGTTTCACCAGTGATTTCCTGACGATTCACAGCTCGCAAGGCCCTTCGCTGTATACACGCAGGAACGCGTCGATGTCAGCAGGATCAAAGACGCTGCCGTCGTTATTGAAGTCAATGTCGTCACATTGGCCGGGCTGGGCAACGTCGATCGTGGTCACGTACTCACGGCTTTGCACGCCGCTGCCACAGCCGGTGATGGAGCGGTCGTTGACGATGAGACGCACGGCGTACGCACACTTGGGCTGACCGGTTGTGTTGAATGCACCAAGCACTCCGTTCACGATGTTCGACGTGCCGGTTGCGATAGTTGTCCAGCCGTGCGATGCACCGCCCGTGACTTGCAATGCCCACCCACTGATGTTCGCGTCGAAGGCTGTCCCGCGGATAATCACGACACCGCCAACGTTCTGGCAGTTCATTGGATCCGTGATAACTGACACGGGCGGCGTGTTATCAACGATCACGTTGCGGCCTGTGAGGTCCGTGGTCTGTCCGCACGTATCGGTCGCGGTGACACGGACTTGATACGGGCCGTCCGCGAGCGACGAAACGTTCCAACTGCCAAGGGGATCGTTGATGATCGTTGAAGTCGCCGCGGGCGCAACGTTGTTCCACGCGCCGCTGGTGCCGGGGCGCCATTGGAGCGTCCACGTCGGATTGGCACAACCCTGATCTCCCACCGAGCCATCAAAGCAGATTTGTCCGCTGTAAATCGGTGTGGGCGCATCCCCGCTGGGCGAGCGGAGATTGATGCCTGGCGGTGTCTTGTCAATCACAATGCGCCGAGTTTCACTGGTGGACCATCCATCGACGTTGGTCGCGGTCACGCGGATGTAGTACTGACCGCCCGGCAACGAACCCGTATTCCAGGAGTACAACGTGCCGCCCGGCGGACAGAAAGGCGTGTTGAATTGTTGCACAAGCGTCCATGGACCATCCGGAAATTCGGAGTATTCAAGCTGCTCGTTCAGGTACACGCCATCTGGTTCGCAGGTTGAACCAGACACGATGACGGAGCTGTTGCCACAGACGCATGCGTCATCTGCAGGAGCTGTGATATTCACAACGGGAGGCGTGGTATCGGGAAGGAAGGTGAGATCGTCAATCGACTCGCCCTGTTCGGCGCAAAAGCCCGGGACCGAGCCATCAATATCAATGCGGGAAATCTCGAAAGGTCCGGTTGGATTTCCAACCTGCACGAGCGTGTTCGCTCCCGCGACATTGACCACGTAATCGCGCGAGAACAGCAGCGTCCCGGCGCCGTTGTACGCCGTAACGCGCATGCGATTCGCCGGCGCGTTGCAGAAGATGTTGCTGGGACCCATGCCAAACTGCACAAAGCGCTGTGCCTGCGTGAAGTTCAGACGCATGAAGTGCGGGCTGAACTCTTCGCCAGCGAACGGCGTTCGCAGGACGCGCGTCGGCGAAACGGAGTTGCTTTCTGTCGCAATCACACAAGGCGTCACACTCGCCCCGAAGACACGACCGATCGTGACGCCACGATATTGGTTCGTCACGCTCGTGCCCGCCGCGAGGTTTTCAAAGTTGTAGACGGTGTTGACTTGCGCAACTGCAGTCCCAGCGATGCTCGCGAGAGTGCCAGCGACGAGGAACGAACGAAGAACTATGTATGACGAACGGTTCACAGGACACTCCTTAATCAACATTGAGAATCAACGGTTCAACAAACAATCTCAAAGCCACTCCCGAACCCCTTCATGCACTATCCCGGAATTCACAACCCGAAACAGACATTGGCTGTGCGATTTTGTCACAAAATCGTCAAGTGTCCGAAAATAACGTGGTTTGGCTGACTTCCCGAGGGGTGAGCGACGCTGGTTGGCTGCGCATCGCGGATGATGTATATTGGTGTACGAATGTTTCGCAGTGGATCACATGGCGAAGAAAGGTCTGGCGGCGGCGACAGCCAGCCGACGCCTCGTGCGTTGCCATCCGCGGAGTTGATTCAGGGGGTGTACAAGCAACTTCGACAACTCGCGGCGGCGCGCCTCTCGAACTTGCCGCCGGGCCAGACTCTCCAGCCCACGGCGCTCGTCCACGAAGCCTACATGAAACTCACGGCGGAGGGCGATCCTGGGTGGGAGAGCCAGGGTCACTTCTTCGGCGCAGCGGCTATTGCGATGCGATATGTCTTGCTCGATCATGCACGCGCGAGACTCGCGCTCAAGCGCGGCGGCGATGGGGTCCGTGTTGAGTTGGATTCAAAAGCGGCGGGGCCGGGTATTTCGTTTGAGTCCGCGAGCGAAGACATCGTCGCGTTGGATGAATTGCTCACGCTGCTCGAACAGCATCACCCTCGCCCTGCGCAGATGCTGATGATGAAGTTCTTCGCCGGATTGACGGACGATCAGATCGCGGAAGCGTTGGGCGTTTCAGCCAAGACCGTATCGCGCGATGGCCGGTTCGCGAAGGCGTGGCTTATGGCTCGCTGGCGAGGCAGCATGTTTGATTCTCGCGATGACGCGGTCAACAACTCTGGAAGTAGTTCGGGGGGTGGGACATGAGTTTGTCGTCGCAGCGTTGGCGGCGCGTGGAAGAGATTTTCCACGAAGTGGCTGATCTGCCGCAAGGCGATCAGACGCAAGCCGTGCTGCGTCTGAGTGGCAGCGACACGTGGGTCGCGGGGCAAGTGTTGGAAATGGTTCGTGCAGATCGAAGCGGGCTTGGCGAAACGCTTGCGCACATCGAAGCGAGTACAGCACAGGTACGAAAGGACCTGCAGGCGCAGTCGCGGATCGCGGCGCAGCCAAAGGCGATTGGTCCGTACACCATTACGCGACTCTTGGGCCAAGGTGGCTTTGGAAACGTGTACCTTGGCGAGCAGACGCAGCCCGTGAAGCGGCTCGCGGCGATCAAGGTCGTGCGGACCGGAACGTTGCTCGATACAGAGCGGGTTCTGCAGCGATTTATTGTTGAACGGCGCACGCTCGCGCTGCTCGAGCATCCGGCGATCGCAAGACTCATCGACGCAGGTGAGACCGAACAGGGCCAGCCATATTTTTCGATGGAGTACATCGAAGGCGGCCTGCCAATTACCAAAGCGTGCGATGAATGCAACGCAAGCATTGAAGTTCGCCTCAGTTTGTTCGTGCGAGTCTGTCGAGCAATTCACCACGCGCACCAGAAGGGCGTCATACACCGCGATATCAAACCCGGCAACGTGCTCATGGGCACGTTCGAACCGGGTGAGTCGCTCGATCATGCACTCGTCAAAGTGATCGACTTCGGGATCGCCAAGATTCTTGTGCCGGATTCGCTCGGAGCAGAAGCCTTCGCCTCGCGCAGCCATGGAGTCGCGTCAAACTTGCTCGCCAGCGTCGAACATGTCATCGGGACGCCCGAGTACATGAGTCCCGAGCAAGCAAACAGCGGCGGCCATGAAGTCGACACACGTTCGGACATCTATGCCCTGGGGGTTTTGCTTCACGAAATCATTTCCGGAGTGCTGCCTCACGACCCAGAGCAACTGCGAGCGATGGGCCCCGTCGCCGCATGCATGCACGTCGCAAAGACGGAATGCCCAGCCATCACAGCCAGACTGCGAGAGTGCTCCGCAGCACAACTCGCGGAAACTGCCCGCAAGCGAGCGTTGCCCACCAGCGAGGCACTTGCACGGGTAATTCGTGGCGATCTTGCAAGCATCGTCGCTCGCGCGACGGCCCATGACCCCCAACACCGCTACGAAAGCGCGGAAGCCCTTGCAGAAGATATTGACAACTTCCTTTCGATGAGACCCGTCAAGGCACGACGCGCAAGCGCCGTGTATCTCGCAACAAAGTTCGTCCGCCGCAACTCTGCACGGCTTGTCTCTGGTGGCCTCGCGGCGCTGCTCATCGGCGCGATTGCATTCGGCGTAGTGTCACGAGAGCATTCCCGAGCACTTGCACGCCAGCAAATGGAAAAAGATCTCGCGCAGGCGTACGAAACCATGATCGATGCGCACGCCACTGCGACCCTCGAAATGGAGCGAGGCCAGTACACAGCA
>CAZEZV010000313.1:0-4554 GCA_964516725.1 uncultured Phycisphaeraceae bacterium
ATATCCATAGCCGCCACCGGAAGATCCAATAAGCCCGTCATTTCCATTCCACGTGTAAACTTCATTGGTAGACCGCCATCTTGAAATGGTATCTCCCGCTTGCAGCAGGACGTACTTCTCAAGGCCATCTCGACCAATAGCCAGGCTATATATTTCGCCGTCAGGTTTGCAGTTAGTAATGTTTCCCCAAGTCAGAAATCCAGCCTCTCCCATAAGTGCTCGTGACTGAAACACCGTTCCACTAATGGTTGAGCTAAAATAGTATTGCGGATAAGCTACCCATTGATTAGCTGCATAATTGTATCTTTTCATCCACTGCAAAGGATCATTTGAACACCCAAAGCACCACAATGCACCATCCGTCATTGCGACGATCTTTGTGCCGTTATTATAATAGACGAAACCATCACGGGGAACTTGATTCGGTCTCTCGTAGGTGAGATATTCACCCGCAGAAGAAAAAACTAGATCTCCATTATCACCGAGGCATGACGCACCGAGGCTACAAACCCGATCTGCGGCGCCTTCTGATGTTAGACGAATATATCCTGTCGCAACGTCTGGATCTCCGTATGTAGCAGATGGCGTTGAATCCAACTTGCCAATACTGATTGAAGCGAAGCCACCCCAAGTCAGGCGGGCTGGGTCTGTCACTGCGAAGTTGCAATCATCTATCTCAGCAGGCCACCCCGTTGACGGCTGAACTTGTTGCCCTTCATAGACGATCCCGGTTGTGGTTGAACAAGGTGATGTTGCCGGGTCTTGCAAATCCACTTTCACCAAGTGCCGTTGAATCCCGGTTCCGAAGGAGTCAACCAGTGCAACTGCGACGCCTGTATTCGAAATCTGAATTGGAACTGCCAACTCCGGGAATTGAGGTATCCCGTAACGCCACAAAGAAGAAATTGGAGGTGTTCCGCCGCTGGAAATTCCTTCGAGCGAAGCCGCTTGTCTTGTCGTAAACACGGACCCTGGCGGCTTCGGAGCAATGCTGCCACAATCGCCTAGGGTAGTACAAGCGCTGTATGCGATTCTGAGCAAACTAATCCTATCAGCAGTTCGCCATTCATCGCACCCAGTCGGAATCGGACCTGGCTGTGCAAATCCCTGTGAAGTCGCTGTACAAACAACAATCAGTGCCGACGTGTGTTTTTTCATGTTTTACTCTCCAAGTCTCTAACATTTTGTGTTATGAGAACACCGATCCAGTACATCATAATGAAAAATCTGCAAATAACAACAAAAAAAAGAGAAAGACTTTCGTCTTTCTCTTCGTAGTGAAAATGCAAACGATTGATTATGGCTTAGTCGAGCGCCACACCCATGCCAGCTGCCGCTCCAGGTGCCGTCGTGCTGTTACTCGTAACAACCCACAGACGCAGGTAGTTGTTGGTCCAGCGCATCGGATTGGCATCAGCGAGCGTGCCAATCGTCGGCACAGCTGTGCCTTCGGTCGCGAGCAGACGGGTGTCATCGCGCTCGGACATGTGCAGGTTGTCCGGCTTGCTGCGGTTCGCGGGCTGGAGGCCCGTGAAGTTGAAGTTCAGGTTTTCCGGATCAGGACGGGTTTCGAAGTTGACGTGGTTGTCGTTGTAGGCGATGTTGCCTTCCCAGCTCGTGCGACCGCCGTGAATCTGGAGCGTGGTCGACTGGCTGCCGGGGGCGTTCGTGCCGACCGCGCCCGAAGTCCACGGGGTTGGGGCGGTTGAGTTCGGAACGAGGGCGAAGGTGCCGGTGTCAGCGGGGGTGGTCAGCGTGTAGGTCGGGCCGCGGTTGCCGATGACGGCTTCCGTGCTCTGCAGCGTGCTGTTCCACTTGGAGCGACGACCACCGAAGAACGGGGTCATGGCGTAGGAGTTGTTGCCGCTCGTGTCGGTGCCGGTGTTGTAGCCCAGGGGCTTGTTGCCGGTGTTGGTCGCGGGCGTGGGGAAGTGGCCTTCCGCGGGCGAGCCGTAGAACTCAGGATCCCAGAGGGCCTGCGTCGTGGCGTTCGCGCCGGTCGTGCTTGACTTCGCAGCGGGCGGGATCGAGAGGTAGTAGTTGGTGTCGATCGCGATCTGGGCGCTCTGCTCAGCGGGGCTGACGCAGAGTTCGGGGGAGAAGTAGTTGCCGAAGATCAGGGACGACAGAACGGCTCCCGGATCATCCTTCGCGGCGGTCGCGATGATGGTCTGGTTGGCCTTGTCGAGCGTGCTGGGGATGGGGTAGAGGTCGCCGTTCGACTGAGCGAACAGCACCATGCCCTGGTGCACGCCACGGATCTGGGTGCTGTCCTTGATCTGACGGGCCGAAGCGCGGGCCTTGCCCAGTGCCGGCAACAGGATGCCGATCAAGAGGGCGATGATGGCGATAACCACCAAGAGTTCGATCAACGTGAATGCTTTACGATTGGTCTTCATGGACTGACTCCATTGCTCCCGGTTGAATGCCGGGAGCGTGCATGTCGAAGCGAATGCTCGACAGCAGAACTTTTGACGACCCATTTCCGAGCGGCGTGAACATTCACGCGTGCTCCAAGTATGCATCAAATAGACGCACACCCGACCGACACATCGCGCACTTGCGTGAGCGAGCCTTGCTTCGCAACAAAACCGTCTCCGGCGGGTCGTCAAACTCCGCTGGCGGCTCTGTTTCGAGCGTCCGGCATGTCGGTAGGAAACAAGGAAAAAGGTGGGCTGGAATCAGCCTGCGAAGTCAATGCCTCGCATGAGAACGGTGAAAGCAAAATGGTTTGCCGCACCAGTCGCCCGTTTATCCTACCACGACTCACGCGCGGAGTTTCCTCCGGAGATGAGCATGTACAGCATAACGATTCGGGAGGGAATTGTCAAGGTTGCAGTGGAGGTGGGCAATTTTCACTTGATTTTTGTTCGGTATACGGAAGTATGCAGCACACGTTCGTGGGAATGGCGTCCTCGCCTGTGACCGACCAGCCGTGCACTCCCGCCGTAGGCGAGCCCCCCCCGCCCCCACCTGAGCCACCCGCGCGCAGGTTGCAAGTTGAATACGCATGAAAGCCGCATACCAAAGGAGATGAACCAGACCCCGGAACAGCGCCTCGCCGCACTCAATCTCGTCCTCCCTGCCCCAGCGAAGCCAGTGGCCGCGTACATCCCGACGCGCCGGACGGGCAATCTTGTGTTTGTGTCCGGCCAAGTTCCGTGGCGAGACGGGGTTTTGGTCGCGAAGGGTGCCGTGCCGAGTCAGGTGTCTGTCGAGGTGGCTATCGAGTGCTCGCGGCAGTGCTGCATCAATGCGCTGTCGGCGCTGAAGGCAGAGATCGGAGAATTGTCGCGCGTCAAGCAGGTGGTGCGGGTGGGAGTCTTTGTGTGCAGTGACGCGGGGTGGTACGACCAACCCAAGGTGGGCAACGGGGCAAGCGACTTGTTGGTTGCGGTGTTTGGAGACGCGGGGAGGCACGCTCGCGCGGCGGTTGGGAACATTGCGCTGCCGCTGGGTGCGCCGGTGGAGGTGGAGATGGTGGTGGAGGTTGCGTGAATCATGCACTCCGCGCCGCTCGTACGCTCCAATATGGACGCCCGCTCCGCAATCGACGCACAATTTCTCGATGACTATCTGCACGACGCGGAGCGCATGGCGTGGGTGCTCGCAACGTGGGAATCGGCACAGTTGATCGACAGCGAGATGCATGCGGCGCAGGTGTTCAAAGGTGTAGAGCCCAAAGCGCGGCATGACACCGAGGGTCGCAACAAGCTGTTGAGTCATGCCGTGGATGTGGCGATGGCGTCCCGCGGGCCTGGGGGGATGATGTGCGAATTTGGCGTTCACAAGGGCGAGACGATCACGCACATCGCGGGGTATGTTGCGAAGCAGCTGCCTTCGGCGGTCGTGCATGGCTTTGACAGCTTTGAAGGATTGCCCGATGACTGGTTCTTGGGGCGCAAGGCCGGGCGATTTTCGCTTGATGGCAATGCGCCAGCGGTGCCGGCGAACGTCACATTGCACAAGGGCTGGTTTCACGACACGCTGCCGGGTTTTCTGCGGGCGCATCGAGAGCCCGCGCTCTTTCTGCATATTGATGCGGACTTGTACAGCAGCGCAAAGACGATTCTGGACGCGATGCATGGCGCGGGGCGGATCGTGGCGGGGACGGTGATTGTCTTTGATGAGTACTTCAATTATCCGGGGTGGAAAGAGCATGAGTACAAGGCATGGAAAGAGTTTGTTGCGTTGGCGAACGTGCGATTTGAGTACATCGGATGTGCGCCTTGTCATTATTCGGTTGGGGTGAAGGTACTTTCGATTGGGTCGCGTTCTTAACCGTGGCACTGCGACGCATACGCTGCGGTTTAGGCCTATGAATGAGCCTTGATTTTGGAACATGACCTTGGGAGCTTGCATGCAGATTTATCTTGATTCGGCCAACCTCGATGACGTGAAAAAAGCCCACGACCTGGGCGTGCTGGACGGCGTCACGACGAATCCGTCGCTGATCGCAAAGGAAGGCGTGCCGTACGCGAAGCGGCTTGCGGAAATCTGCGGCGTGTGCAAGGGGCCTGTGTCCGCCGAAGTCATTGCGACGGACTTTGAAGG
>CAZEZV010000314.1:0-4546 GCA_964516725.1 uncultured Phycisphaeraceae bacterium
CATGGGAAGCGTTCGGATCAGGGGGTGAAGTCCCGGAGTCCGGCTCTGAAACGGATGCGTGAGCCACGCCCAAGGGTAGCAGTGTTTGGCGTGTATCATCCTCACACCAAAACGCTGGTACGCCCAGCGCTGGCTCTTGCTGGCACGCAGACGCTGTGCCCGAAAGCGGCCAAAACAAACCTATCTGCCTCGCTCGCCAGCGAGGCGGGCTGCGAACAAAGTTGACGTGTCAACCATGCAACAGAACGATTCACCCCATCTGATGTCACCCAGCTCTTCTGCTGCTTCGAAGGCGTTCGCGCGTGCCTGGACCTTGCCATTGTGCTTGCTCTTGGCAATCGCCGCGATGGCGTGCCTGCCCGGCTGCCAGTTGTTCGCCGCGATGGAAGAGAGCCGCCGCCGGACGAGCACTCGGCCAATCGACGCCGAATATACCGGGCTGAACGGAAAGTCATTCGCGGTGCTGGTCACGGCGGATCGAGCGATTCTTGCGGAATATCCGGGAATTGTGGATTCAATGACCGAGCGCATCATCCAGAGGCTTGCGCTTCCGGCGAACGTGCCGCCTGCCGGAGGGTACGTGAAGGCGGGACCGACCAAGAGTTATCTGTATCGAAACCCGGGATGGATCGCCAAACCCATGAGCGATCTTGCGACAGAACTTGGCGGCGTGCAGCGGGTGATTTTGATTGAGGTGTCGGACTTCAGGTTGCACGAACCCGGAAACTCGTATGAGTGGAAGGGCATTGCGAACTTCACGACGAGCGTGTATGAGGTGGATGGGCAGGCGCCGGATGAAGCCGCGTTTACGAAAGTGCAAACGGTGGACTTCCCGGACAAGATTGGCGTGAGCGTGGATGAGATACCGCGGAACGTAGTGGCTTCGGCGCTGTTGGCGCGCATGGTTGATCGTGCGAGTTGGTTGTTTTACAGGCATGAGGAGCCGTACTACCCGGAGTATTAGCGTCGCGGGTGGTTGGATCAGTGGATTGTCGATGACCACAGCGGCAACGAGAAGCAGAGGGAAGTGGAGAGAAACAAAGGAGAGCATAGAGAACCGGGAAAGGACATGAATGGAATGCTTCCGTGGACATACAACCTTTTCTCTTCCTGTCTCTGTGCCTCTGCGTCTCTGTGGTGAACGAATCACCATTGGGATCGCAACAGAGAATCTGCAATTGCATTGTGTGATTGTCCGTGTTGAAGCACAGTCCTCCTTGACGGTCGGGCTGCATGTTGTGTGAGCTGATGTTGATGGTTGCTTTTTTGGTGGATTGACTATGAAGTACACATTGTTGTTTCGCTGTGCGGTGCTGTCGGTGTTGGCCGTCGCTTTGACGATGCTCGGGGGCTGCAACATCATCGCGCCAGCTCTGTACATCACACGCGGGTTGCCGAAAGTCCCCGCGCAGCACACGCTCGAAAAAGACCGCGCAACCGTCGTCTTCGTCGACGATCGCGCCAACGTGATGCCCCGGCGAGCGCTGCGCGTGAATCTGGGCACCCGAGCCGAGACCGAACTGCTCGCCTCCAAGTCCCTGACCAACATGATCGACTCCGCATCAATTCAAAACGCGGCGGCCCGCGACACCAGCGAGAAGGGGTTGCCGATTGTCACGCTCGCGCAGAGCGTGAAGGCCGAAGTTGTCATCTATGTGTCGCTCGATCAGTTCGGTTTGTCGCAGGATGGCGTGACGTATCAGCCGTACGCGGCGGCGCGCGTGAAGGTGATTGATGCAAAGTCGAACGCCGCTCGCGTGTGGCCGCAGGAATTTGAGGGGAAGGCGATAGCTGTGACGCTGCCGGTGCGGCAAGGGGACATTCCGAAAACGGCGGTTGCGCAGGCGAAGGCGCAAGAAGACCTCGCGGCAGAGTTGGGGTCTGCCGTGGCGAAACTTTTCTATGAGCATGATGGGCGGGAGTCCATCAGCAAGATGCGGCCGCAGTAGCCAATGTGCCGCCGACGAGCGGGGGCGGCGGCACAATGGTCACACGCCGTTCGACTCACCCCGCCTCCCCAACACTTCCCACAATCTTGAACACCCCCGTCAACCGCGAAATATCAAACACCGCCTTCACCCGCTCATTCAGCCCGCAGAGCACCAACTGCGCCGAACTCTTCATCGCAAGTTGCCGGGCCTCCACAAGCGTTGCCAGCCCCGCCGTCGCCATGTAGGGCACGCCCGACAAGTCCACCACCAGTTTCTTCGGCTTCTGGTCATACGCCTGCTTGATCGCCATCCGCAGCGAACTCGCTTCATACGTGCCGATGTCCCCGTGTGGAGTCACGGTCGCAACACCAGCGGCAAACGTCACGCTCGTTGGATTGTTCCGATCACTCATGCCTTCCCGCCTTCTTTGTTGACGCAGTTTCCCCCACCGCCCCCGAGTCCCCCGCAGCACGCATCACCTGACATCAACCCATCTCCACTCACCGCGGGCGAAGACAGATACTTGACAAGCGTGAGTTTCATCCCGGTCCCGACACGTTTCTCGTAGCTCGCTGAATCCATCACCCGCTGAATGATGTGAACACCCAACCCGCCCGGCCTCACATCATCAAGATCCCGACTCTTGATCGCCGACGGATCAACCTGCTTCGCATTGTCCTCAATGATGACTTTGATGCCCGGCCCGCGCTCCGACATCGAAAACGGGCACACAAACAGAACAATCTTCCCATCCTCGCGCCCCGCGTATCCATGCTTGATCACATTCGCAAGCGCCTCATCCACAGCCAGCACCACCTGCGAGCCCTGCGCGTTGTTGAAACCCAGTCGATTGCACACCGCTGAAATCAACGACCGCACCGCACACAGGTACACCGTCTTGCTGACGAGTTCAAGACGAAGTTCCTCGCCGTACACGCTCTGCGAAGACGCATGAAGCGACGGATCAAGTCTGCCCGCATTGCTGGCGTGAGAACTCATCGGATTCGCGAAACCTCCTCAGAAACTCCCGCTCCTTCTTTCGGAAGAATGCCGCTTGATTGTACGCTTTTCCTATCTGCCTCCAATTCGCCCGAATGCCGTGCCGCTTCCCATCTGCGAATCGCCACCGCCCGCCGCCAATCCTCCGCCCCGCAGTCATACCCCATCGTCGTCCCGTGCAGCTGTTCCAAAGTTTCAATTGCCAGCAGCCGCGTGCATGGATCATCGCTGCGCAGCATCCGAATAAGCCCCGGCGTCGCCGAGCGATCCCCTGTGCCCGCCGCGTTCACAATCGCGGCGTTCCTCGCCGCGGGCTCGGGCGAATCAAAGGAAGGGCGAACCGTCGGCCCGCACGCGCACAGCACACACGGCGCTCCGGCCATCGCACACCACAGCACTCTGCGACCGCACAGCATCATCACTCCATCGTATCACACCGGCGGCAACAGGCCTTGACATGGCTGGACCGGCTTCGCGTTGTTTGCAGTGGCCGTCAACAAAGAATTCGATTTAGCCCAGAGGCACAGAGTTCAAGAGGGGAATGAGATAAAACGCGCGTGCCGACATGAAACACAAGCTCAACCTCATCTACCACTTGATCTTTGTGTCTCTGAGCTCAAAGAGGAATATCGTGCCGCGTTCGCTAAAAAAACAACTGCCCTAGGCCATGCGCCTCCACACCACAACCTCCCGTTCCAGCATCACCCCAAAGGCATCTCGCACCCGCACCTCAACCATCTCCATCAGTTCAATGATGTCCCGCGCTCTCCCGCTCGCCTTGTCTCGAGACACCAGAAAGTTCGCGTGCTGCTCACTCACAACCGCCGTGCCGTGCGCCAAGCCCTTCAGCCCCGCGCGATCAATCAGCATCCCCGCCGACACGCGCTGCCCCTTCTGCCCGAGCAATTCGCCGCGATGCACAACTTCATGCGTGAGCGTCGGATTCTTGAAGCAACACCCCGCCGAGTTCGCGCTCATCGGCTGCGTCCGCGACTTGTACTCATTGATCTCGCGCTTGCGCTCGGCAAGCGCAACCGGATCACTCGGCGTGAGCTTCAAGTCCGCACCGGTGATGATGAGGTGGTTGAGCCCTGACCTGCGATAGCCGAAGTCAATGTCACGCCGTTCAAGCGTGATGGCTTTACCACTGCGATCAAGCGCGTACACACGTTCAATGACATTCGCGATTTCTCCATACGCGCCACCCGCGTTCATCACGATCGCGCCGCCGAGCGTTGCTGGAACGCCCGCAAGCACCTCAAGCCCGCCCAGGCCCTCCTTGACAGTCTTGTTGATGAGCCCGAACAGGTGTACACCCGCGCCCACAGATACCGTGCCTGAATTCTGGCCAGATACGTCTTTGACTCGAACTTCAAGAAACTCGCCACTGTTGAGGCGGACAACCAAATCGTCAACGCCCTCATCATCAACCAAAAGATTTGCACCATCGCCCAAAACTTTGAGTTGTGGGTCGATAGCGATGAGCGTTGCAAGCTGTGCGACAGTCGCAGGAGTCGCAAACCGCGTGGTGCCGCCGCCCACACCGAACCAAGTCGGGAGTCGGGGGTTGGGGTTAGCGGTGAAATTGTCGGACGCGGGGGTGGGCACGGCTAAGG
>CAZEZV010000315.1:0-4527 GCA_964516725.1 uncultured Phycisphaeraceae bacterium
CGGACAACGCGGGAAGACCGTATTCGGCAGGTTTGGTCAGGATACAGGGGGGGGGGGCATATCTGTCATGCTGGCACAAACATCGCAAACGCCTTGTTCAGCAACCCTGTTGGCGCCTGATGATCCTTGAGCAACTCCGCCGTGCGGCTCTCGATCAGTGTGCCGGCATCGGCCACGATGCTCTGCGCATCCGTCTTCCCGCCCGCCTTCATCAAGTAGTGGAACGCTCTCGCCATGCCGCAGTTGGCGATGAAGTCGGGGATAATCGCAAACGACTTGTCGGCCTCTCGCATCAGTGTGAGTTGGTCGGCGACCCAGTCCGCAACGCGCTCCTTGTCCTTGTCATACGCAAACGGATTGTTCGCGCCGCAACTCACCACTTTCACGCCCGCTTTGCGCATCACAGCAAGCCGCGTCTGCGTTGTTGTGTGACTCGCTGCGGCGGGAATATAGATTTCGGCTGGGATATTGAGGAGTTCGTCGCCGCTCGCGGTATCGAGCACTTGCGAGCCGTCAAACTTCGCGGGCAAGTTCGTGTTGTCGCGGGCAAGAATGAGCTTCGCGCAATCGATGCCGCGGGCGTTCTGCACGACGCGGATGGTGCCGTCGGCGTTGCGGGTGCTGGTGGAGACGGTGACTGCGCCTTTGTGCTGGAGGTAATAGCCGGCGAATGCGCCAACAGCGCCGAAGCCCTCAATGATGACGCGCTGCCCTTCGAGTTTGAGATGTCGCAGGCGGTAGTAGGCCTCGATGCTCCTCGCGACGCCTAAGCCAGTCACAACATCGGCAATCATCCACGATCCATTCGTCCGCGGCCCCGGCAGGTCGTCGAGGGTCACGAGCGCTTCAACGCCTTGCTTCAAACGCGCAATCTTCGGATCAGGCCCTTCGTTGTCATTCCACGTGTGCCCCCGCGCGATGCCCTCCTGCACGTGTTTCAGTCCAAGCACTCGTTCAGTGATCGCCGTCGCTTCGGACACTTCATCAACGCCGACATCGCCTCCCGTGCCGTAGCAATTTTTCAGATACGGCCCGATGTGCCGGTACCAGCGCTCCAAGACTCCATGCTTCACTTCGAGCGGAGCCGCCGCATTGAAGCGAATGACACTCTTGCCGCCGCCGATGTCGGGGCCGCAGGCGCGAAACTTCACGCCCATCGTTTTCGCCAGAAAAATCGCTTCCTCACGCGTGCCGCCGG
This sequence comes from uncultured Phycisphaeraceae bacterium, assembly GCA_964516725.1. Taxonomy (GTDB): domain Bacteria; phylum Planctomycetota; class Phycisphaerae; order Phycisphaerales; family UBA1924; genus BJHL01. The sequence continues at coordinate 1,199 of CAZEZV010000315.1, forward strand.
CCCGCATGCGGGTGCCGCCGCCCGCTGCTCCGCCGCGCAGCGAGTCGATGCACAGCCAGCCCACGGCGTCGGTCTGGTTGTCGTGCCACTCGACGACGATGGATGGCGGGCGTTCGTAGAAGGATTGGTACTTGGCGAAGCCGTCGGTGGTCGGGGGTGAGCTGAGAGCGAAGGACATTGGGACTCCGGGGGGGGCGGGGGGTGGGGGGTGGGGGCGCGGGAAACTGGGAATTTGTGGAAGAGCGGAGGGTAGGTGTAACACAAAGGCGCAGCGATAGAGCAATGTCGTGATGCAAAATGGCAGGAGTATCGACGTGGGTCCAAGAATTCCGAGGCTCGTATCACCGCATCGACGTACCGCTGCGTCGATGAGAGATACTCGCTTGCGCTCGCCCACCCCATCCCTTCCTAGGTGGAAGGGCTTTTTTGCTGCGGTTGCTGAATTTGCTGGTGAATTGTTGGACTTGTGGTATGATGATGTTGGCTTGTGTTCGGGTCATGAATTGTGGGCTTGGTGCTGCAAGGTACTAGCTGGTCGGGGAATGTCTTGGTGAGGCAGATACTCGCGCTCTTTAGGGCGCGGGCGGATCGGTGCCGGAAGGAGTTGGTATGCGCATGCGTTCTTCAACAATGTCAGAGCGTGGTTTGATGACGAAGATTTTTGTCGCGGCGGTTGGTCTTGTCGCGTCGGTAGCGTTTGCGACGCCGCCCAACGACGAGTGCGCGACGCCCGCGCCGATTTCCGGAGCCGGCGCGTGGAATCTTGATGACTTGCTGACAGCGACGCAGTCGCCTAATCCCATACCGGGCACGACGCACGACACCTGGTATTGCTGGACTCCAACGTGGAGCGGCAACGGCACCGTGGGCGGCGCACGCATCAACTTCGGCGCGGGGTCCAACTTGTCGGCGGAAATTTACGCCGGGTGCGGGTGCCCGATCTCAACCTCGGTGCCAATTGCAACCGTGTCGCCATTCAACGGCCTGCCGATGTTTGTGGACATCGCCGTCGAGTGCGGTCAGCAGTACATGATTCGCGTCGCGGCGGAAGGCCCGTTGTATCCGAGCCAGAACGTGCGCTCGTTCAGGATTGCAAAACTCGCAGAGTCTATCGATTGCCCGGAGCCTGCGCCCACAAACTGCACCGATTGCTGCGGGACCAAGCCCAGCTACGAAAGTTCAGTCTGGCAGAACAACTATGGCGGGCAAGTTGCGGTGATGACGGCGAGCTACGAAGGCGCTGTGCAGCAGCCGGTCGTGACGATTTTCAATCTCGGTCATCCCGCGCCGCTTCCATCACCCGTGATGTCCGCGTCGTGGGATCCAGTGCCGACGACGCTGACGACGGCGACTCCCGCAACAGCGTTCCGCTTCTCGAACCGCGACTGGTTCAAGGACCGCATCGGCAGCGTGTTCGGCCTGACGATGGACAACACCGGCAACATCTACACGTCGTTTTTCGGCATGTACAGCGAACTGGTGTTCGCAGGCACCTGCGGCATCACGCCGATGGACACGCCCGGCAACCCGGTCGCCATGATCGGCACGCATCCGGGCTCGTCGTCAACGTCGATTTTCAGGCTTGCGAACGGCACAGGCAACGTCACGACGATGAACCTGCCCGGCGGATCGACGAATCGTGATGATCCTGGGCTTGGCAATCTCAACTACGACTGCGCGTACAACCAGATTTTCGTCTCGCACCTGGGCGATGGTCGCATCTATCGCATCACGCCCACGGGTGCGATTCTCAGCGCCTATGACCATGCGGCGGATCGCTATGACAACGCTGCGGCGGCGAATGCGCTTGAGCCGGGTTCGAACTACTCGACGATGGTGCGCGCGGGCGAGCGCGTGTGGGCCGTGCAGCGATTCAAGAATCGCCTGTACTACAGCGTGTGGGGTCAGTCGATGAACGACTGGTGCGGCAACGGCGCGAGCACGACTCCAAACACAATCTGGTCAATTGCAATCAGCGGATCAGGTGACTTTGTCGCGGGTTCCCGTCAGTTTGAACTGCAATTGCCCGTACATCCGGGCGTCACAAGTCCGCCCGAAGCGCCAGCATCAAGCATTTTCGCGTCGCCGCTGACGCAGTACTCCAACCCGGTGTCCGACATCAGCTTCTCCAGCGACTGCAAAATGCTCACCGCAGAGCGTTCGATGACGCAGGATGGTTTGACTCTCGCGCACGCTTCTCGCGCGATGGAATGGCAGTGGAACGGCTCGGCATGGATTCCCAGCAACTATCGCGGGGCGCTTGGGTACCAAGTCGGCAACAGCGATGCGCCAGGCGGCATCATCGGCACGAACACATCAGGCGGCTGCGATTATGACGCGACTCCAGCAGGCCCGGACGGCAAGGGCGGGCGTTTGTGGCTCACGGGCGATGCGCTCGTGCCGGCCCTGCCGAATACAGGCGTGTATGGATTGACGGGCCTGCTGCGCAGCAATCCGTTTGGCTCGACAAACCTCACTTCGATCATGACGGACTACGACGCAGTGATCGGCGGCGATCTGTCGCAGGTGAAGTCGACGCTTGGCGATATCGAGATTCCGTGCGTGCGCGGGTGTGCGACGATCACTGACGTTCGATTGCTGTGCAACCTGACGGGCGAGCCGCCGACACCCAACGGGACGTATACATATACGTTCACCTTCACGAACAACTCCGGGCAACCGATTCAGTTCCTCTTGTTTGGCAACGGTAGCGGCATCACGCCCGGCTCAATAGCACTGCCGACGCCCGTGCCCAACGGGCAGACGAGCGGGCCGATTACCGTGACGCTGACGGGCGCGACGCCCGGGCAGCGCAAGTGCTTCTTCATCACGTTCGCAAATCCGCTGTTCGAGCAGTGCTGCCGGATCGAGCATTGTGTGGATGTGCCCGACTGCGACTGCGCTCAGATGATCGACTGCCACGCGACGTGCATCCCGGGCACGACCAACGTGAGCCTCACGTTCACGATTCAGAATCTGTTTGGCGGGCCCATGAACGAACTACACATCTTCCCGCAGCCCATTGGCGGCCCGACGACAGTGACGCCCGCAGACTTCTTCTTCCCACCGGTCCCGTCAGGCGGATCAATCACGCTCACCACAACAGTTGCGAATGCGTCGCCAACCCAGTGCTTCCTGATCAGCATTCACTGGAACGGCGATCAGTGCTGCTCGGTTGTCAAGTGCGTGACCATGCCGCAATGCACTATCGGGACAACCTGCAACGACATCGACTTCAACAACGACGGCAGCGTGTTTGACCCGCAGGACATCGATGCCTTCCTGAGCGTGTACAGCGAAGGCCCGTGCATCCCGGGCACCGCGACCTG
>CAZEZV010000316.1:0-4516 GCA_964516725.1 uncultured Phycisphaeraceae bacterium
TGTGCCCATGCCCATTCTCAAAGTTGCACTTGCCAAAGAGCTCTCGATTCTTTTCCGGCGACAACGTCGGCACGTGCAGCCGATGCGACGCTGCGAAGTCAAAGCTCTGCCGTACAAAAGTGATTGAAGCGGTGGGGGTGGGGGAACTGTTCATAGCGTGTGCCTTTGCGGTCCATTCAAGCTTCGTGCGCGGCGTCAGCGACCACGCCAGGCTGTGAAGGCTCGCGGTCGGATTGCTCACGGCCGACCGCGCGGCGTGTGCGGGGATTGACTTTGCGATTGCAGCGGCGAGATCCAGCAATGTGTGCTGCGCCGGGTGGCCCTTGCCGTGAAACGAGTCGAACACGGCTTGCCGCAGAATCGGCATCGCGGCTTCGCGCACCGCTGAGTCGACGGACTTGATGTCGAGCAGATAGCCGATCGGCGTCAGCGTGCCTGTGACAGTTACGTCAAGCTCCGCGAACACGCCGACACCGGTCATGGCGGGCGACGAGGCGTAGCCGTTTGGAGACGGCACGCCCGAGTCATGCTGGTTGCCAAGGATGGCGAGGCGGACTTTTCGCGAGAGCAGATGCACGACAGAGTGTAATACGTGTTCGCGCTCGTTGGTGGCACGATACTCACCGCGGACCCGGTCTGTCGCCCGGGCCTTCGCCTCGCATCGGCTTGGGGCCATCGGGACCAAGCAACCCCGGCGGCATGTCGCCCTTCTTGATGCGCTCGACGAGTTTGTCCACGCCCTCGCTCTTCTTCGAGCGCTTCTCGTCAATGTCCTTGCGGACGTCTTCGACTCGGCGCTCCAGCATCGTCAGTTCCCGCTCGTGGAGCTTGAGGCGAACATCAAGCGTGTCGCTCACTGCTGTCCGCAACTGTGTTTCCGCGGCGTCCATGCGGGTCTTTCGCGCTGTCTGCATGTCGGCGTTGTCTTCCGGCATGTTCTTGGCTTGGCGAAACTCGCGGATGGCGCGGAGAACATTGATGCCGCTCCGAACTTCGTCCATCTTCAGGCGGAACATCTCCGGGTCGCGGTCCTTGAGCATCTTCGCGTCGCGCATGCGAGGGATGATGCGCTGGATAAGACCGTCAGCCATGCGTTCATCTTCTTTGCGAAGATTCTCGATGTCGTCAGCGATGTCCTGCGCGTGTTCGCGGAGTTGGCGGAGCGCTTCTGCGCGGGCTTCGGGGCCAAGTGGTCGCCGAGGTTCGGGGCCATCGTTCATGCGATCACGAGGGCCGCGCGGGCCGTCGGGCTGGCTATCGGGGCCGCCGCGCATGCGGTTGCCGGGGCCCGCGGGACCAATCGGACCGCCGCCAGCGCCCGGAAGGTTTTCGCGGAGGAACCGGCGGAGTTCAGGGCTGAGTTCGTGAGCGACTTCAACCGGCGCGGTGCCGTTTTCGAGTTTCGCGAGGCTGGCTTCCGCATCCTGCTGGGCCTGCTTCATGTCGTCGATCGCTTTCTTGAGCGATTCGCGGAGGCGCGAGCCGTCGAAGCGACGAGGGCCTGACTGAGCTTCCTGATGTTGTTCCGATGGTGGAGTGTCGCTCGGACGATCCTGCGGCTGCGCGTTCGCGCAGGTGGACACAATCGCCAGACCCAATCCAGCGACGAGCAATCGCGCGTTGATTCGACTGCGGGCGTGCATCATTGCGTGGTCTCCTCGGTGCTGAAGAGCTCATCGAGCGGATCGGTGGCGACGCTGTTTTCGATATCGCTCGCCGAGGCCCATAGGTCTGAGGTTGAACCGTCACCATCGCCCCAAATGTCATCCAGCAATGCAAGATCGGACTCGATCTGGGCTTCTTCTGGGCTCAAAGTTGCAGTTGCGGCACCTGGTGCGTTGTTGTTCGATGCGATCTGGTTGCTGTTGTTGGAGATTGGCGAAGAACGCAGCGCGAAGAACGCAGCGGCACCGGTGGCGAGAATCGCAACCGCGGCGGCGAGACGCATGGCGTAGTTCGAATGCACCGTTCGCTCGCGCCGGGCGATGGTGACGGGCTTGCCCTCGAACCTGAGCGTGGTCGGAGCGATGCGTGTCTGCGCCCATGAAGTGCTCGCGATGCGATCAAGCAGCGCAGCGTTTGCGAGCAAGGCGTCTTCGCGGGCGAGCAAGTCGAGATCGTGCGACACCGCGCGAAGTTCATCGGGCAATTCAAGATGTCCATCAGCGGGCAGACCTCTTGCGCCGTTGTTCAAGTGTCGTTCGGAGTTGTGATGAGAGCCGTCCATGTCGTTGTTTCCCACGTTTGAATCCCCGAGCTTCCTAGAGCGTTCCCAGTTCGTCAGCACCACGCTCGCGTGCCAAAGTTTGGTTTCATGCACCAAGCCGCCCTCTTCTTGCGGCCTGATGCGTTGGTACCAAACTACACCGGCGGCGGACGTGGTGCTGACGCCTTGGAAATCACTTCCTTCCCGGAGCCTAACGCACGGGGGGCCGACATATTGTCTGCACCCGATTGCGGGTCGAGGATTTCACGCAATTTCTGCAACGCCCGGTGATGTCGGGCCAGGAGCGTACCCAAAGGTGTACCTAACAGGTCGGAGATTTGCTTAAAAGACAGGCCGCCGTGGTGGCGGAGTTCGATCACTTCTCGGTCGTGGTCGGCGAGTTGGGATAGGGCGCTGCGGAGTACGTTCAGTCTGTCGCTCGCCTGCTGCGCCGCGTTCGTGGCTGAGGCGTCGAGGTCTTCATCAACTTCAACGCGGTTGCCGAAAATGCGGGTCGTGCGGGTGGCTTTGCGAGCGAGATCGCGTACGCGGTTCATCGTGACGCGGAACAGCCACGCTTCAAACTTGCCTTGTTCGCGATACTCGTCCGTACCGAGTTTGGCGCACAATGTTGCGAACACCCCTTGTGTGATGTCCTCGGCGACATGTGCATTTCGGCAGCGGCTTTGAGCCATGGCGAACACGCGCGGGGCGTAGAGACCCACCAAGTCCCGCCATGCGGATTGATCTCCAGCGGCGGCGCGTTGGAGAAGGTCGGTGACGCGGGCAGCATGCGCAGCATCATGCGACGAAGGCGCGGCGTGGTCTTCAGGCTGTGAGGCGTTGGGGGTGGGCATGCCCGATGAGAGCGTAACGTACTGAAGTGGGTTGGATTGCTACCTGTGATTATTCAAAACGTTGTCACGCGACCCGGGAATTGTGCCGGGAGATGGCATGCCATTCAAGTGCGTCATGCCGACCTCAGGCCGAAGGCCTGTTCGTTAGTAGCCGGGGGTGAAAGCGAGGCTCTGCGAGCGCCACCCCCGGTTGCGATCTTGATTGCGGCTGCAGTCTGAAAGACTGCAAGTACGACTGATGCGTGCACAAAACGGACGAGCAGTCCTTCGGACCGCGGCAAAGGAACGCACTTGACCGGGGCTGACGCTCGCAAAGCCTCGTGTCACCCCCGGCTATCAAAGGCCAATCCTTCGGTGTGAAAAACAGTGAGCACCCTGAAAGAACGGCATTTGAGGGCTGTGTACCATGATCCATGCCCCTGCACTACTCGGTCCTGGCGACCATGCCCACGCAAGCCCTGCGCGATGCGTTTGTGGAATGGCTGTCATCTGGGCACATCGAGGACGTGGTGCAGGGCGGAGCGGAATCGGGAGAGGTTATTGTCCTTGATCGAACCTCTGATGAAACCGAACCTTTTCGCGTGCTGACGCGATACGTCTTCCCCTCTCGCCAGCAGTTTGACCGCTATGTTTTGCTCCACGCCCCCCGATTGCGCGCGGAAGGCATCGCAAAGTTCGGTCAAAGCGTAACGTTCGAGCGGCAGGTGGGCGACATCGTCTTCGCGGCAGACAGCGAAGGGCCTTCGGAAGCCAACGGCAAGCGGTCAGGAATCGTCGATTGAATCAACAGAGCGACGAAGCCATCTTCGAAAGATATAGACGGGGGGATAACGCCGCGCTCCGGACGATTATCGAACGTCATCACGTCGACCTGCTGCGGTTCCTGTACCGCTTAGTGGGGGATCAGGCTGGTGCGGAGGACGTGTTTCAGGAGACGTTCCTTCAGATTCAGTTATCAGCCCACACTTTCGACGCAACGAGGCGATTTCGCCCCTGGCTTTTTACGATCGCGGCGAACAAGGCACGGGATCACTTACGTAGGAAGGGTCGTCGGAAGACGCTGGAGTTGTCGGCACCGATCGGGGGTGCCGGGAACGGAAACGGCGACGAAGGCGGCGGCACGTATGTTGACTTGATGGAGGTTCGAATCCCAGCCCCAGACGCGAGGCTGGACCAAGCGGAACTGAGCAGTCAGGTGCAGGCGGCGCTGGAGTACCTCTCGCCCACATTGCGAGAGATCCTCCTGCTCGCGTACTTCCAGCGGCTCAGTTACGCACAGATTGCGGACGATCTGGAGATTCCTTTGGGAACGGTGAAGAGTCGGTTGCACGCGGCGGTGGCGAGCTTTGCGAAGGCATGGAAGGAAACGCAGCCCCCCGAGCCGCCAGAGAAAGATGGATCGGTGAAGCCGCCGATTGGATGAAGTATGTCACGATGAGTTGTGGAAGTTCGT
>CAZEZV010000317.1:0-4446 GCA_964516725.1 uncultured Phycisphaeraceae bacterium
TTGAATCGAATGGTGACGCAGGAACTCAAGCCCAAGGACGGCGGGTTTGAGGTTGGGCAGGTGCGGCGGAGCTTGTGGCTCAACCGCAAGGGACGCATCGATGCGGACCTGCGGGTGATTCGGCTGAAGGATCGCGTGATTCTTGAACTCGACGCGCTCGTGGCGGAGCGGGCGGCGAAGTCTCTGTCGGCGTTTATCATCACAGAAGATTGCGAACTTGTGGACACGACGGGCACGACGCACCGCATTGCGCTACACGGTCCCACGGCTTGGGAGTTGCTTCGCCTTGCGAGCGATGGGCTGAGTGACGCGGCGATCATGCCCGGGATGTGCGTCGAGGCGAGCATCGCGGGCGCGGCGTGCATCGTGTATCGGGAGGACTCTGCGGGCGTGCCGGGGATTGAGTTGATTGTGCCGGCGGTGCAGGCGCCGAGTGTTATCGCGAAACTTGTGGAACTGGGGCATGATGCGGCGCACGCGAGCTTTGAGTCGCCTGATCGCGCGATTGCTCTTCGGCAAGCGAACAACCCAGCGGCGCATATCCGCATGCTGCCCATCGGCTGGCACGCGTACAACATCGCGCGCGTCGAAGCGAGGACGCCGCTGTTCAATGTTGACTTTGGGATGGAGAACCTGCCGGCGGAGATGGGCGAGATGGCTCTGAAGGATCGCGTGAGCTTCACGAAGGGGTGCTACCTCGGGCAGGAAGTGGTTGCGCGCATGTATGCGAGGAAGCAGTTTAAGCAATCGCTGATGTTTGTTCGATTTGATGCGATTGCGAGTGAGGGGTATCCGCCGATACCTGCGGCGGGCGCAGCGTTGATGGTTGGCGAAACGGGAAGCGAGCAGGCGGTTGGCGCGATTACGTCTGCGGTGCCTTCGCCGCAGAGGTCGATGGCGTGCGTGGCGTTTGCGCAGGTGAAGAACGGGGGGAGTGGGGGGGCTGGAGTTGGGGCGCGAGTGCGTGTTGAGGCGGAGGGGGTTTGGCTTCAGGGAGTGATCGAGGCTTTGTAGCTTGCTGGAGATTTGCGAGATCACGAAACACAGTGATTCAGATTAACACAGAGAGCGCAGAGAACACAGAGAGAGAGATCAGTGTTGAGAAAGGTCACTCCATTTGTTTCACTCTGTGTAGAATGTTCTTGAAGTTCCACGAATTGGATCGCTATCGGTTCGTCCCGGGCTTCCAGAGAATGTCACTCTTGCCCCAGTTGTTCGCCACGCGCGACAGCACGAAGAGCAGATCGCTGAGGCGATTGAGGTACATCACGGCTTGCGGGTTGATTTCGCTTTGGCGCTCGGCGTGCAGGGCGACGGCGACTCGCTCGGCTCTGCGGGTTGTGGTGCGGGCTAGATGCAAGGCAGCCGCGGCGGGCGAGCCGCCTGGTAGCACAAAGCTGTTGAGTGTTGCAAGGTCGTCGTTGTACTTGTCGATGGCTTTTTCGAGGCGGGTGACTTGATCGGCAACTATGCGGAGTTTCTTGCCGGGTTGCTCGTCGTCGTTGCGAGGGGTTGCGAGGTCGGCGCCGAGGTCGAAGAGATCGTGCTGAATTGAGCTCAGCAGAGCGGCGATGTCTCGGAGGGTCTCATCTTGCGACGTTGCGGCTGCGGCGATTCCTGCTTTGAGCGGGATCGACTTCTGCACGGACTGCTCGCACGCGAGGATCGCGAGGCCAACGGTCGAGTTCGCTTCGTCGACGCAGCCGTAGGCTTCGACGCGGAGGTCGTCTTTGCGGACGCGGCTGCCATCGGCGAGTCCTGTGGTGCCGTCGTCGCCTGTCTTTGTGTAGATTTTAGTGAGTCTGACCATGTGCATTCCTCTCTTGTAGAACGAAAAAATCGGTTCGAACTTCAGCGGTCGTGATCCGCAGCGCTGCTCGCTGCCATACGCTCTTTGAGGTTCATTGTTGCCTGTTGGTTGCGAATTGTTCGCCAGGAAGTGTGGATCGACGCGAAGGAGCGCGCGCAGCGTGTCAGAGGGAGCGGTTCAAAGCCCGGCGATTGGCGCACGCTTGATCGAGGTCAAGGCGAGTGACCGTGTTCGTGCGACAGCGGATGGTCGATCGATCGACGGCTGGGGGAAGCGCTGGACGAGCAGGTTGTCGGGGCGAACTGGCCTGGCGCTCGTGGAGCGGGTGCTGCTTGCGCGAGGGCTGAGCGGTTCGGCAGGGGTTGCTGAGACATTTTTGAATCCGTCGCTGAAGCAGTTGCACAATCCGTCTCTGATGGCGGGCGTTGATCGAGCGGCGGAGCGATTGCTTCTCGCGGCGAAGGCGGGCGAACAGATTGTCGTGTACGGCGATTATGACGTTGACGGCGTGTCGGCGAGCGCGATTCTATTTCACGCGATTCGGACGATCTGCGCGGATGCTCGCGTGAAGACATATGTGCCGCATCGATTGGAAGAGGGGTATGGGCTCAATGCGCAGAGCATGGCTGAGTTGTGCGAGGGTGGGGCGAATGTGATTGTGTCGGTGGACTGCGGTATTACGGCGATTGAGCCGGCGAAGGTTGCGAAAGCGGCGGGCGTGGACTTGATCATCACCGATCACCATAACTTTGCCGACGATGGAACGAAGCTGCCGGATGCGTTCTCGCTGGTGCATCCGCGGCTGCCGGGGAGCGAGTATCCGTTTGGCGACTTGTGCGGCGCGGGTGTTGCGTTCAAGTTGGCGTGGCGGCTGATGACGCTGGCGCATGGCAGTCAGAAGCTGCCGGATTCATGGCGAGACGTGCTGCTGGAACTGCTCGCGCTGGCGTCGCTGGGTGTGATTGCGGATGTTGTGCCGTTGCTGGGGGAGAATCGGGTGATTGCGCGGTTTGGGCTGTCACGCCTAAAGCACACAAGCAATGAGGGTTTGAAGGCGTTGATCGCGGCGGCGGGGCTTGATGGCGAGAATGTCGCGGCGGAGGATGTGGGCTTCAAGCTTGGGCCGCGGCTCAATGCGTGCGGGCGCATGGGGCACGCGCGTGAGGCGGTTGAATTGCTGACGACGGCGACCGGGGCGAGGGCGGGCGAGATTGCGGAACAACTGACGCGGCAGAACAACTTGAGGCGTGCGACGGAGAAGACGATCTTTGAGCATGCATGCGAACTTGCAGAGAAGAGCGGCATGACTCGCGATGATCGGCGCGCGATCGTGCTGGCGCACAGCGAGTGGCATCCGGGCGTGGTGGGCATCGTCTGCTCGCGGCTTGTGGAGCGATACGCGAGGCCTGCGCTTTTGCTGCGGGATCACGAGGGCGTGTGTCATGGGTCGGGGCGCAGCGTTGATGGCGTGAACTTGCACGCGGTGCTGTCGGGCTGCGCACACTTACTGACGCAATTTGGGGGGCATGACATGGCGGCGGGGATGAAACTGGATGCGGAGAAGTTTGGAGCGTTCCAAGAGGCGTTTGTCTCGAGCGTGAATGATGTGCTGCCTGCGCATGAACTGGTTCGCAAGGCTGTGTTTGACTCGGGGGCACTGCTGCAGGAGATGACAGTTGCGAACGTGCAAACGCTGGAGCGTCTGGCACCGTTTGGGCGAGACAACCCAAGCGTGCGATTGCGCATCCCGGGTGTGCGAGTCATGCAGCGGCCGCAACTGATGGGGAGTACGGGAAAGCACCTTGCGCTTGTCGTGGGGGAGGGTCTGGAGGCAGGAACGGGAATGCAGCGGGCGATTCGATGCGTGGGCTTCGATAAGGGCTCGTGGATTGAGCGATTGAAGGTGGGACAGATGTTGGATGTGTTTGGGACGCCGAAGATCAATCGATGGGGGGGGAAGATGAGTGTGGAAATGGAGCTGCTGGATGTTGCGGATGGGGGGTCGGCGTGATTGGATGTGACTGTGGAGCAGGAGAGATAGGCACTCGCAGCATCAAGTGTCCGCAATGCGCATGGCCTCGATCGGAGGTCATGCGACTCATGGGCTGCATTCAGGAATGATGCACACTTCAAAGAGGACACAACCTGCAGCAAGCGGCGCGTCTAGTTTTCGGCGTTGGCTGTCTCATTGGCGACTTGGCGGCACGAAGAGGCCGTTTCTGGTCGCTCTGGCGCTCGCGCTTGTTCATAGCTTGTGCTTCGGGCTGGCGATGCCACGGTTGTCGTGGTGGGGGCTGAGTTTGGTGGCGATGGTGCCGCTCGTGATCGCTTCGGGGATGTGGGCTGATCGCGGCCTGCGGCTGCGCTGGCTGTTTGTTGCGGTGCTGCTTGGGTGTCTGCCCCGTGAGTTGTATCAGCATTGGTGGATCGGGCCTGTGAGTTTGTTTGGCATGCCGATACTGGCCTCGGTGATGTGCATGTGGACGGCGTTGTTCGCGTGTGTGCTTGCGTTGGCGAGGCGGCGGCTGGCGCGTGTGCCGATGGTGGTGTTGGGTGCGATTCTGTGGTTGGGCGTTGAGCACTTCCGAGCGAGTCTGTTTATGGGGGGCTATGCGTGGGGGTTTGTAGTGCATCCG
>CAZEZV010000318.1:0-4405 GCA_964516725.1 uncultured Phycisphaeraceae bacterium
GACTGATGCGGACGCTCGCCGAGTGTCAGCGCAGAGGTCTTGATTTGGAGCCACCTCTTAAGCAGTTTGGCCGAGAGAAGCGCAAGCAGATCACGGCGCTGATAGCATCGGGTCGCGGATTCCCTCCGCTTGCTCCGAGCACGCTGGCGAAGTACGAGCAGCGCGCCAATCAGGATCGACGATTCACCAAGACAGGCGGCATCCGCAAGAGCTACCAGCAGCGGCTAGAGCGCGAAAAGGTACGCATTGAAGGGCTCCGCAAGTGGGCCAAGGCGATGTATGGCGACCATCCGCCGGAGCGCCTGACCGCGAAGTTTAATCGGTTTGACGAGCGCATGCGCAAGGTGCAGGAGACAAGCGAGAAGCGCCGCCAGAATATGCTTTTTGATGCCTCCCAAGTGGCGGCGGAAAAGCGGTTTGCCGGTCAGCAGCTTGTCGAGATTCGAGTCAGCCGAGAAGGAAAGCGCAAGCTGGCTCGCATCCACTCGCCAGGGTTTCCGCCCGCCGCTGTGGTCAAACTGCCCACGCACCTAAACAAAGCCGGCGCTGCGTATCGCGTGCCAGCTAGCGCGGTGCAGTCGATTGGCGGTGGCAAGTTTGCCGTGGGCGCGGGAAGTGTGTTGCGGACACAAAAGCCGGAGAAACCGACAGTCAGTGCGACCACCGGCAAGACGCCCAAGATTCTCGGCAAGGTGCCGAGCACGCTGTTTTACAAAGTGCTCAAGCAAGGATCGGCGTTTGCGCTGGTGTATGGGTCGCTGTGGAGCAAAGACGGCGTACACAACAAAGGCGACGGTCATGTGCCCAAGCGCGAGCACATCACGCTTGACAGCGACGACGTAACAAGGCTGTCGCAGATTTTGGTGAGCTATGGTGTTGAGCCGCTGAGGGGTGGGCAATGAGCGTCCCGGTGTATGGCTCACCGCTGTACTTTTCGCCGATTGATGTCGACGAGAGAATCGGTCGCGCCCTGGTGCGCATGATCTTTCTCAAGTATGGCGCGCTGGACGCGGGAACCTACGCAGACGCGGACGCATTGCGCGCGGCAGTGTCGCGCACGCTGTCCGATGTCGAGACAATCGGAACCAGTCTTGCGCACGTCACGGTGCTTGGGCGCACCTATGCATGGTCTGTCACAAGCGCGCTTGCTGATGATGGCCTTAACGTCATTCAGCCAAACGACAGGCCTACGGGTGCGGGGCGGTGGTTGTCAGCTCCGTTCCGCGACTTTCGAGGACCCTATCAGTGGCACGGACTCGAATGCGTGGGGCTGGTTGATCGAGCTGTGCCGGTCGAAGGGAAGCCGAATCAGCCATCGCTCATCACGCTATGCAGGGGCAAGACGCCGAGCGTGTTTGTGTGCTTCACGGGTAAGACTGACCGCGAGATCTGCGACGGCGAACCTGGCGCAACCATGTTTTCGACGCTGAACTACCAGATCAAGGTGATCAGCAAAAACTGGCGCGGTAGTCCGTCGGCTCGATTTGGCTCTGAGATTCCCGAAGAAGCCGCGCTTGATCCGGGTGCGTCCGAGATCATTGGTCGCATTGAGTGGCTGCTGAGAGGATCGCAAGGGCTATACGGCGAGGTCCCCGGAGGCGGATACGCTGGCGCGCTTGGACTAGCTCCGAGTCCGTGGGGTGATTACTGCCGCGTGATCATCGGGAATCATGAGACAGCGTCGAGTTTCGGAAACGATCTGCGACTGATGGACGTGCTCAACGTCTCAATCCGACTTGCGACGGAGCGACCGAACGAAATCGAGGACCTGACCACGCTCCAGGCTTTCGCGCTGCAACTGACACAACCACAGGACGATGGAAGCGCCGTGGAAATTGGGCCGCCGTCGATTCTGTTTGCGAGGACAAAATGAGAGACATTCGAGACGGCCAAATGGTCACGATCTGCAAGCATCCGGCGCATGCGCTGCCGGTGTTTGTCGCAGGTCAGCGCGCGATCGAGATCACTGAGGAGCCGACGCGAATCAACTGGAATGGCTACTATCACCAGCTTCGCGCAGAGGGTGCGATCCTGGTCATGGGTGAGGAGTAAGCGATGCTCGGTGCTAATCCCGATCTCCCGAGTAACGTCGGGCCAGGTCAGTATCTCTATCTGAACAGCCGGGGACAGAACCCAGGGTCGCAGGATCGTGCGCGCTCTGGACGATTCCGGCTCAATATTGTGGCTCCGGTCACGTCGGATGGTTTGCTGTATGCGACGCTCGACACCCCGCGCTTGATGGGTGGGCTTGACGACGTGGTTACGCAGTGCGGAAAGCGCTCGGTCGCTCGCCAGATGGCAGAGTATGCCTACACCGCAATCCCTGGCGGCGTCGATGTTTACGTGACGCCCATCGTGATGAGTGGCGGCACCTCGGCAGCGTTCAACCTCTACTGCGCGACCATCGCCGGAGCCACGGCAGCGGTAGGCAGCGGTCAGGCGACCATCCGCTTTGACGACTACCCGGTGCCGGTCGATATCGTCAGCGGGGACACTCCCGGCGCGATCATGGCCAAGGTCAAAGCGGCGTACGATTCCTATATTGCGCCAAGCCTCGGCGGCGGAAAAGGTGTGCCGTTCACCTCGGGTGCAGTGGCGGGCAATGCGCTTCCCTTCACCGGGTCGACTACCGGCGAATATCTGAATGATCATCCGATCGCGGTGCAGTTTCCAAGCACTGTGACGGGAGTGGGTTTTTCTCCGGGATTCCTGACGTTTGCCGGTGGCCCGACTGGCGCAGCTGGCGGCTCCGTGACTGTGCGATGTCATGCCAAGTCGTTCACTGCGTCGGCGATTCCGATCAATCAGACAAACGTAAACGTGGCGTCGCTGGTTGTGGCGGCAGCAAATGCGCAGACCGATTTCCCATTGCGCCTAGTCCAGCGTCCTGCGCCCGACGATGACAAGGTAGACTTCTTCTACAAGAACGGGCGACCGGCGCACGATCTGCAAGTGACAGCAACAGGCATTGCAGCCGTAACCGTGACGCTGACCGGGGAAACGGCGGGGACTGGAGTCCCATCACTATCGAACGCGCTGAACGCACTGGCAAGCAGCGACGCCAAGCAGGAATGGGCGACGTGCTTTACTGATTCCGCGTCGCTTGGCGCGCTTGTGCAGCACATCCGAACCTACGGCAACGGCTACAACCAGAAGGAACAGTTTCTATGGTGGGCATCCAGCTTGGGGCTTTCGTCCGCTGGCGCGATCGTGTCCGGCATCACTCCGAGCGTCATTTTTGAGGATGCCGCCCAGGGCAGCCCCGGTCGAAATACCCAAGTGGTATGCCCGAACGCTTTCCAGCCGGCTTACTGTCTGGTCGCGATGCTGGCGTGTGGCCGAGCTGCCGAGCAGCGCCCTACCAAGAATTGGGACGGCTACCCGCTTGTCTCAAATCTGGAGGGTATCCCGCTCACATATCCAGACGCAGCGGATCGGCTGAACGATGCGGCAGCCAACCAAGCGCGGTCAGTGTACTTCATGACTCCGCTCATTGTGCGGCGCGGCAACTTTATCGTGCAGCAGTTCACCAGCACCTACGGCGGCACACTGCCGTTTTGGTCCGGTGGCTACTACGCACGCGGCATGGCGTACATCAGGCAGGAGGAACTGGCGGCACTATCGGTGTTCTCTGGCAAGGAGATTGTGCGCTACTCGGCGGCTTTGACTCCTGAAGTGTTTGATGTCGGCGCCGTGGTGGCGGTCATGTACTCGGCTGCAAAGAAGCTGGAGCAGCAGAACCTCTATGACGGCGCTGACAAGTTCAAGGCGCTGTTTGCCGCCGAGATCGATCCAAACAACGCGGAGTGGGTCCGGGTGTATTGCCCCGGCAGCCCGCCCATCAACAACCATGTGATCGCGGGTCAGATTGGCCCCGTGTCGGTGTAAGGAGTAGCAGCGATGGCTCTGCAAACGAAAATGACTCTGCTCATTGACGGGAAAAAGGTCGATGCGCTAGGGACGAATTGGAGCGTGGTCAAGACTACTCCCGGCGGCGTTGCCTTTGGTCAGGATGGCCCGACTGGCAACTTCAGCGGCGTCGGTGTGACCTATGCTGCAAACGGCGTGACAATGCGCATCCGTCCGACCGGCGTTGCCACGCAAGGTTTCAACCCTGCGCAGCGCATGGCAGCCGGCGAGGAGTTTGAAATCAGCTACAACGAAGGCGACCCAGCTCTCGGCGGCGTGACCCTGACGATGCAGGAATGCCTGGCGCGCGAAGTCACGCACAGCGTGAACAACGAAACCGGCGACATCATGATTCAGATCGGGCGAATCACGGCCACTCGGCGAGTTCCGTACTAACCAGATGCCGCGCCGGTCGCGGGCGGGGATTTGGCTCCCTCGCTCCACCAACGATCGGCGCGGCGTGTTACAACTAGAGCCAAACAGAGGGAGCCAAACC
>CAZEZV010000319.1:0-4405 GCA_964516725.1 uncultured Phycisphaeraceae bacterium
TAGTATGAAAACTGCAACTCCAGCGGCAGGACGAGGCCGAACTTTTCTTCAACATCCAAGCCGCGAGCTTCGAAGGGCACGTTGCCTTCTTCAAAGTTCTTGGGTGCCGCGACTATCGGGTCAACGCCGCTGTCGCGCTCGATGACTTGCTGGTTTGACTGAGCGAACGAGACACCCACGCCGCACATCGCAGCGCACACGCATCCGGCAAGATTGGAGACCACTTTGTTCATCATTCGTTCCGCGTTCGCCTACTTGATCGCGCCGTGCTTGCCGGGCAGTGAGTCCTCGATCGACCGGCCCTTTTCATACTTCGTCAACACCTTGCTCATCGCGTCGTTGATGGGGATCGCGATCGCGCCGCCCGGAAGCGAATGGGCCGGGCGTGCCATTTCCATCTCCGATTTCGCCTGCAAGGCCGTCCGCGATCCGGTGTTCTCGGATGAAATAATGTCCGCAGTGACCCTGAGGGCGTTTTCCTGCGCCAAGTTATCAGTGACAATCTGCGTGAGCTTCGCCAAGCCCCACACCGTGACAACGACAATCGCGATGATCACAACCAGCCACTTGACCAGCGCGAACGCGTTGACCTGCGCGAGGTGCTCATCCTGAGGCTCGCCCTCCTCGGCCCCGTGATGATGCCATTCGTCGGGTGCCTCGCCCCCCGAATGCCCACCGTGCCCACCCACTGCCACTCCGGCAGAATCGAGCTTGATTGTCTTGTTCACGTCCGTCATGGTTTCTACCTCGGGAACTTGCCTGACCTCAAACCCGGCGATACAGCGAAGTCACACAACTGTTTACACTCGCCTGCGTCGTCAGTTCGCTCTAAAAACCGCTCACTTCAACCTATTTCCTGCACGCCGTACATCACACGTAGTTCTTGTGGCCCAGCGACTCGTGCATGTATGGATCATGCACGGCAACCAGCGCCGTTCCGCCGACCCGCTTCACGAGATAGCCCGCGAACACAAGCACGCATCCAAGAATCGCGACCACGTCGAGCACCGCCCCCGACGTGCCCGGTCCTTCGACGTTTGAGTACACCATGGGGCGGATGATCCAGAAGATGTCCAAAATATGGATGAGCAGACAGAACATGCTCATCATCAGCATCACGTTCAGGTTCTTCTTGATGTGGCGGGACAGGATCACAAGGAACGGGAACACGAAGTGCCCGACCATCAGGATGATGCCAAGCGTCATCCAGCCGTGGCTCTTGCGGTGAAGGAAGAACGCCGTCTCTTCGGGAATCGCAGCGTACCAGATCAGGAAGTACTGGCTGAACGCGATGTACGCCCAGAAGACGGTGAAGCTGAACTGCAGCTTGCCAAGGTCGTGGAAGTGCTCGGTGGTCACAACGCCCTGGAGCTTGCCCTTGCTGAGGAGCATGTTGAGGATCAGGCTCACGCACGCGATGCTCGAGAACGCGCCGCCCGCGAAGTAATACACACCCCACATCGTGCTGAAGAACTTGAAGTCCAGGCTCATGAGGAAGTCGAAGGCGACGAAGGCCGTGGACAACGCTGTGAGCGGCAGCGCCCAGGCGCACATGAACCGCGCCTTTGCGCTGGGCTCGACACTGCCCGTGCGATCCTGCTCATAGCTCCAGTTCAGCAGCTTCCGCGTGATGGTGAACCAGAACAGGCCGTACACCACGTAGCGAATCACGAAGAACGCGGGGAACGCGTGCGAGTCGTGCCCGGCGGGCCAGAAGAAGTAGTTTGCCTTCTCCATCAGCACCGGATCGTGCGCGAACGATTCGTTCATCCACTTGAAGAGCAAGCCATCCTTCATGATTTCGAGAATCACGACGGGCAGCAGCATGAGCCATGCAAACGGCAGAAAACTCATGATGTTCTCAAACTGCCGACGAACGCCCGCAGTCCAACCCGCGTTGAGCAGGTGAAATATCATCACGAAGATCGTTGCGCCAAGGCACACGGCCAAAATCGCCATGGTGCCGACCAAGTATGAGCCAACGGCGTGCGTCAAACTGACGCCCATCGCGCCCGAAAACCCAATCGCGATGGCGGCGGCGGCCAGAATCACGCCGAAGGCAAGCATCCCCGTGCCCATGCCGCGACCGGCCCCTGCGCCAAACTGAATATTGTCGCCCTTGAGGATGCTCGGCAGAGATGACGACATGTCGTGTGAAGCGGTGGTCACTTGGAACCTCCAGTCGTTGTAGTCGTCGCTGGCGTTGCCGGGGCGGCGGAAGCCGCCGCCGCGGCGGACTTCGCTGCCTCAACTGCCTTGCGGATTTCGTCGCGCTTCTCCGTCGGGACATCTTCCAACGTGCCACGCCGCGTTGCCTGCAGGACTCGCAAGTACGCAACGATGCGCCACGAATCGTCGTAGCTCAGTGCGTGTGCGTAGCCCGGCATTTTGTTCTGTGCGCCGTCGGGCGACCACACACCGTTGCGGATCGTGTTGAAGATGTACCCGTCGCGGGCTTTCTCGCTTTTGGTCGCGTCGTTGTACACGTCGTCGTGGAAACTTGGCAATGGATAAGACCACTGACTGCCCACGATGCCCAGCCCGTCGCCCGTGTAGTTGTGGCAGGTTGCACAATAGATGTTGTACCGCTCCTGGCCGCGGGCCAGATCGTCCTTTGTGATCTTTGCCGGACCAGTGACCACAAACGTGCCGTCGCTGCCCTTGCCTGTATAGAAGACCGAATCAGCTTTCACGAAGTCCGCACGCTGCGCGTCGAACTTGCCGGACCATGCGGCGTTGGAATCGTTCGCGGTGAACGGATACCGGCTAAAGGCGACTGTGCCCGCGACGGGCTGACGCATGGTGCGACCGTCGGCGAACATCTCGCTGTGTGTTTGTGGATTCCACTTGGGAGAGTCGTCAAGATCCGGAAAGAACTGGCGGGGCGGATCGTCGGAGCGCTCGCCGCGGCAACCGGAAAGGCCGCCGCTCAGGATTGCAGCACCTGCGCCAACCAGCACAAGCATCGCCAAGCGTGATTTGTTTTGCGTTGTGTTCATTCAATTCACCACAGGTACACTCAGCACTTTTTCACCGTCTTACCGTCTCACAAACTCTCATGAGCAGTGAAGGCGGTATTGGCAGGGACCGCCAATCTACAAGATCACTCTTCCACCAACTCAATACTCGTCGCCCCGGCATTTTTCAGAAGCGACTTCGTCCCCTCCGGATCAAACTTCCCATCCACCGCTTCGATGGCGATAAAAAACTTGTCATCACTCGACGCCAGGAACCGTTCCTTTTTCATCAGCGGATGATGGTGCCTCGGTAAGCCGTTGAGCACGAACATACCCAGCAGCGCCGAGAATGCCGCGAACAGCACGCCAAGTTCGAACGTGATGGGCACGAAGACTTGCCAGCCGCCGCTTAGAAGGCTGCCGTAAGGCTTGCCCTGCGTCACAAACTTGTAGCCGTGGTTGGAAACCCACCACTGCAGCGCATACGCAAAGCCGACGCCTGAAAATCCGCCGATTGCGACAATCACCGGAAGAATGGTGCGCTTGATGCCCATCGCTTCTTCCATGCCGTGCACCGGGAACGGGCTGAACGTGTCCCACTTGCTGTAGCCCGCGTCGCGGACTTTTTCCGCGGCGTGGTACAGGTCTGCGGGAGTGGCGAACTCCGCCATGATCCCGTAGATCCGTTCGTTATTTTCGGTCACATAGACCTTGGCTGCCATAGACACCTCAAAGCTCACAACTGAAAACTGACATGAACCCGTTCGAACCTCGCTCCAACTTCCCGACCTCAAACATTTCAGCTGTCAGCTGTTCGCTGTCAGCTTCAACACTCAATGATGCCCGTGATCTCCATGACCACCATGCCCATGCCCCCCGTGCGCATGCGGACTTGCCTGCGGCAGCACCGCCTTCAGTTCACCAATCGGGAAGCTCGGCAGGAACCGCATGAAGAGCAGGTACAGCGTCAGGAACACGCCGAACGACCCAGCGAAAATCCCAATGTCCACCAGCGTCGGATGGAACATGTGATATTCGCCGGGCAGGTACGCACGGTGCAGGCTCGTGACGATGATCACGAAGCGTTCGAACCACATGCCGATCGTGACCAAGAGCGACACGATCCACACCGCGACCACATTCGTTCTGAACTTCTTGCTCCAGAACACCTGCGGGCTTAGCACGTTGCACGAGATCATCGTCCAGTAGGCCCACCAGTACGGTCCGAATGCGCGGTTCTGGAATGCGTACAACTCGAACTTGTTGGCGCCGTACCAGGCGATGAAGAATTCCATTGAGTACGCAAAGCCCACCATCATGCCCGTCGTGAGCAGGATCTTCGACATGTTGTCGATGTGGCGCAGCGTGATGAAGTCCTTCATGTTCGGGTACAGCGACCGGAACGGAATGAGGAGCAGCAGCACCATCGCGAAGCCGCCGAAGATGGC
>CAZEZV010000320.1:0-4401 GCA_964516725.1 uncultured Phycisphaeraceae bacterium
CTGGATGCGCGAGAACTGCAGGCTCAGTGAGCGGGCGATCGTTGAGATCAGAAGCGTCTTCGCCAAGCCAGGCACACCAACCACGACGGCATGTCCGCGGCAGAAAATCGCCATCAGCATCTGCGTGACCACCTCGTCCTGTCCGACGATCACCTTGCGGATTTCTTCTCGCAAGGTCGAATACGCGTCACGCACGGCTTGAACATCACTGGGCAGTTGGGTCTGTGTCATTGCGGCTTTTCCTATCGTTCTCATAGCGTACGCGCGGCTGCGCCGTGACATTCCGCTCTCCCTCGTCTCCTGATACCATCCCGCATGCCCCGCAATGCCAGCACCTCCCTCGCCCCGCTCTTCATCCGCATCGCCCTGGGCCTGACGTTTCTCTGGGCCGGTATCGGCAAGATGGAAGCGATGATGAAGGTGAAAGGCGAACAAGCCGCGACTCTCGCCACGATGGGAGTGCAGCGTGTGCGGGACAACTTCGGGCCAAGCAAGACCATTCGGCCCGCGACCCCAGTTTCGGAGCCAGAAGTCAAACCAGAAACAAAGCCTGGAGCGAAACCGGAAACCAAACCTGAGCTGCCTCAGACAAATCCGCCAACAACAACTCCACCAACGCAACCGGTGAATCCGCAAGCTCAACCATCGACGCCAACAACAACTCAACCCGCAAACCCACAACCTGCCACCCAACCAACGACTCCGCCAGCCGACCCAAATCAAAATCCGCAGCCCAATCCCGAGCAGCCGAATCCGAGTCCGACGACTCCGCCGCAACATTCACGAGCCGCTGCGGCGTTTCCATTGCTTGCGCAGGTCACTGCGCCTTCCATCAGCCCCGGCGCGGGCCAGCCCGATCCGAATCGCGTGTACGCCGCGAACGAGTTTCCCGACGACCTCGAAATCCCGCGCGTCTATTCGCTCGCGCTGCTCATTCACAAGTCCGCGTATCCACCTGCTAAGCCAGCAACTCCGGACACCACCGCGTCGGCCACGGCGATGATGAAACTCTGGCCCCAGCGCCTCGCGCATGGCATGTGGCCGGTGCGCCTTGCGTGGACTGTCGCAATCGCTGAAGTTGTCGCGGGGTTCTTTGTGCTTGTGGGTTTGCTCACGCGTGCGAGTGCGCTGTGCCTCGCATCGACGATGCTCGGCGCATTGTGGCTGACCGAAATCGGCCCGGCGATTCAGTCGGGCAAAACTGTGTTGGGCATCCTGCCGGACCGGCCGCCATTTGATATTGACGCTTGGAAAACGCTGCTGTGGCAGCTCTCGCTGTTCATGTCGGCGATCGCGTTAGCGTTTCTTGGGAGCGGCGCGCTTGGGTTTGATCGCAAACTCTTCCCCCCGCCGCCGCCCGCGCCGCCGATTCCAAAGCCGATGATCTGAGGGTTGAAAG
The DNA here is from genome assembly GCA_964516725.1 of uncultured Phycisphaeraceae bacterium. Taxonomy (GTDB): domain Bacteria; phylum Planctomycetota; class Phycisphaerae; order Phycisphaerales; family UBA1924; genus BJHL01. Next base: position 1,400 of record CAZEZV010000320.1, read on the forward strand.
AGGGCAAGAAGGGATATGGCGCACAGCGGTTTTGGCGGACCGTGGGTGTGCGCGCAGGTGCGGTTGGTCGGAGCGCGCAGAGGGGCGAGGGTGGGCGTGGCGTGGGGTTATTTTGGGTCCTGTGGAGAGTGACCGACTCTGCGCGATTGTTGAAGGTGTGTGCCATTTGTCGACGCGGGCGGGGCTTGACCTTTTGCAGATGCAGCATTGACAGTGATCAAATTAACCTGTTTGCTATTCATGAGCAAGGTCAGGAGTTTTGTCACAAGACAGGGGCTCCTGACAGAGTTTGCGAATTCGCGTTCAATCGTGCAGAAAAAATCTAGAATTCCTTGCTAAACGCTAGTTATGGCGCATTCTGTGTCATGCGAACTTGCAGAGTCATCGGAATGGTGGTCATTCACTTGGCTGGCTTTGAAGTCTATTGCCACGCACAATTGCCAACTGTCGCGGATTACTCCGTATCAAAGCACGTGCATCCCGGCATGCTGGATTTTTCTGGTCGCACCGGAACGACATTTGTTTCACTTAGCCTGTCAAACTACCCATTCCCAGCAAACACGATTCTCGAAACATGGAGTTGGGTCTACGCAGACCCGGGTGCGTGGCAGAACATACACGGCAGTACCGTCGGAGATGCTGTGTTCAGCGGTTTTTCGAATTCCGGCACCAACGTGAACTTGAATTACTTGGTGAACCCGTTGCCTCCGGCTCCAGAGACTCGCTTGCAATACGGATACGACTTTACTCCAATAGTCTTTGCAGCCTCCGACGGCTTTTTACATCTGCGATTCAACGTGGTTGCCGTCGCGAATACAGTGGCCGGGGCTTTACAAGAAGCCGAAGTCATTCTTGACGGTCAGTGGACACTTGGGCAAGCCAGCACCGGCGGGGTGCTTGTAACTCCAATTTCGGCGTACGCGCCGATTCCGTTCGATGTCACTGAGAACTTTGTTTATCACGCAGAAACGAACACGACGCGGTTCTACGCAAGTCGAGTTGTGACAAACCCGGGTTCTGCGGGCGGATTGGCCTATCGAATCGATCTCATTGGCGCTGCGGTGCCATCGGGTGGGGTGTTGGGGTTGGTGGGAGTTGGTGGGGTGGTCGCGGTGCGGCGGCGGCGAAGGAGGTTGACTAGTTATTGCAGTAGCAGTCGGCAATGAAGGTCGTTTGCGTCGCTCTCCCATCTTTCTAGGGGCAACCAATCATGTTCGAACATCTAAGTCCTGAAGAGTTCGTGTATGCGATTGGAGAACACCTGGGTCTGCAATATGAGGCGCAGGATTGGGGCTTTGTCAACGCTAACGGTTCTCGATTCGACGATTTTGTACGCTTCTTCGTCGATCACGCAGAGAAGATTCCGGCTGAAAAATATCATCTCTTCATGTACTGCATGACTGAACTTGTCTTGCACTCAGCAGAAGAGTTGTTGGAGGATCGTGATATTGATGAAGTTCAAATCGAATCGCTCACGTCGTTTTGGACGCGAGTCAAGTCGCATCATGCTGGGCAGATGATGGCAAACGAGTTGAGGCGTGGCATGTCAGACGGCACTGCGCAGCGCGGCACTGCTCGTCTGTTTCACCTGCTCGGCTTGTCGGCGTGAGCGACAGGTGCCCAACCCGTGTCATCCATTTGGTCGACCTTGCGACCAGATTGACGCGAGCCACGCCCGTCGGCGTTCGCCTGCGACTTCGTACCTGCAACACCTGCCGCATCAATCCGCTGCAGAGCCAGCGGATTGATGGCACGACGAACCCAACTGTGCAGGCGAGGGCGAACGACGGTTGTGTATTCGAAGCACGTTGACGTTCGCCCACGCTGGCGCGATGGGGTTCGTCTGCTGGGAACACCCCAATCAATCGCTTTCTCTCGCTCGCTCGCACCATTTCCGAAAATTCCCGATGCTCTCCTGCAAGCCCGCTCTTCGACTCGGACATTCGGAGTGGTGGACCGTCATGCGTTGTTGGCAAGCTTCAACTTGCTCGACATGTTGCCGCACGCAATGCCGCATGTGAGTTCGCCGCGTGTCCGCGCCTCGAAAGGGCAATAGAAGGAGAGAATCCATGGGCAAGCAGTCGGCAGCTTTGCTGCGCAGCGTTTTTTCATCTGTCACAGCCGTACTGACAGCCGCTTGTAATGTTGGCGCGATTGGGCTTGTCGCGGGGGGTGGAGGCGTCGGGGGGATCGCGGGAGTTGCTCGCGCGGACACGACGCCTGCGGCGATGCTTGATCCAAACCTCATGGTGACGACTGTTGTCAACACAGGGCTGACGCAGCCCATTGGCATTGTGTTTCTTTCTGCGAATGACTTCTTTGTATTGGAAAAGGCGTCGGGGCAGATCAAGCGCGTGATTAATGGTGTGGTGCAAACTCCGCCGGTCTTGGACCTTACTGTGAATGCGAATTCGGAGCGCGGGTTACTGAGCATGGTGTTTGATCCGAACTTTGCGAAGAATCACTTTGCGTATATTCGCTGGACTGAATCGAGCACCGGCGCAGACTCCGTCGTCAACATCGAAACCCCGCTCCTGGGCAATCGGGTCGATCGCTTCATCTGGAACGGCACCAACTTCAACTTCGATCGCGCGATCGTCGCGCATCGTTGTTTGCAGACAGACAACATTCCGGTTCCGGGGCATCCGGGCACGAATCAGGCGAACCCGGCGGGCAATCACAATGGCGGTGTCATTCGCTTTGGCCCCGATGGCAAGTTGTATGTTTTCATAGGCGACCAAGGCCGCCGCGGTTGGATGCAGAACCTTGCGAATGGGCCGTTTCTCACCGCGCCGCTGGTGGACGACACCTTCGGTGGACCAGCACCAGACAATGCCCACATGGCCGGAGTCATGCTCCGCCTGAATAGCGACGGCACAACCCCAAGCGACAACCCCTTCTTCGCCGCCGGCGCAGCCATCGGTGGCGAAGTCGGCGCGAACGTCCAACGTATCTTTTCCTACGGCCACCGCAACGGCTTCGGCATGGCCTTCGATCACGTC
>CAZEZV010000321.1:0-4393 GCA_964516725.1 uncultured Phycisphaeraceae bacterium
GTCCTCCTCCACACGCGCAGCGAAATGACCATCCGCTGCGAGATGCTGCTGTACATGGCAAGCCGGGCGCAGTTGGTTGAACAGCGGATTCGACCTGCGCTTGCCGAAGGGCAAGTGGTTCTGTCTGACCGCTTCGTGCAAAGCACGCTCGCCTACCAAGGCACGGCGGGCGGCGTCTCTCACGAGGACATCATGGCCGTGGCGAACGCGTCGCTCCAGGGCTGCTTCCCGCATCTTGTGTTGATCTTCGATGTCGACGAACAGACCGCCGCGAGTCGAATCAACCCCCTGCTTGCGACGGCGACTCGCAAGGAAGGTCTGGACCGCATCGAAAGCCGCGGCACGGAGTTTCATCGCAAAGTGCGCGAGGGGTACTTGCGGCAGGCACGCGAACACACAGACACACACCGCCTGATCAACGCGGCTCGTGGCCCTGAAGAAATCTGGACAGATGTTGTGCGTGAGATTCGAGCGTGGGGTGAAAAATCTCAAGTCGTGCGTCATTAACGACGCTTGCGACGAAGCGATGCAAGCGCTGCGACACCGAGAGCCGCACCTGCGCCGGGGGCAGGAACCAATACCAAGTCATCGATCGCGACGTCAGCGCCGGGTTGAAAGTACACGTTGGGCACGAGCGCGATGGTCGCAGTGCCCGACGCACCCGACGTCCATGATGCGGAATACTGCGTCCACGCGCCGTTGCCGGGCGCAGCCCACGTGGTGACAGGCACGCCATCAACTTCAACGCGAAGCACGTTTGCAGGGAACGACGTCCACGTCGCCAGCCAGCCCGTCAAAGACAACTGCGTGTTGATCGGAACCGCCACCGTCTGCCGCCAGATCGCGGCGCTGAGGTTTGGTCCACCGTCAGCGATCAGGAAGAGCCCAGTGCCCGTCGTGTGGTCGCCCGGGACCGTGCCCCAGAAGTTCGTCCATGCGAAGGACGAACTCGTCACGCCGTATTGCCCAATATAGGGCGACACGTTCGCGGCAGAGTATTGATAGTCGCTGGAAAAACCTGTGTTCCCGGCTTCGAAGTTGCCATTGGTCAGCAGGTTCGCATTCGCTCCAGCTGCAGCGGCAACGAGCGAAGTCAAAGCGACAAGCGTTCGGAAGTTCGACATGCACTCTCTCCATCTTTGCGACAACCGATACCGCGGAAACGACACAAATGTTGCGGGCGGCGGCATAACTTACCCGCTCGCCTTCGATTGTCAAGACGCTCTGGGCTCAAGTGGGCGACAACTCGCTTATGAGACTTCTGGGAGGACCCTTCGGGCAGCGTTGCTCCGCAGCCTCGCACTGCCACACGCGTGAACGTTCGTTAATGCACGTGCATACCCAATGCGTGGGCGTACACCTGTTCAAGCCCCTCCACCATTGCCCGCGTGCTGAACTCTTTCGCGCATCGCTCCTGCCCCGCCGCCGTCATCGCCGCTCGCTCCGCTGGATGCACATAAGCCCAGTCAACCGCTTGGCGCAGCGAATCAACATCACCCGTTGGCACCAGTCGGCCCGTGTGCATATCGACGCACACTTCCCCGGTCCCATCGCAGTCATATGCGATCGGAAACGCTCCCGCCAGCAACGCCTGTGGCACAGTTCTCGGCAACCCCTCGCGATAACTCGGATGCACGAGTACGTCCATGGCGCGCATGAGCGAAGGAATACGAGTCGGCGGCACGAGGCCGGTAAGGATGAGTTGAGGCCGCGCTTCCAACTTGCAGCCCGACCGCCCGCTGGAGGGAGGCCTTTGGATGTGAGACGGTGAAACGGTGGGACGGTGAGACAGTGAATGAACGCTTGGATCGGTGCGTTGAGTGAACTCCTCAACCTTCGCACTGTCACTCTGCCACGCTGCCTCGCTGCCACTTTCATCCCCCCCCCCACCACGATCCAACTCTCTGACCCAAATTCCCATCTCCCGCGCCTTGCTCAGTAACCTCTCTCGCCACCAGCTGTCACCAACCCACAGCAGTTTCCAGTTTGGATTGTTGCGGAGCTCTTGGGCGAGTGCGTCGAGGATGTCATCGTGCCCCTTGTGCTGGGCGAGGCGGGCGACGGTGCCGATCACGAAGTCGTTTTCGGTGAGGCCTAATGATGCGCGAATCGTGTCGCGGTCTTCGCCCGGCGCGGCGTGCAGAAACGGGTCGATGTCCATGCCGCTGCGGACAGTGGTGTATTGAGATGCGGTTCCAATGTCGCGCGTGAGAAACTGCGTGGTCATGGCGTCGGCGACGCTGACGATGGTGTGGCAGTGATCCGCAGCGATGCGCTCGGCGACTTCGTAGATCGTGTTGGAGAGAGCGATCTTGGCGCGAGCGAGCAACGAACCTTCGACGGGCATAAAGGGAGGACCGTGGATTGTGTGGATGATTGCTGGGCGCGTCGGGAGGGGTGTTCGCCACGCGGCGATGCGACCCAGGATGCCGGCCTTGCTGCTGTGTGTGTGGACGACGTCGGGCTGCAGTCGCTCGATGAGATCGCGGAGTTCGCGGTAGGCGCGGGCGTCGTTGAGCGGATGGACATCGCGCACCATGTGCGGCACAACATGCGTCGTGATGCGGCGGTTGTCGCTGGTGCGGACATTTTCCACGCGATCAAGCAGACTGCCTTCGGGGCCGTAGATGGGGCCGAAAGCAAGATGTACATCGTGGCCGAGACGCGACTGGCCTTCGCAGGAGAGAACGGTGTTTTCCTGGGAGCCGCCGAGGATCAGTCTTGTGGAGATGTGCAGAATGCGCATGGATGAGTGCGAGCGTGAACTCTATTGATCTGAAAACCACTTGGCGGCGGCACCCTCGTACCAGTCCTTCTGATAGTTGGGGCCGATGAAGTACTCCAGAACGAAGCCTTTCTGTGGGTCGAGTTTGTACTTGAACTGGTTGTCTCCGATGCCAGACTGCGGATATGACTCGATAAACTTGCTGTCAACGAGGTCCTGCAAACTCTGCGGATACTCCTTCTTCTCCAACATGTAGAATTCGATCGCTTTGGCGACTAATTCGCCGTTTTGCCGAGCGGCTGATGTGTTTGCTGGAGTGGCGCGAATAAGAGGTGCCGGGTTCTTTCCAGTCACCAACGCAACCAACCCATAACCGCCACCAATCGCAAAGAACGCGCCGACCAGCAACGCGATAATGCCCAGGATGACTAGATTGTTGCGTGTGCCTTTGGTCATGCTTGCTCGCTTCCGTATCGAATCCACTCCAGACACAACCCACACCCCGGCAACGTCGGCCCCGCCGCGCGTCGGTCCTTCTTCGCGAGAATCTCCGGGATCGCCTCAGGCCTCATCCGCCCGCGACCCACTTCCACCAGCGTCCCCGCGATGATGCGAACCATGTTGTACAAAAACCCACTCCCAACAATGTCAATTCGCACTCGCCTCGTCGCATCGATTCCTCGTGCCTCGATGCCGCGTGCCTTGATGCCTTCTTCTTCTTCACAACCAAATCGGACGACGCCGTGATCCGCCGCCTTCACATCCCCGCACACCTGCTCCTTCACCTCACAAGCAAACACCCTCCGCACCGTCGTCGCGCGCCCATGATGCAGCGCGGCGAAACTCACGAAGTCGTGCTCGCCAACCAGGTGCTTCGCCGCGGCTTGCATCGCAGCGGTATCGAGGGAGTCGTACACACAATGAACAAGATTGCGATCAAACAGCGGGCGCATCGCGCCCGTGTGAATCGTGTACGAATACGCCTTGCTTGTGCAGTCGGTGACGGGGTTGAATGTGTCGCTCACTACGTCCGCACGAGTGATGAGAACGTCGGCGGGGAGACGGGCGTTGATGGCGCGGATGAGGCGGTCGGTGCCACGAGAAACGGGCCAACCCGTGCGCGGTGTTGCAATTGCTTCGGAACTTTGTGCTTCCCCCCCCTCGTTCGCTCGCTCGCTCGTTCGCTCGTTCGCTTCCCCGCCCCCCGCGCACGTAAACGCCGCGACCTGCCCTTTCGCATGCACGCCTGAATCCGTCCTGCTCGCTCCATCCAGCAACGCACGCTCACGCACGATCGCGCGAACCGCTCGCTCCACCACATGCTGCACCGTCCGCATCGCCACTCGCGGGCGATCCTCGCCCTCGCGAGTCGGCAGTTCTTCCACGATCATCTCGGGCGCGTCGGGCTCGTCAAAGCGATCGTCGCGCCGCGGCTTACGCGTCGAAACAGGCAGACCCGCCTCGTTTGCCGCACCAACCACAAACTCATCACGACTGACTTTGGTGGTTGGCGTGTGCGCGTCGCTCTGCGAATACGCCGCATCACCCGCCTCGCGCTGATCCTTCGGCAACCGCACCGCATCAAGAAACGGCTCCTGCTTCTGCCAGCCGCAGAAGTCAGTGCCGTCGTAGGCGATGGTGAGTTTGTAGCGGGGCAATGGGGTCGGG
>CAZEZV010000322.1:0-4353 GCA_964516725.1 uncultured Phycisphaeraceae bacterium
AAGTGTTACCCCATGTGCCGATCACCGCCAGAAGGTCCTGCACATTCACCGTGCCATTACCCTGATTGAGGCAAGGCCCTTGCACATCTCCCACACAGGAGGCCGGCGGCGGGTTAGTGCACGATCCCCAATGCGAGATGACTGCCAAGAGATCGGCGACGCCGACGGTTCCATCCTGGTTGATATCGGTCAAGCAACCAGTTGCCAACTTCTCGTAGCAACCCATGTCGATCAGAGCGAGCACTCGGGCCGCCAAGTCCAGATCGGGCGTCCGCTCAGTGGTGTTGGAATTGCCGTTCAGGTCGAACTCGTCCTGGGCAACAGCGGTTTCTGCACCGCTAGTTGCGATATTGATGCATGGCGAGGCGCATTGGAGCCGGTAGTTCGCAGAACCAACACTGGCAAACAGCGGATCGTCGGCAGTAGTGTTATTGCCCAGCTGCACACCGGAATAGGAGATTGTGCCCGACGGAGCTTGAACCCCTTGAGCGACGTTCTTGGCACGAACGTCGGAGTCGGCCACTGTCAGGACGACCGTCGAAGCGCCTTCGACAAAGATTTCATTTCCACCATTTGTTCCCGCGACATTGTCCCACAGGATGCTGTTGGCGATGTGAGATACATCGAACGTGCGATACTGCGCGTAGGCACCGCCCTTATTGGCTTCGTTGTGGTTAAAGGTGCAATTGATCACATCCGCGTTGGCGTTGGCCAGCGCGACCGCCATGCCACCGCCCCACGGCGTTGTGTTGCCCGTGCCGGTCACGGTCTCGTTGTCATAGAACAGGCAATTGGTGAACTGGCCTGCACCGGAAGCAGTCATCAAGGCCCCGCCGCCGGACGAGGCCTTGTTGTCTTGGAACGTGCAATTAATCACGCGAGTGAAAAACGGCTCTTCCGATCCGGTCGCCCCGTCGAGAATGGCGATTCCTCCACCGCCGGCCACTGTTCCGGAATTGTTCTCATTGCCCACGAAGTTGCATCGCGTGAAGACCGCCGCAGCGTTGCTCACCTTCGCTCCAGCGCCATTCGCAGTCGCACTGATTTCAAATCCTTCCTCAGGCGCGGTTTCCGCATGACCCGTGCGGTTGGCGCTGATGACGCAGCGATGCACTCGGAGCGCCGCATCCTCAATGTCGATACCTCCGCCGCCAAACGAATCTCCATTACCCTTGGTGATCGTGAAGCCATCAAGGCGGCAGTTACTGAGGTTGATGGAAGCGTCGCTTGCGGAAACGACGTGATAGGAATTGTCGGTGTAGTCATTGGCCGTGCCAATGTCGCCGCTGAGAACCGTAATATTGATAAGAGGATTGGCATCAGAAAGAACGGTGTCGAGGGAATCGAAGCCCCCATAGAGTTTGACTTTGACGCGCATGGTAAACGTCGCATTGGGGCTGTTTGTACCGCTCTGATTCGCGAACGACTGATCAGGGCGATAAATGACCGGGGTCGTTCCGCCGAGTACCCAGATCTGAACTTCACTGGGCGGTGTAGAGAGTGCAAGCAGCGTGTCTGCGCGAGTAAGCGCGTCCTGAAGGAATTTGTAGGCATGGCCAGAGCCCCAATCGTCGCCCAGACCAGCGGGCGAAGCCGAACCGTTGGCGCCATCGACGTGCACGATAGCGGGGACTTGTCCCAGCGCTGATTGCAATGGCATGACCGTGAATGAAACGAAGAGCGCGAGCGGAATCAGCGCGCGATTATCGCGCAGAATGCGAACGTTCATTGCATCCATCCCTTTCATGAAAAGAATTTGATTGAGCATCTGCCCGGCCCCTTAGAGCGTTGGGCAGATACCGGAGAAATCGAACCACAAATTGCGAACCGGGCTCCTTACGAGTCACTCCATCGTCACCTCCATTTCATGCAGGGCTCCAGTGAAGCAGTATCGAAATCAGGTCTCGCACGTTGACATCCATGTCTCCGTTCTGATCAGCGCGGCATCCGGCGCAAGGCCCCCACACTGAAATCACCTGAAGCACGTCATCGATGTCGACGCGCCCATCGCAATTCGTGTCGCCAAGACTTGGCAAGACCGGTGTGAGCTTGACCGCTTTCGAGCTTCCGTTGTTCATCAATGCAGTTGAGATCACATTTCCGTTGCCGCTGACGTAGGCTTCGCGAAGAGTTCCGTTGAATCCAACGGGGAGGAGGGAATTGAGATCGACTGGCTGGCTCTTGGTCCAGGCGCAGGCGCGCCAATTCGAACCCGGAAAATTCGACCTTCCGCAGATCAAACCAGATGAAGTCAACCCTAGGAAACTCGCGCTCGTCGCCCCGGGCAACGGATTGAGAGGCGTGAATACGCCGTTTCGATAAGTGAAGCCAATCTCAGTCGTCGAACTGATGTCGGTCAATCCCCCCGTTGTGAGAAGACCTAGATCATTGAGTCGTCCGCCTTCGCTGTTCAAACAACCCGGTGGTTGAATCATCGACGATGAGTCTGCAAACCAGAGGTACGCGAAGGCTCCTGGTGCCGCTTGGCCGCTTGACACCGACACGGTGCCTGCAGCATCGATGTCGAATCCTTCTGTGCTTCGCCCATCCGGCATGCCGAAATTCTCAAATCCGCGCTGTGCGGACCACCTGAACGCCGTTCGAGGATTGATCGGCCCGCTCGCATTCCCGATCGATCGGAAGCCCGTAACCTCGTTATTGTTGTTGATTGCGTTGGCGCTGCTCCAGCCTGTCGGCGGATTGAGCGGTGGCAGTTCCGTCCAAACCCCGGTGTTCAGGTCGTACATGAACCCGCGCTGACCGGCGTACGTCATCATTGCAGTTCCCACGATGACGTCGTGGTCGTTCAGATCGTTGCCGTGAAAACCCACCATGTTGGGGGCGTACTGAATCGGCGTGAGCGTCGGTCCACCGGTCCAGATGTAGGTCACGTCGTACCCTTTCAGGCACTGCGAAGCCACCAGCAGTACATGACCCAAGTTGTTGATGGCAATGGGATTGGCCGGCGACTGCCTGCCGAAGCACGGTTCATTGGGCAGCACGGTCACGTTATACGAACAGGGCAATTGAGCATTCGCCGGAGTGGCCAAGCTGGCGCTGACCAATGTCGCCAGAAGGAACCACATCGCGGCGCAACATTCGCGCCATCGTGCACCTGTGGGCTTTTTCAGATGATTCCCGGACAATCACGCCACCTTCCCGTCGGCGAAGAAATGAAGGTCGTCACCGACCTCGCCAGCATACCACCGAAATCCGACCTTGCAATCCCCATCTTTACATTTTCAAACCGCCAATCTCCTTTCTCTGCGTTCGCACCATGAGCCCCTCGCACTCAGTTACCCCGTTGGAAGACCGACGGCTCTCGCCCGCACAAATTCTTCTCGACGACGTGCAATTTTCAGGGCTTAGTTAGGCATGACGTGGTTTGACGTCGATCGAACAGACGCGGCAGTAAACATCCGAGCATCGGAATGACGAGAGAGCGTGATCCGGATGGCGCGCCAGAGCATGCCCGGGCTTGACCGGGCACCACCGCCAACTCACAGTCATGATTTCGCCGGTCGCGCCCGCCAACGAAGGATCATGTTGCGACCTCGGGTTGTCCAATAACGCGAGCTTCCCGCCGGTTCCTCAATCTCTCACCGTTCGCTGCGATGCTTCCGATACAGGGCTACCCCCACGCCATTCGTACCCAGTCCATCCGGAGTGAGCATCGTGAATCAGGAACTCATCGTTGAACGACTCTTTCAGGCATTGATCACCGGCGACCGGACATCCGCCCGGCAGATCGTCGCGGAGACCCGCAATCAGGACGGCTGCAGCGCCGCCGACCTTTCTCACGAGGTCTACTGGTCCACGCTGGACATGGTGAACACACTGTTCCGCAACGATCAGCTGACCACACTCGCGCATCATTACGCCGTGCGCATCCTGCGGTCGCTCATTGATCAGGCCCAGTGCGAGTACACGCAGAACGCGCGTCGCGGTCGCAAGGTCTGCATGTTCTCAGGTTCCAGCGAAGCTGACGAGCTTGCCGGACAGATGACCGCGGACCTCGTCGAAGCCGATGGCTACGAGGTGCTCTTCGGCGGCGGGGGCGTGGCGAACGACGAGATCCTCGCGGAGATCGGCGAGCAGCGTCCCGACATCCTGCTGATGTGGGCCAGCGCACCTTCCGACGCGCCGAACATCCGCCAGCTCATCGACACCATCCGCGGCGTCAACGCCTGCCCGAACATGCAGATCGTCGTCGGCGGCGGCGTGTTCAATCGCGCTCCAGGCCTCGCTGAGGAAATCGGTGCAGACCTTTGGGCCAAGACGCCGGGCGAGCTGATCGACTGCCTGCAGACCGAGACCGCCCGCCGCGCAACCGAGGATCAGCGCACCGTCGGC
>CAZEZV010000323.1:0-4330 GCA_964516725.1 uncultured Phycisphaeraceae bacterium
CGTTGTTCGCGGCGATCTGGACACGGCTGGGTCGAAGGAACATGAACCCAAGCCAGCCGGTCAAGATCGCGCTGGGGCTGATCTTCCTGGGCCTTGGGTACATCTTTATGGTGATGGCGGGCAAGATCGCCGTGGGCAACGCGGCGAAGGCCGGGATGTGGCTGATCTTCATGACTTACTTCTGGCACACGGTGGGCGAGTTGTGTCTGTCGCCCACGGGGTTGTCGTATGTCACGAAGACTGCGCCGGTGAAGTTCGTCAGCCTGCTCATGGGCATCTGGTTCATCAGCAGTTTCATCGCGAACCTGGGCGGCGGCCTCGTCGCGGCCAAAGTTGAAGCGATTGAGAAGGGCGAGATCACGCTGCCTTGGAAGTTTGGCGGGCAGGCGGACTTTTTCTTCCTGTTCGTCGTGACCAGCATTGGCGCTGGCGTGGTCATCTGGGCGGCGACGCCAATGCTCAAGAAGTTGATGAGGCCGGGCGTGGATTGAGCATGACAAAGATGGTGGCACAGGCGTCTTCGCCTGTGACGGACCACGGTTGACGGTCGTTCACGGGCGAGGACGCCTGTGCCACCGACAGATTTCCAAAGCCCGGCTGGATGCCGGGCTTTTTTTCTTGGGTGTTTTGATGTTTTCTGGTCCGTGGTTTTGCTCGGGGGGCCTGCCTATCATCCCTTCCCCTGTTCGCCCCCGTCGCCTGGGGTTGGTCGCGTGTTGCGATGCAATCTCAGGCCGCAAGCCCATGACGGATCAATACTTATGAGCAAGTTTCCTCGATTTGGTACGCAGCAGAAGCAACGCATCGTCAACACCTCGCCGCGTGGCGAGATTGTGGTGGATTGGAAGGACGTTGAGACGCTCCGCAAGCTGATGAGCCCCAACGGCAAGATGCTGGGGCGCAAGCGGCTGCAGACGTCGGCGCGTGAGCAGCGGCTGGTGAGTCAGGCGGTGAAGCGGGCGCGGTTTATGGCGTTGTTGCCGTACACGAGCGCGACGCTCTGAGCAAGTGACAGAATTGAAACTTTGGCGGGGTGGGCTTTGGCCCGCCCCGCTTTGTTATTTGATCTGGTCTGCGGCGACGAACCGGACCGAAGGCCATCCTAGCAAGTCATACGATCAGTCGTGAACCGTCGGGATTACATCACTTCGTGGATCGTCTTCGCGCTCATTGCGAGTGTCTTTTTTTCGATTCGTACCGTCAATCGTTCGAGGCGGCATCAGATTTTTCAGACACTCGATGCCTCGCTTGTGAATGGGATCGCGATGGGGGATGAGTACTCGAAGATTGCGTTGACGAAGGCAGGGTTCTGGAATGTCAGGCCGAACTATTCGGCAAGATATTCGTTGCCGGGCGAGGTGCCGTTTGATATACAGATGTTCAAGGATCTGGATGGGTCGTTCATTTCGGTGTATTCCCGAAACGATAAGATGTTCGCTGCGTTCAAGACGATTCTCTCGGGCGAGACGACGTGGTATCTTCGGGACGATGTGCAACTCGCGAAGTGTTTTGAAGCGCAGCGTCGCTAGCAGTTCAGCATTGAACGCGCGTGTGGAATGCTGTCTACTTGACGCCGAAGCGGTGTTCGAACTTTGTGACCACGTGCCACAAGTCTTCTGGAATTCGGCGTTGAACGAAGTCGCGATATTGGGTTGGGAAGCCGTAGTGGGCCTGGGCGATGCCGCCGGCAATTGCGGCGAGGGTGTCGGCGTCGCCGCCGAGGCTGATGGCGTTTTTGATCGCGTCGGTGTAGTCGGTGGAATCGAGGAACGCGATGATGGCTTGCGGGACGGTGTCCTGGCAGCTTTCTTTGAAGGTGTAGGTGGGGCGGATTGAGTCGACGGTTTGGGTGAGGTTGTATTGGGAGAAGGCGGCGACTTGGTTGCGGATTTCGGACTTGGTTGCGCCTTGGCGCGCGAGGAAGATGGCGAGAGCGGTGGCTTGTGCGCCTTTGATGCCTTCGGGGTGGTTGTGGGTGACTTGTGCGGAGCGTTTGGCTTGTGCGAGGACTTCGTCTTGCGTGTTGTACGCGAAGGCGATGGGGCTGACTCGCATGGCGGAGCCGTTGCCCCAACTGTTGTAGGGTTGGGTGTCACGCTCGCGTGCCCAGCGGGCAAAGCGCAGGCCCCAACTCGCGCCGGGGAAGCGATGAACCATTTCGTGGAAGCGGCGGACGTATTCGGTTTCCTGCGGGCCATCGAGGACGCACGCGGCGACGGCGATCGTGAGGTATGAATCGTCGGTAGCGAAACTACGCTCGCCCGGGAACGGGAAGTGCTTGGTCTTGGTGCCGGCGAACTCGTGCTGGGAACCAGAGATGTCTCCGAAAATGGCTCCGAGCATGGTGATTCTCGTGGTGCGGATCGTTGTGCAGTGACTTACTGTACGACATGCGGGATTACGCGAGTGCGCTAGCGGAATTGAAGTCGCGGGCGAACGCGGGCATGTCGCTTGATGCGCGGCTGCGTGCTGTTGTTGATGTGTATTGGTCGCACTTTGGATTTGATAAGCCTGAGGTGGTGGGATTTTCACGCGGCGTTTCATGGTGCGGGTTTTATCGGCGTGAGGCGACTGACGAACCAGGGCATGTGATGACGTTGATTTGTCGGGAGCCTAAGCCGGCGTGCAGTCCGATTGGATTGGCCGGGATGTGCGGGCGCGGGTGGCGGGATGAGGCGGCGTATGTGGTGCGGGATGTGCGGGTGTTGGGTGCGAATTACATTGCGTGTGATCCGAGGGATCAGAGTGAGCTTGTTGTACCTGTGTGGGACCTTGAAGTGCCCGAGGCAGAGAGAAAGTGCTGGGGGGTGTTTGATGTGGATAGTTATGACGTGGGGAGTTTCGATGAGAGTGATGCGGCGGGGGTGATTGAGATGTTGGAAGTGGCGGGGTTGTGTCAGCGGGCGATGTTGCGTGGCGTGTGGACGCTTTAGCCTGTATGAGATTCCTTCGCCCCTACGGGGCTCAGTCCTTATGAAAATGCGTCCACGGGTTGCGCTTGCTCGCAGACTCGCTCGCTTTACCCGTGGCTACATTCCGGCGACCCTTCGGGTCGAAAACAGGCACACACGAGTGAAGGGCTGCGATGTTGGCGTTGCGCCAATGCGGTTCAGTTTGTATATACTCGGCGCATTGCTCGTTTTCCCAGGGGCGTAAGACGAGGCATCTGCTCGAAAGGACTTCTCGATGACTTCTACTTCTCTTGGTTCGGTTTTCACGCTTGCACAGGGCACGGGCGGCGGCTCTTCCACGCCCACGTGGCTGTACATCCTGCTCGGCATCGCTGGGCTGTTTTTCATTATCTTCTTTGCGTTTGTGCTGCAGTTTTTCAAGCTGTGGATTCAGGCAAAGCTGTCGGGCGCTGATGTCGGGCTGCTGGACATGATTGGGATGAAGTTCCGAAAGGTGAACCTTGAGGCGATCGTCATCAACCGGATTCGTGCGGTGAAGGCGGGCATGGATATTCCGACCAACGCGCTTGAGACGCACTACCTCGCCGGCGGGCGAGTCAGCAACGTCATCAGTGCGATGATCGCGGCCCGCGGTGCGAAGATTGAACTGCCCTGGAACACGGCGACAGCGATTGACTTGGCGGGCCGAGATATCTTGGACGCGGTGCAGACGAGCGTGAACCCGAAAGTCATTGATTGCCCGGCGGCGCAGGGGCCGCGTGCGACGATTGACGCGGTGGCGAAGGACGGGATTCAGCTCAAGTGCAAGGCGCGCGTGACGGTGCGGACGAACATCGGGCGGCTCGTTGGCGGTGCGACGGAAGAGACCATCATTGCGCGAGTCGGTCAGGGCATCGTCAGCACGATTGGTTCGGCGCATGATCACAAAACCGTGCTTGAGAATCCGGACGAAATCAGCAAGAAGGTGATGGAGTCGGGGCTTGATGCGGGGTCGGCGTTCGAGATTCTGTCGATCGACATCGCCGATATCGACGTGGGCGACAACATCGGTGCGAAGTTGCAGACGGATCAGGCGAATGCGAACAAGCAGATGGCGCAGGCGGAAGCAGAGAAGCGCCGTGCGCTGGCTGTTGCGCAGGAGCAGGAATTCAAGGCCGAAGAACAGAAGAACCGCGCGATGGTCGTGCTTGCGGAGGCCGAGGTGCCAAAGGCGCTGGCTGAAGCGTTCCGCAACGGGCGGCTGGGTGTGATGGACTATTACAAGATGCAGAATGTGCAGGCGGATACGAGCATGCGGAGTTCGATCGCGGGTGAGGGGGGGTCGAGGTAACGTGCCACCGACAATGCTCTGATTGTCGGTGGTGGAAGTCGGGGGAGGTTCGGTTTTGAGGTGACGTGTCGGAGCGAAGAACTTCCGA
>CAZEZV010000324.1:0-4320 GCA_964516725.1 uncultured Phycisphaeraceae bacterium
ACTGCACGAAGTGTCACATGAAGTTGATACTCACACGCATGGGGCAGTGGAGCAAGGTGATTGTGACGGGCGATCCGACGCAGACGGATTTGCCGGATGGAACGGAGAGCGGCTTACTCGACGCGGTTGGCCGATTGGCGAAAACCGAGGGCGTGGCATTTGTCGGGTTTGAGCCCGAGGATGTGGTGCGTCATGACCTCGTGAAGCGCATCATCCGCGCGTATGACGATGTGAAAGATGACCGAGATGCGTTTGGGAGACCGAACCAAAGGCGAAAACGCGGTGCGGCGTCCGAGAAGCGGGGCAACGATGAGAGTGGGGGTCCGATGGAGAATGATGGGTTGAGGCCTGCGACGGCCTGATCCATATTGCTTGAGCAGAAACGATTCCAAACCAGCCAGCCGTACTGAGGGACTGAACAAGAGTCTCCACGAGCGGCGGCGCGCCTTTGAGCGGCAGGCGATTGGCTTGCCCGGCATGTCGAAGTTGGCGGATGCGATGATGCAGCCGAACACGACGATCGGGGCGATTGTCGCGGTGGCATTTGCGATCGCGTGCACGTTGCTTGCGATGTGGACGCGCGGGCAGCCATTGGTGGGTGAAGACCGCGTGATGAACGAGACGCGGCTGGTGCGCGTCGAGCAACTTGTCACGACGGACGAGACGCAGACGAAGCAGCGGAAGGAATCGGCACGACGGAGCACGCCACGCGTGTTTGTCGCGAATCAGGCGACGATGGATGGGGTGATCACGTCGATTAGGACGCTTCCCGGGACGCTGGATGGCGTGAAGTCCGCGGACGAACTCGATCCAAAGGTGCAGGAAGCGTTTGGGTTGACGGACGCGTTGATTGCTGTTGCGCAGGACAAGACGCGCGACGGAACCCTCCGCGAGCAGTGGGAAGAGAAAACGGACGAACTGGCGAAGGTGCTGGCGCTGCGGCCATTGCTTGATGCGCAGACGTATCGCAGGACGCTGCAGGAAAACCTGAGCAGCACGGTGCGGCTGATGCGGGCGAGCGTGAGTGAGAGCGGTTCGCAGCCTGTGACGACTTTGGAAAACACAGAAGTGCCGCGTTCGGACATGGTGAACATTGAGGAGCCGGAGATCTTTCGACGTGTGATGCAGTCGGTGGCTCGCGACGCGGGATTCTCGCAGCCGATGCGCGACATCGTGGTGACGAGGTTGATCAATATCGGTGGTCCCACGTATTCGTATGACCAGAACGCGACGGTTGTTGCGCAGCAGGAATCAGAAGCGAATGTCGAACCTGTCATCACGCGGATTCCGCGGGGCGAGATCGTGTTTCGGCGGGGCGATGTGCTGTCGCAGGGGCAGAAGGAAGTCTTCAAGAACGAACTCGCGGCGTACAGCAGAGAGAGGTCGTTTTTGCAAGCGTGGCTGGAGCGGGCGGGCATCGCGACGGCGTGCGGCGGAATTGTGCTGGCGATGGTGGGGTACGCCGTGCTGTTTGCGCCGCGCGTGAAGCGGCGGGCGGGGCGCGTGCTCGGGCTTGCGATGCTGCTGTTTGCGTGCGTGGCGGTGGCGTGCATCGGGAATGTGGTCGCGCCGAATCTGGCGACGCCTTTGACAGTGCTGCCGTCCGTGCTCATTACCATGTTGATTTGCATCGGGTATGACCGTCGCAGTGCGCTCGCGTTTGGGTTGCTGCATGGATTTCTTGTGTGTCTGTGTCTGCGGCAGGACGTTGCGATGATGGCGGTGATCACGACGGGCGTGGGGTGCGTCGTGAGCACGCTGAAAGAGGTGCAGAATCGGCGGAGCTTGGTGCGCACGAGCGTGCTGAGCGGGCTTGGGATTGCAGCGGCTGTTGTTGTCTTTGGATTGCTGTCGAGGCCGCTGGAGGCGACGTTTGCGGATACCAAGTTGCCCGACTGGCTTGATCAGGCGATGCCGATTGTGATGGCGGAACTATTGTGGGACGCGATTTTGTGTGGGCTTGGGATGCTGGTGGTCGGCGGGCTGACGTTGTTCACACTGCCTCTGATTGAGCGGGCGTTCAATGTGATCACCGGCATGACGCTGACGGACCTGCGCGATCCGAAGCAGCCTTTGCTGCGGGAATTGCAGTTGCGGGCGCCGGGGACGTATACGCATTCGCTCAATGTTGCGAGCATCGCGGAGCAGGCGGCGGAGGCGATCGGGGCGGATAGTTTGCTGACGTACGTGGGTTCGTTGTATCACGACGTGGGCAAGATGAACAAGCCTGAGTACTTTGTCGAGAATCAGTCGGCGGGGATCAACAAGCATGATCGACTTTCGCCCGCGATGAGTCTGCTCATTGTGGTTGGGCACGTGAAGGATGGCATGGAACTCGCCAAGGAGTTCAAGATTCCCGTGCGGTTGCAGCACTTTATCGAGGCGCACCACGGGACAACGCTCGTGGAGTACTTCTTCCATCGCGCGAAGAAGTTGGCGATAGAAGCAGCCAATCGCGAGGGTGGCGAGGGTGAAGAAGATGCGACGCTGCCGGATGAGTTTGAGTATCGCTATCCGGGACCAAAGCCTCGCAGCAAGGAAGTGGCGATTGTGATGATTTCGGACGCGAGCGAGAGTGCGTGCCGGGCGATGGGCGAGCCGACGCCCGCGAAGATCGATGCACTCGTGCGCAGCATCGCGAATCGGCGGTTGCAGGATGGTCAGTTTGACGACTGCGAGATCACGCTGAAGGAACTCAACGCGATTGTCGAGAGCGTGTCGCGCACGTTGACGAGCATGTATCACGGGCGGATTGCGTATCCAGGCGGCTCGGGGGGGGAGCGAAAGACGACGACGGATCGAGTCGCGGAACGTAAGCCCGAGCCGGTGCAGGTGCTGGGCGGGGATTCGCCGACGCCGACGACTGGCACGGTGATTCTGCCGCAGAGCGGGATGATGAGTATTCCGCCGCAGATGACGAGTACGCAGATGGGGACGGTGCCGAGGTAAAGTCGGCTATCGCCGATCGTTCGCCCGGCTCGGAGAGCTGGGGTACCCGTGCAGAGCCTACGCGGTTCGTGCAACTTTCTCCGGCGTGTGCCTGCCGCACTCGGGGCACTTGATTTCGTGGTTGACGACTTCGAGGTCTTTGAGCGAATAGCCGCAGTACACGCAGCGCTCGGGTTTGTCGTCGGGAGGCACTTCGGCGAGCCGTGCGAGTTGCACGCCGTCGACGCGCACCTCGACGGATATCCACAAGCCGATGACCGAAGGATCTTTGATTTTCACTTCGATGTTGCGAGTTGCACCATCGGGTTGCGTCATCGGAAAGTGATACGTGTCGAGTCCCTTGAACCAAGCGTGAGGCTGCTCGATCACAGGCTTGCCATCGAGTAGCACGGTGTGATCGCCGTAGATGCCGAAGCGTACTTCGAGGACATGGCCAAGCACCTCGCCGCGATAGCGTCGCGTGCCGAGTTTGGAGAGGAGCGTGCGGAAGAAGGTCATTACTTGGTGGAGTAGATTCTTGTAAGCGTTGTTCGTCCGGCTCTGAGAGCCGGGGTACCCGGTTTACTCGTCGTCGCTGCGCAGCTTGCTGAAGACGCTGAAGTCTTCAAGAGTTGTTGTGTCTTGGGTGATTTTTTCGACCCCGGCGGCGACGTCGCGCAAGAGTCTTCGCATGATCTTGCCGCTGCGGGTCTTGGGCAGGCCTTCGGCGAAGCGAACGGAGTCTGGGCGTGCCAAAGCGCCAACTTCCTGGGTCACATGCTGGGCGAGTTCTTTCTTGAGCGCATCGTCCGGCGTGCGGTTGTTCTTGCTGAGCCAGTTCGGTTTCAGCGTGACGAACGCGCAGATAGCGCTGCCTTTGATGTCGTGCGGCACGCCAACAACCGCGGCTTCGGCGACGGCGGGGTGGCTCACGAGGGCGCTTTCAACTTCCATCGTGCCTAGCAGGTGGCCGCTGACTTTGATGACGTCGTCGATGCGGCCTTGGATCCAGAAGTAGCCATCTTCGTCGCGGCGTGCGCCGTCGGCGGAGAAGTAGTAAGGCTGGTTGGTGATCGGGTCTTTGACGCGGCTCCAGTAGTTGCTCACGAAGCGCTCGCGATTGCCGTAGACGCCTCGGAGCATGCCGGGCCAGGGTTTGCGGATGACGAAGAGGCCGCCTTTGTCGGCAGGGAGTTCTTCGCCTTGCTCATTGACGATGGCTGCGTCGATGCCGAGCATGGGGAGCGTGCAACTGCCGGGCTTGGTGGGAATCGCGCCGGGGAGGGGCGTGACGACGTGGCCTCCGGTTTCGGTTTGCCAGTAGGTGTCGACGATGGGGCAGGGTGGGCCGCTGATTTCACCTTTCGAAGCGCGCTGACTGCCGATGTTGTC
>CAZEZV010000325.1:0-4313 GCA_964516725.1 uncultured Phycisphaeraceae bacterium
CCCCCCTTTTGTAAAGACCGTGCGTGATGCGCTCACGCCGCTTGGTGGACGCGTATGCGTCTTCTTCATGGATGAAGCAAGGTTCGGGCAGCAAGGCACAACCACGCGAGTGCGGGCCAAGAAAGGCTTAGCCACTCGTCAACGCTGCCAACCGCGCAGGATGCACTTGCCGTTTGCTGTGCGTACGGATATCAACGGCCAAGAAAAAATAATATTGAAAAGTAGAAGATTCGCTTGGCGCTGCATCTTTGCAGCACGTTTGAGAAGGTGAAACACCGCAAGGGTCTGAATGCGCATCAACGGGTTGCTGGTACGTCCGGTGTGCGACATTCGAATTGTCCTAGCGAAAAGGAGATGACATGAATTGCGCAAGACTCTTCTCAACACCCAATATTTCAACGCTCACACTTATTGTGGCAACCCAGGTTCTTTCTTCCCAGTTCTCGCTCGCACAACCCCTTGGCACTTCGTTCACTTATCAGGGCCGACTCAATCACTCGAACTCGCCGGTGAGCGGAGTGGTTGAGTTCAGATTTACACTTTGGGACGCGGCGTCGGGTGGCAACCAGATCGGATCTCAATACACGGTACCCGGCGTTGCAGTAACTGACGGGTTCTTCACGACGAGCGTTGACTTTGGAGACACAGCGTTCAATGGACAAACGCGGTATCTTCAAATCGCGGTTCGTCAACAATCTGGAATTTTCACCACGCTGAGTCCGCGGCAAGTGGTTTCTGCCACCCCCAATGCGATCGGAGTTCGACTTCCTCTGTCCGAATCTGCAAGTAGCAGTGGCTCTCTACTTTCGCTGACAAACACAGGTGCTGGTGCTGCGTTCAACGGAGTTGGTCAAAATGGCTACGCGTTTATCGGGACTACGACCGGCGCAGGTGCGGTGACGTTTCGCGGCAGCGCAACCAATGGCTACGCATTTTTGGGAACGGCTAACGGGCCAAATGGCATTGGCGTTGCCGCAACGCACGAGGATGCCAGCGGAACGACACCTGCTCTTTACGCCGTGACAAACTCCGCTTCAACTGGAGCGGTTGCGATGCTGGCAAGCGTTGCCACTACGACTGCTGGCGACGACAGCCGGGCGGTGTGGGGTATCAATAGTTCAACGAACGGCATCGGCGTGTATGGACAAAGCATCAGCAGTGGTTGGGGGGTCTATGGAGCATCAGCTGGCGGAATTGGCGTGCGCGGCTATGGCGAAGGTGGCGGCACCGCGATTTTCGGTGCTCATACCGCCGGACCTTCCGGCAGTATTGCCACTGGAAATGTCGGCGTGTCAGGCGCAAACCCAGGGGGAAATACCAGTGGCAGTCTTGGTACATCACTCGCTGGCGTCAAAGGGGTGACCAACAGTGCGAATCTTTCATCTCGGGGCATTGAAGGCACAAACACAAATTCCGGCAACTACGGTCTTTTGGGCACTCCCACAGACGGTGTCTATGGCCTGGCGGGATCTGGGTATGCAGTTCGTGGGCAAGCTGAAAGCGGAGTTGGGGTCGCCGGTTTCACAAACTCGGGCACGGGTGTGCAAGCTCACGCCGCGGGCGACCTCGGCAATGCTCTCGTTGCGACTTACAACGGTATAGGGCTCTCGACTCCCATCTTTGGCAATATTGCCATCTTCAAAAACTCAAATGGCAATCAGGTTCGTATCAACAATCAAGGCCGCGGTTACTTCAACGGCGGTACACAGACTGGTGGCGCGGACCTGGCTGAGGCGATCGCGGTTGAAGGCGCAACGTCGCAGTACGAACCAGGTGATGTCTTGGTCATTTCCCTCAACGGTGATCGCACTGTTGCGCGATCTGCCGAAGCGTATTGCACTCGCGTTGCGGGCGTTCTTGCAACAAAGCCTGGCGTTCTTCTGACTGACAAGCACATCGACGACTTGCTAGAGGGTATGGTGCCGATGGGCGTTGTAGGCATCATCCCGACCAAGGTGAGTACAGAAAACGGCCCGATCCAGCGTGGGGATCTGCTTGTGAGTGCCGCGACACCCGGTCACGCCATGAAGGCCACCGACCGCGCCCGGATACTCGGCGCGATCATCGGCAAGTCCATGCAGAACTTCTACGGTGAAGGCACTGGAGTGATTGAAGTGATGGTGAACGTCAAGTGACCTGAGTGTGGACTTATTGACGTCAACTGTGCGAGGAACAGACCAAGTAGAACTCGTGCATGCGGGTTCGTACCCATAACAATCAGGGTGACATCTTGTCTCCGTCATGTTCCGTCTTCTCGGGAGTGACTTGAAGTCTTAGCCGCGACATATCTCCCCACTGCACATATTCCACGCGAATGCTGTGCGCTCCTTGAGCGAGCGACGCTTGCGCTTTCCAGGAATTACTGTTTCGAGAATCAGGCCACATGTCGATGATCGTCTTTCCGTCGAGTATTACCTTTCCGCCATCATCTGCGGTAAGCTCGAATGTGTATTCGCCGGCGGAGAACTCGACCGTCGTTTCTGCGACGAGACCGAAGCAATATTCTCGGCCCACCGGCCCAAAGCCACGTCCCCACCATCCCATCGCTGTTACTGTGGACGAATCGAGTTCTTCGTCCGGTGGCTCCGCGATCCGTGCATTCCACTCATCGATTTCTGTGATCTTGCGATACATTGAAGCATACTTGCGAATGTGCCACGGTGCGACGAAAATCCAATCGTTCGTTCGACGAACCAGAGAGCCCTCGGGTACGCTCATGGTTAGCCGATGTATTCCGGGTGTCGGGTCCCCTAGCATCCAAAGATCGGCGAGAGTTCCACTGTGAACGGACTTCGCATCCTGCCCGTGCTCTGAAAGTTGAAACTCGAATCGGTCCCAACGCAGGTCATCCGCGTCCAGCGCCGCGGATGGTGAATCATCCAACTGTTTGGACATTGCCCACCGGCATTCGTGTTTGAGTACATCGCTGGCCCACGGACCGTGGGTTCTAAAGCCTGTGATGCACGCAAGAGTCCGCCAATATTCTCGCAACATCGAATCGTGTCGAGAAGACGGATTATGACGCAGGATATCCATTGCCTCCTTGAACTCGATGCTGGCTTCAGGTACACGACCGGCAAATGCACCAAGATGGCCCAGTTGGGTTAGCCGATAGACCAACGCCGGATCCCGCCTTTTGGACAAAGGGCGACCGACCGCAATCGTGTCCGCGAGGAGTGCTCGTGCCTCAGCAAATCTCTCAAGTTGGCAGTAGACCCCCACCAACCCATACCTGGCGTATCTAGTCAAACTATGCGAAGGACCACGAATTCGCTCCAGCCTTTCGATACCCGTCCGAAGCACTTCGCCCGCTTCATGCAGTCTCATGACGGCGGTGTAATAGTCGGGTAAACCCATCTGTCGACAGACTGTGTCGTCATCATCCGGTTCGGTTCCGCTGAGGAATAGCGCCGTTGCTTCTTCGGCGGCCAACTTTGCTGCGACCTTGTCTTGGAGACTCTCGCAACACATGGCCAATCGAGTAAGCGCGAAAGAAAGTGGACAAGGTCGGTCGCCGGGAGACATTGTGCGTAGAAGCGCGACCAATTCAGCGTGGTTCTCGCGGTCTTGCTCAGTCAATCGCGCAATCTCTCCAATATTCACATACGCAGCAACATACGATGCAGAATTCAACATCGATACCGATATCACATGATTTGATCCTAACACTCGACGAGCGTTTGCGAGGGCGTCACGGGTAAAGTACACCGATTGCTTCGCGATGTCTGGAGTTGCCGTTCCATAAGTCGTGACGTCGCACATCGCGGACGCGACTTGCCGAAGAGTGTCGAGCCGCGAAACATGCTCCGGTCCAAATGTCGACACCGCAAGTTCATCCGCGCGTCGAAACGACTCCAAGGCAGGATGGAGTGCTCCGATGCTTTGGAACGTTTGTCCGAGCACGCAGCGAAATCGCCACTCGACCTCCGGCTCCTTCTCCAAGTCTGCGCTGATTTCTTTGGCAGCCTGCTCAAGCAGAGAAATCGTACCTTCGCTGGCCGATGTACCAAGCTGCGGATTCGCCGTCGTGAGGATTCGCTCCATTGCAACGGCCACACGCTTTGCCCGAGCCGCCTCTCTCGTCGCTTGTGCTTCGCGGGTCGTCGCAAGTGCCGCTTGAACTTGGGCCTCGTGCCGTTGTTCGCGAGCGCGGAGTAATCCCCATGTCGTTCCAAAGATGCCCGCGAAGAGCATGCCGACTGAAGCAGACAAACCGATGATCAATTCGGGGTGCCTTTTGCAAAACTTGCGAATTAGGTATGCTCTGTAGAAAACCGCAACCGCAGCCTGTGATGGCGCGGATGGGGTGGTAT
>CAZEZV010000326.1:0-4312 GCA_964516725.1 uncultured Phycisphaeraceae bacterium
AAAGGACGAGAAGAACCAGGACTCGACGGAGCTGACGGGCGACATCAACTATCGCAAGATCGCGCAGTATGGCAGCGACAGCGATCCGCGCGCGTTCAACTTCGACGGCGAGTTCAACATCGCCAACCGCGGCATCTGCGAGTTCATCGAAGTGTTGAAGTTGGACGTCGCGTTCCTGTACGACTTGCTGGGTGCGTCGCAGGAACACACCATCAAGCCCAAGAAGTTCGCGCAGACGTACATTGACGAAGTGATTCTGGGTCACACGAACGAACCGGAATACAAGCGACTCCAATCCAACGAAATGATGGAAGCGTTCCGCGACCGCACGATCAAGATCGACGTGCCGTACAACATTCGGCTGGATGATGAGATCCGCATCTATCAGAAGGACTTCAACACGGGCAAGGTCCGCGGCATTCACATTGCTCCGCACACGCTCGAAGTTGCCGCGATGTGGGCCGTGCTGACGCGTCTTGAAGAGCCTAAGAAGGCGGGCTTGACGCTGATGCAGAAGCTCAAACTCTACAACGGCAAGAGCATCCCGGGCTTTACTGAGGACAGCGTGCGCGAACTGCGTGAAGAGGCCCATCGCGAAGGCATGGGCGGCATCTCGCCTCGCTACATCCAAGACAAAGTCAGCAACGCGATGGTCTCTCGCCAAGCCATCGAAGAGCGCTGCATCAATCCGTTCATGGTGCTCAACGAACTCGAGAGCGGCATGAGCCACCACAGCCTCATCAGCGACGAAAATACCAAGAAGCGGTATCGCGAGTTGCTCAGCGTCGTCAAAGAGGAATACGAAGACATCATCAAGGGTGAGGTGCAGCGTGCGATCTCCGCCGACGAAGACGCCATCAAGCGCCTGTGCACGAACTACATCGAGAGCGTGCGCGCGTATACACAGAAGGAACGCGTCAAGAACAAGTACACAGGCAAGGACGAAGAGCCGGACGAACGCCTGATGCGCTCGATCGAAGAGAAGATCGACATCCCGGACAGCCGCAAGGACGACTTCCGCCAGGAAATCATGAACTACATCGGTGCGCTGTCATTGGACGGCAAGAAGTTTGACTACAACACCAACGCGCGCCTGTACCGCGCGCTGGAATTGAAGTTGTTCGAAGATCAGCGCGACACGATCAAGCTCAAGAACCTGGTGAGCAGCGTCGTCGATGACGAGACGCAGCAAAAGATCGACGTCGTCAAGCAACGCCTGATCAAACAGTTCGGCTACAACGAGACGAGCGCGACGGATGTGCTGAACTATGTGGCGAGTATTTTCGCGAGAGGGGATAGCAAGGGGCGGTGAACCGATTCAAGTGTTCCCCTGCGCTTCGGCGCGGGCCGCGAAGCCGCCGCAAGGCGGCTTCATTTTTGTGCGTATTCTGCGGCAAAACCCAAATACTGAAACCCGCAGTATCACATTAGCGTACACTAACTCATGCCACACCTCGCTCTGCTCGCCATGTCCGGCTTTCGTGCCCGCGAGAGCGAGATGTTGAAACTGGGCATGACGCTGCCGGCGCTCGCGAGGCGGGCGCAGGCGATTGGGGCGCTACCCAGCCTGGGGTTGCTGACGCTTGCGGGCATGACTCCTTCGCATTGGAGCGTGAGTCTGCATGAAGCGCCGAGTCCGTGCGAGGCGGCGAGTTGTGATGCGATTGTGCATCAGGTGTGTGCGCAGCGGCCGACGTTGGTTGCAATGTCGGCGCTGACGGCGTCGATTCTGGATGCGTATGTGCTCGCCGGCTTGCTTCGCGCACAGGGGCTGCAAGTCGTGATGGGTGGGTTGCATGTGTCGATGTGTCCTGACGAAGCGAAACGAAATGCGACGAGCATTGTGATTGGTGAAGGGGAACCGGTGTGGCATGATGTGCTTCGCGATGCTGAACACGGTCAGTTGTGCAGCGAATACAAGGCACAGAAGCCGTTTAATCTTGCGGACGCGCCAATGCCGCGGCTGGACCTGTTGAACAAGGCGGCACCGCCGAGGTACACGTTGCAGACGGCTCGCGGGTGTCCGTTTGCATGCGACTTCTGCGGCGCGAGTCGACTGCTGGGACCGTTTCGGGAGAAGCCGGTTGAGCGTGTCAGGGATGAACTTGCGGCGATTACGAGTGTGTCGCCTCGCGCGCACATCGAACTTGCGGATGACAATACCTTTGCGGGTCGGCGTGATGCGGCGGCGTTGTTGGATGCCTTCCACGCTTCAAATGTTCGGTGGTTTACGGAGTGTGACTGGCGTGTGGGCGAGCGGCCTGAGATTCTGGCTCGGCTTGCGGAGTCGGGCTGTGTCCAACTGCTGATTGGCGTTGAAGCGCTTGAACTGAGCGCGTTTTCAGGCATGGGTGCCAAGCGTGCGCCGCTGTCGCGAGTGATGGATGCGCTGCACAACATTCAATGTGCGGGTATCGCGGTGATCGGCTGCTTTGTAGTTGGGACTGACAACGACGATGAGCAACAATTGCAATTGCTGGGTGAATGGCTGCTTGAGGCACCGCTTGCGGACGTGCAACTGACGGTGCAGACGCCGTTCCCGGGCACCGCGCTGCGTACCAGGCTTGCTCGTGAAGGCCGACTGCTTGCGGATCGCGGGTGGGAGTCGTGCACGCTCTTTGATGTTGCGTATCAACCCGCGAAGATGTCGGTGAAGACGCTGGAGCGAGGATTTCGCAACCTTGTGAGCATGGTCTTTGCACCGCAAGTCGCCACGAAGCGAGACGCGATTCGTGAGCGCGTGTGGCGTGCTCGCTATGGTGTGTATGAGCTCGATCAGTCGATTCAAACGTCAGAAGGAGTCTCCGAGTGAACAACGCTCATGCTTCCAACGTCACCGCGAGATCACTCACGCCCAGCGTGATCGCGAGGTACTTGTTTGAGAGCAGGGTCGCCATCGAAACCATTGCTCGTACGCGCGGCGTGCTTGTGATTGGGTTGTTGCTTGTGCTCGTGAGTTCATTCGCGCGCAACTATGACGGGGCCGATCTGCTTCACGAGCCGCATGTGATGACACATGGCGTGGTTGTGTCCACCCTCAACTCGTTCATCATTTATTGTCTAGTCTCGTTCGGTGTTGGCAAAGCCGCTCGTGCGACCGTGCCATTTTGGTCAGGCTACGCGACGTTTCTCGCGCTCTTCTGGCTTACGAGTCCGATGGCGTGGCTGTACGCGGTGCCGTACGAGCACTTTCTGTCGCCTGTGGAGGCGATCTCCGCGAATGGATGGACGCTTGCGCTGGTGTCTGTGTGGCGGGTTGCGATCATCACCCGCGTGATGGCTGTCTTGTGGAATGTTCGGCATAGGCTCATCCTGCCAATCGTCCTTGTGTTTTCGTCGGTATCGCTTGCGATTGCGTCGGCGTACGCACCGGTTCCTGTTGTTGACTTCATGGGCGGGATGCAGCACTCACATGAAGAGCAAAAGTTGGCTTCGATGAACTTGCTGGTCGGTTTTTGGTCCGTCGTGCTCACGCCGATTTTCGCGATCGCTGCGTTGATCTGCGTTGGGGCGCTCCGCAGGTCAGACGCACGCTGGTCGGTAGTGCAGACAAAGGCGGGCGTGATTGCTCCATCGACGTGGGGCGTGCTTGCCATGCTCGCGGTGCTTGTCGTCGCTGGTCTTGTCATCATGCAACCCGCACAGCGGCGTCGGCACAACGCGGAGGAGTTGCTTCGAGCATCGAAAGTCAGCGAGGCATTTGCGTATATGTCACGGTTTAACCGTAGCGACTTTCCGCCGATCTGGGATCCGCCGCCGCGGCGTGCGTACAGGGAGAGTGCTCCTGCAATGTCAGCGATTCGCGAAGCGTTGAAGGCGAGAGATGTTGATGCATGGGTGAGAGAGCGTTTTCTTGCGAAAAGTTGGAAGGATGCTTGCGACGTCGCGTTCACGCGACGGGCTCGTGCGGACATGCCGCAGGCGATAGCCGAGCAGTTCCAAGCAAACCAAACTTACGATGGTGCGGAGAACTTCTCTGAAGACTCTCGTGAAGTTCTGCGATTTCACTTGCTTCACGATGATCGATTTTCGGATGAAGATCGGGAGGTAGTAAAGGCGTGGTTGGGTGAATCGACGGAAAAGGGCAAGCATAAATAGCTGGCAAGCAAAGTGCTCGCAGCTATTTCCCGGTGATCCACTTCCACAGTGGATACCGTCTAGCCCGCCACATTTTTAGTCGTGCTGGTGTGAGGGCCGTGCCGCATTCGGTGCAGATCGGGTCGCGGGCCCCGCGCAGCGTGTGGCCACAACGTCCACACGGCGTATTGTCGGAATCGAGCGCTGCTCGCACGCGGGCTGCGATGCCATAACC
>CAZEZV010000327.1:0-4263 GCA_964516725.1 uncultured Phycisphaeraceae bacterium
CCGAGGGTCCCTCGGCTCTCCGAGCCGCGCGAGCTTTGGTCACCACTTGTCTTGTCGGCTGCGGCTCCATTCATGGCCTGGAAGGCCATGCCACGGGGAGGGTCCCAACCAACATCGCCTGCGACCTCGCTCACGTAACCCTCAATCACGATCTCGGCGTTCGCCGGAACCCACAACGGCACGGTTCTTGCGCGAGCCATTTCTATGCCCGAGCCATTCAGAAATCCTGCGAGCAACAATTCGCTGAGGCCTGGCGGCAGCGGCGCAGTTGCTGCGTATGGAAGCACTGCTTCGCCGCCGAGCGCAATCGCGACGGGCATGGGCTTGCCGAGTTTTTTCCAGCTCTTCCAGTGGCGTGCGCCGTCGTGGTGCATGTGCCAGTGCATTGCCATCTTCTGCTTGCCGAGCAGTTGCACCCGGTACATGCCGATGTTGTGGCTTGAGGGTTTTTCGTTTTTGATGTCGTCGGCGTGGATGGTGTGGATGCCGGCGAGGGTGATGTAGCGGCCTCGGAAGTTTTTGTTCCAGTCGTCGCCGTGGCTGAGGCCGGGAATGTTGTCGTTGGTGTCGGGCGGGTATCCCAGTGCAGCAAAGTCGCCGTCGTGCGGCCAGCACTTGATGATGGGGAGTTTGGTGAGGTCGACTTGGTCGCCGGTGAGGACGACTTCGTGGCAGAGGCCGGAGCCGCGGAGGCGCTTTGGTGGGATTCTTAGAAGCGGCGCGAACTGTTTGGCTTTGGCGATGAGGTCTGCGAAACTGCGCGGCGGTTCAGGCTTGGTGAGATCTGCGATTTTGTGGGCGAGGGCTTCGAATCCACCCGGGAGTTTGCCGGCCGCGAGGCCTGCGCCTGCGTCGTTCACGCCGAGAGCGATTTCCATGCGGCGGTAGCTGCCGTAGGCGTTGATGAGGACTGGGATGTCGGAACCTTGTATGTTTTCGAAGAGAAGCGCTGGGCCGCCGAGATCGTGGAAGCGCGGGTCGGTGCGTTGGGCGGAATTGCTTGGGAGGTGTGGGGCTTTTTGTTTGCTTATGCGGTCGGCGATGGCGGATATTTCCAGGACGGGATCGACCTGTGCGCGGATGCGGCGGATTTCGCCGGCGGCGTCGAGAGTGTTGATGAAGTCTCGGAGGGACTTGTGCATGGAGTTGATATCGTTGGCGTGGGTGGTGTTGAAAAGGCGATTTGACACGGAGGGCACAGAGACGAGAACATGGCACTCATTTCTTTTTCTCTCTGTGTTCTCTGTGCTCTCTGTGTTGATTGCTTTCTTGTTCGATCAGCGGACATTCACAAGCGTCTTGGCGCTCAACACAATTTCATTCCGGCGCGGCCCACGCGAAAGACACCGGGCTGACGTACCCATCTTTGTCGATGGCACGCACTCCGACGAAAAAGTTGTCTTTACTGAGTTCGAGGCGGCATTCAGTCGTCTCACTCACATGGCGTGAGTGCGTCCATGTCGGTGAACTTGTTTCGCGCCAGACGACTTCGTATCCCGCGACGTCTGGCTCTGGACTCTTATTCCAGCGGACGAGGGTGTCTTGCTCGAGCTTTGCGGTAATGAGGCGGGCGTTGGATGGGGGCGTTGGTGCATTGGCGAGGTGGACGATTGTCGCGGCGTTGAGTTGCGCGATGCCGGAGAGGTAGTCGTGTTGGACGAACTCGGCGATATCACCGTACGGCTTGCCGTCTTTTTCGGTGACGTTGACGTGTTGTCGCGAGTAATCCTCAGCGGGAACGCTGCAGCGGATGGCGGAGTAGCCGGCATCATTGAACGCGCTGTGGTCGCCGCCTCGGAGGAAGCGATCAGGACGATACATGAGGATCGGTGTGATGCGCGTGTGTTCGCGCTCTGCGATGTCAACCATGTAGCGAGCGAGTTGGCGGCTGGTGCTGTCGGATTCGGCTGAATTCTGTCGAATCTTTGCGTGCTGCTCTGCGGACATGCTGCGCGGAATGGCTTCGCTGAACACGCGGACGAGCATTGGGTTGCTTAGTGATTGTGCGGTATTGGTGCCGAGTGACTCAGGCGGCAGCTTCATCGGCACTGAGTTGTCGCCGACGATGTCGTTGTTGAGAACCAACACGCAGTCATACAAGGTGCTGGCTTTGAGGTTGTTGGCGTGCATGGTTGCGCCTATGAGGCCCTGCTCTTCGCCTGCCGTACAAAGGAAGACGACGGTGGCGTCGAGACTTTCGTCGGCGAGGGCTTTGGCACACGCGAGGACAACGGCGGTGCCGCTGGCGTCGTCGTTGGCGCCGGGTGCGTCGGCTTTGGGGTCCATGCGATCGGAGTTGATGGTGTCGTAATGACCGACGACGTAGATGATTCGCTTCGCGGCTTGCGGCATTGTGCCGGGCAGCGTTGCCATGACATTGACGACCTTGCCGCCTTCGGGAAGACGGGGCATCGGTGGGACATCGTGCTCGTCGAAGGCGACTTGCAGGCGGCCTTCATAGGTTTCGAGTTCGTGCTTGAGCCAGTTGCGGGCGGCGCCGATGCCGCGGGTTGGGGAAGTGGTGTCGGAGAGTGTGTGGCGGGTGCCGAAGGAGCAGAGATTCGTGACGATGTGCCGTGTGGTCGCGACATCGATGCGTCGGATGACTTCTTGGGCTTTGGGTTTGTCGGTGTTGGGAGCGTGAATGTGCTCTTGGAGTTGGGCGAATGAAGTGGAAGCCAGAAGTGTGACGAGAGATGTTGTGAGGAGCATGGGGCAGTGTAGATGGATGTGTTGATGTTGGTGCTTGTTGGTGGGCGGGCCAGAGGCCCACCCACCGACCCCCACCGGCTGAGAGCCCGTGCTACATTCTTGGATGCAGACTCCAGCCGCTCGTCTTCGGACTTTGATGAATCAGCGTTGTGTGGCGATTCCCGGGGCGTTCAATGCGTTGTGTGCGCGTGCGATTGCCCGGACCGGGTTTGACGCGTGCTATATCTCGGGCGCGGCGACGAGTGTTTCGGCGGGTGTGCCGGATGTGGGGCTGTTGTCGCTCGAACATTTTTGCCGGTGCATTCGAGAGGCGGCGGACGCGAGCGGGCTACCTGTGTTGGCGGATGCGGATACGGGCTTTGGCGAGGCTGAGTTTGTGAGGCGCACGGTTGTTGAGTATGCGCGGGCGGGCGCGGCGGGGTTGCACTTGGAAGATCAGAAGTTTCCCAAGCGCTGCGGGCATCTTGATGGCAAGGAACTTGTGCCGGTGGATCACATGGCGGAGAAGGTGCAGTGGGCAGTGCGGGCGGCGCGGGATTGTGCGAACAAAGTCAATGCGTCGTCGGGCGACGCTGCATCACTGCGTCACTCCCCCACTTCGTCACTCATCATTTGCGCTCGCACCGACGCGAAGGGCGTCGAAGGTTTCGAAGCTGCAGTTTCTCGTGCAAAGGCATACGTCGCGGCTGGTGCGGAGATGATTTTTCCGGAGGGGCTTGCGAGCGAGCAGGAGTTTTCACTCTTCGCCGCCGCGATGGGGCGCGGGCCGCACGCAGACCCGAGTGTTGCGGCGGACAAGCGTCCATACCTGCTTGCGAACATGACGGAGTTTGGGAAAACGCCCAGCATTCCGCTCTCCAAGTTCGCGGCGATGGGGTACTCGTGCGTGATTTACCCGGTGAGTTTGCTGCGGGTAGCGATGGGCGCGGTGACGCGGGCCTTGGAGCAACTGCAGAAGGACGGGCAGGTCGACGGATTCGTCAAGGACATGCAGACTCGGCAGCAGTTGTATGACTTGATCAACTACAAGCCGGGCGTGGCGTGGGAAGTGCCGGTTTGAAATGAACAAGTGCCATCAACCTCGAAGAGATTGATGGCACTTGGCTTGAGCAGTCGGTGTCACGAACCAGATCAATGCGTTTCATCGGCCTTGCCGATGAGCCATTCTTCGATTTCGATCGGTGCCTGGCGGCCGAAGATCGTGACAAGGACGCGGACGATGCCTTTGTCTGGGAACAACTCGTCAACCGTGCCTTCGTAGGTTGCGAAGGGGCCTTCGCGGATAACGACGTGCTCGCCCTTGGTGAAGACGAGCTTGATGCTGGGTTCGTCTTCGGGCTTTCTGCTGTCCTTCTGCATCTTGGCGATTTCGTGATCCTTGAGGGCCGAGGGGCGGCCTGCGGTGCCGACGAAGTCGCCTACGCCGCTGGTTTCTTTGATGAGGAAGAAGACATCCTGCGGGATGCGGCCGTCGGGCTCGAGTTTCATTTCAACGAAGACGTAGCCCGGGTAGAGCTTGGTCTCGGTGATCTTGGTCTTGCCGTTCTTGAC
>CAZEZV010000328.1:0-4227 GCA_964516725.1 uncultured Phycisphaeraceae bacterium
ATTTGGACAACTTCCCACACCGCCTAGCACCACACACGGCGAAGAGATCATCCTCGGCGTCCTAACAGGCAACTACGAGCGCTACGGCAAGATGAAACTCCACGCCTGCGGCATCAACTCTGACCAGTTCCGCGTTCAGGCCTGGTGCGACTTCGCGCCGCTCGTCAACCCCAAACGTGCCGACCTCGTGGAAATCGCGCAACGTCAGTGCTTCGACAAACTAGGCAAACGCCGCCTCGGCCGCGACGTCGTAGTCATTGGCGACACGCCCCATGACGTTGAATGTGCGAAGGCGCACGGCTGCGTCAGCGTCGGCGTTGCAACAGGCCGCACAACCTCGGCAGAACTTGCCGACGCTGGAGCAGACCACGTTTTCCCGGACCTCTCGCACACTTCCGAGGTTTTGCGGACGCTGCGCGTCGAAATCAGCCGCACATAGACCGCGAACACGCGAGTAGACGTTTGCAGCGCGCCCCATGTGCGTCAATCTTCACCGCTGTATTGTCCAGCCTGAACCGAGCCGCGTTGCACTTTCACGGTCTGAGAATCCTGTCAACACGCAAGATTCGACCATGAAACACTGACAAACCGACAAAAGCCGCTATCCTGTATGGCTGTGGGCTCGCCGCGTGGCGGGTTCAACGCGGATTGGTTGCCGCTGGGCTTGTGGCGGTATTCATCGTTGTGAGCGTGTGTCGCATCATCAGGAAGACCAGTTTTGTGAAGGCGAGTGCAAAGAGGAATTGCGAAACTGGTGAAGTGATGCGAAACGCGCAGTGGCGCAGGATGCGCCGGAGGGAGAAACGATGTCGGAAAGTTACAAGGCGCTGTGTACAGACTTTTATGTGAATCAGAAGCTGCAGGTGAAGATGGAGCTGCCCCGCGGGCGCGAGACCATCCTTGACCTGTTCGAGCGAGTGCGCAAGCAATTCCCGCACATGAGCAACTTCCGGCGATATCGCGACGAACTCGCGCTGGAATCTCTGCCGGGCGAAATGCCCCATCGCTGGATGGCGATCAAGGGAACGCACCTGCGGACGGGCGTTGTGAACGCCGCGAGCATTGACGATTCGAGCTCGTTGCATCGCTTCGTGCTGGATGTCGCGCCGTCGTTCCTCTCCATCTCCGCACTCGACGTAGACTGCCTTGAACTGCTCTTCGGGTTTGACCTGATCGCGACGGGCAATCACCACCAGATCGTGCTCGATGCGCTGCTCGCCGGGTCGCCTTTACACTCATTGGTGGATATTCCTGACGCGACGATCGCGAACTTCCAGCCCGGAGTGGGCTTGTCCTTGGGCAAGACGCGAGACATCGAGATTTTCTTTGAGGTGAAAACGCACGCGACGGAACACCGCGCCCGCGACCCTGAAGCAACCGGCGCGAGCGAGCCGATCAGTGTGTACGTGACGTTGCGGAAGATGGGGCCCATCACCGAGATCAAGGAACTGTCGAACATATACAGCAGGCTGAGTGCACTTGGACAGGAATTGGTTGAGGAGCGAGTTGTGCCCGGCGTGCTTGTGCCGCTGCGCGAAGTGATCGGCACGGGCGGCTGAAGCACATCACATCATGCGAATCCACCACATCGCCATCATCGCCAGCGACTTCCAGCGCTCGCGTGACTTCTATGTGCGTGTGCTCGGGTGCGGCGTGATCCGCGAGGTCTATCGCAAGGAACGCCAGAGCTGGAAGTGCGACCTTGCAATTCCCGGCGAGCACGCGTGCATTGAGCTGTTCAGTTTTCCAAGTTCGCCCGCTCGCATCAGCAATCCCGAAGCCGCGGGCCTTCGGCACTTGGCACTAGCAACAGACGATCTTGACGCGGAACTCAAGCACCTCGCTCACTGCGGCGTGGCGCACGAACCCGTGCGCATCGACGAACACACCGGCGCACGGTTCACTTTCTTCAAGGACCCAGACGGGTTGCCGATTGAGTTGTACGAGCAGACGACCTGAACCAAGCATGGCGCGCAGGCAGTTTCAAGCTACGACTCGCTGAAATGTGTCTCTACGTTACCGGTGTCGGAATCAGCTTCACCAAGACGCACTCATCGACGAACGGACTCAGGCAAGCAAGAACTACCCGCAGGCTCAGTCGGCATGTGAACGAGCAAAACGCTCGGTGTTTTCGGGCGAGTGGTCGGAGCGTTGGAACGCCACAGGGCCGGCGAATGAACGCCGGCCCTGTCGCGAGTGTTTCAAGATGGAGAAAACGAATTGCGTTATGCGGTTCGACGGCGCTTTGCGGCAATCACTGCACCGCCGCGCGCACGGCCGCGCGAGGCCGGAGCGGGGATGGCGGTTGAGATGACTGCATCGCCGAACGGCCCGGTGTCCGTGAACCACACGTTCACGCCCTTGACCTGAAAGCCGTACTGCACGTGACGGTTTGGATCTGGAATGGTCGCCAGCGAAAGGCTGAACGGACCGGGCGCGACCGGAATGCTGCTCGTCACAGAGGACGAGTAGTCGGGCGCGAAGTCCTTGATGAAGATGATCGCGTCGTGTGCGCCCGTGAATGTGTCGGACAGAATAGAGCCTTGGAACGTGAGCGTCTGGCCGCTGTACACGCCGGTGGTTTCGATGTACAGGTTGGCTTCCATGATCTTGTTGCCAGCTGCGCCGGGGCCGCCGCCACCGATGTACCAGAATGGGTTGGGGTCGCCGATGGTGTTGGGCGACAGGGTGAGCGTCTCGGACAGGTCGTTGAACGACGCGTTCAGGTCGCCGATTCCCCATGGGCTCCCAAACACGAAGCCGCCGCCATTGGACGGGAGTTCGAACACGTTCATGTATGCGAGCCATGGCGAAGTTGAATTGCCAGGCGTGACGACTGCGGCAGACGCCGCGGTGCCAGCGGAAAGCACGGCCAAAAATACTGCGAGTGTTCTTTTCATGTCTTGTCTCTCTTAACTCTCTCGGAACAAGTCGCTGAAACAGTTTCGGCAACTGACACAGCGTAAACGATTTTTGCGATGATGTCTACAGGAAAGTGATGATTCGGCGTGAATCAGCGAAAGTATGTTCACGTCGTACACGCGTCAGCGTGAGCGATAACAAACGCGAGTCATGCAACTGCGATGCGCGAAAGGGAGCAAAGTTGAGCCACGCGAGCAAAGACACAAGCATCGCAGGAGCGATGCTTGTGGGTGAATCGATTGGATATGAGCAAGGACTGTTTCAGTACTTCATTAGGTGCCGCAGATCGTGCAGGGACCTTCGCTGAACTGAAGCAGGAAGCTGTCGATGTCGCACGGATCAAAGACTGAAGTGTCGTTGTTGAAGTCAATGTCGTTGCAGGTTGCCGTCGCGGGGATGCAGTCGCCTTCGCTGTACACGCTGAGGAACGCGTCGATGTCCTGCGGATCAAAGAGGCTCGTGTCGTTATTGAAGTCGATCGAGTCGCAGGTTGGCCCCGCGGTGCCCGTCGAAATCACAACGCTGCCGTATGGGTCAGCGTCCGTGGTCCACACGCAAGGGCCAATCACTTGAAAACCATACTGCACATGGCGCCCGACGCCCGGGTCCGTGAAGAGGCTGATGTTGAACGGACCGGCTGCGGGAGCGACCAACACGGACTGGTTGAACGACGAATAGTCCGGTGCGAAGTCCTTGATGAAGATCACAAAGCTGTGCGACGCCGCAAGCGTGTTCGACACAACCGTGCCTTGGAACTCAACCAGTTGACCGTTGAGCACGTCAGTGGTCTCAACGTACGTGTTCGCTTCCATCACCTTGTTGCCCGCTGCACCCGGGCCGCCCGCAGGCGTGTACCAGAACGGATTGGGATCACCGATGCTGTTCACCTTCAGGGTCATCGTGCTTGCGCCGTCGTTGAACTGCGTGACGAGATCGGGCACGCCCCATGGGCTGCCAAACACAAAGAACCCGCCATTCACGGGAAGTTCGGACACATTCATGTACCCAAGCCACGGTTGGGTTGAATTTCCTGGGTTGACGACGATTGCCTGAGCAGCGGCTCCGCAGGCGAGAACGGCACACAGCGCGAATTGCAACTTCCTCATAGAAACCTCTCTTCTACTGAATGTGGACGGGAGTGACTGAAACAGTTTCAGGAACGATGACAGACTAATCGATTTTTGCAGGTTTGTCCAGAGTGTTTGTGAGACTAGTGACAAGAAAAGTTGAGTTTTGTGTTATTGGACTATCTGACTTC
Source organism: uncultured Phycisphaeraceae bacterium (assembly GCA_964516725.1). GTDB lineage: Bacteria > Planctomycetota > Phycisphaerae > Phycisphaerales > UBA1924 > BJHL01. The sequence continues at coordinate 4,181 of CAZEZV010000328.1, forward strand.
GAGTCGGCAAATTCCGGTGATTGACTTGCACGCTTTAGAATTCTTGC
>CAZEZV010000329.1:0-4191 GCA_964516725.1 uncultured Phycisphaeraceae bacterium
CTTCGGAGTAGACGCTCAGGAAGGCGTCGATGTCCTGGGGATCGAAGAACGACGTGTCGTTGTTGAAGTCGATGCTGTCGCAGACCAGCGTGCCGCCGCCTGGGAAGACGACCAGCGCGGGGCCGGTGAGTTGGAAGAGGCTGTTGGCGGGGCTGTTCCAGCCCGAGTAGGTCGCCGCGACGCCATCGCCCACGGGGCTGATGACGTTCATGACGAGGGTGAGGTTGCCGCCGCCAGCATTGAGTTCAGCCGCGAGGGAATCGCCGCCAGCGGTGTTGCCGCCAGCCTGATCAAAGAGCTTGTAGTTTTCGATGGTGCCGCTGCCGGTTGCGCTGCCGAAGACGGGCGGGTTGGTGCCGCGGGTGAAGTCGTAGGTGGTGACGCTTTGGCGATCGGCGAAGTCGGTGGTGAAGTTGCCCCAAAGAGTGGTGGCGTTGCCGGGAGCGAAGCTCTGAGTGTCGTTGTTGCTCCAGAAGACTTCCATGTCAGGCGCGCCGGATGCGCCGCCGTTGGTGAAGCCAGCGTTGCTCTGCACAAGGCGGAGGTAGACGCGGCCTGCGGTTGTGCCGCTGGGGAAACCGCCCATGACGCTGTCGACGGGCCAACGGAGGCCGCCGTAGCTTTCGTTGCCGACGAAGTTCGCGCCTTCGATGTTGAAGAACGCGCTGCCGTTGGGGTTGGAGCGATTGCCGCCGACCTGGACGGTTGCGTTGACGGGCACTTCGACGTACACGGCGCCCTCGCAGGTGTCGGGGATGCCGTTCGCGTCAACGTCGGTGAGGACGTAGGTGCGGAGGTCCCAACTGTCCTTCTTGAGGTTGTTGTTGCAGTCTTCGCCGACGCCCGGGGCTTCGCAGCCGTCGTTGATGCCGTTGTTGTCGCTGTCGAAGAAGGCGGGGTTGGACGCGCGTTCGCAGGTGTCGAGGGCGCCGGTGCCGTCGCAGTCGAGCGAAGGAGTCGCGGCGATTTCGCAGCTGTCGAGAGTGAAGTTAAGGTTGCAGTCAAGCGCGGGGGTCGTCAGGAGCTGGCAGATGTCCAGCGTGTTGCTGTTGTCGCAGTCGAGCGCGGCGTTGGCGTCGATTTCGCAGGTGTCGATCTGGCCGTTGCCGTCGCAGTCGATTTGCGGGTTGATGATGATTTCGCAGCTATCGAGCTGACCGTTGTTGTTGCAGTCGAGCGTGCCACCGATGCCGCCCGTGCCGCCGTTGGCGTTGATTTCGTCGCGGTCGCAAATGGTGTCGCTGTCGCAGTCAGCGGGGCAGCCACCGGTGCATGGAGCAGCGGGGCTGGCGGAGTTGCGCGGGGTGAAGTCTGCGCCGCGGATTGCAAAGTCTGCCGCGTTATTGTTGGTATCGAGGCAGCCATCGAGTTGGCGAGCGGAGACAAACTGGTTGCCCATCGCGCCAGTGGGGCCCGTGCCTTCGAAGCAGGTCGTGCTGGTGGAAGGAGCGCCGAAGCCGACGAGGTCGATGACGGCGACGTCGCCGACGATGCACGCAGGGGTCGTGATGAGTGTCTGGGTGTTGACGAGGGCGACGACGCCGTTGGTGGCGCTGAGCTGAATCTGGCCCGAACCGCCGGCGCCTGTGCTGGCGGTGAAGTCAGGGGTGCCGATGGGGCGGCAGGGGGCGCCTGCGCCGCAGGTGCCGCTCTGACCTGGTTCGGTGCGGATGAGGAAGAAGCCTTCGGCGGGGATGGTGATGGAGGGCAGGTTGATCTTGCCGCTGAATGCCGCGCCGGTGCCGCTGCGGTACTGGAGCGAGTGACCGGTGAGGGTCACGGCGCTGGTGCCGTTGTTCTTCAATTCAATGAAGTCGTACTGGAACTCGGACAAGAACGTGGTGCTCGTGCTGCTGCCGCCGCCGTACACCGCGCTGATGGTGACCTGAGCCTGAGCCGCACTACACGCGAATCCGGCGACCATACACAATCCTGCAATCATCTTCTTCATGACAATCTCCTGAGTCTCTTCCAAACACAAGAAAAAACAATCTCTCGATCAGTGTGGCGGGCACTCTGCACGCCGACGTGATAACAGACTTGCGACCAACTTCAATCCCCGATCCCTCCAAGAAGTCATCCACGATCCGACACCATCCCGCAGCGCGCACGCTCGGTCACACACAGTGAAGCGAGAAAAGAATCCGTTCGTTCGCACTTCAAAGGCCTCGTGACGGCCGATATTTTTGAACAAGCAACGCCGGAATTGGCGTTTGAATAGCTTTATGTCGATGTGCCAGTCCTGGCAGCTTGGGAGCGTAGTGACAACCCGCAATCAGTCAACAGGCTGCTAGCGGAATTTGCGGGGTCTTCACAGTATATCCTTGCTTGTAAATGATTGCGGCGAAAATGGTTAGGATTGACGCAAGATCGAGTCATCCCGGGAAGTTGTTGGTGCATGCGACACCAATCCCACAAAGCGTCCAATAAGCGCACGTCTGCATTCGAGGGACGAATTGGTGGAATTCGCAAAAAACGCATCCGAAAACCAGAGATTTTTGCAATGTTCTCTTGATTGACCCGAATCTTTCGGTCATGCTATAGGCGAGCATCTTGCGCTCGTTTGTTTCCGGGCCTTGCGCTGACTCGATGGACTTGCCATGAACATACAACAGAACAACACACTTGCGGCGATTGCCGGGGTTGCGGCGTCGATCCTGCTGAGCGTCATCGCGCAGACCTCGCTTGCGCAGCCTCTGCCAACGACGAAATTGGACTTCTTCGGCTCGGGCACGCAGCCCAACGTCAATGGGAGCAACACGCTGCACAGGCCCATCGTGTCGGCGAACGTGTGCGCGGGGTGCCACGGGTATTACGACAACACCGGAGAGATCGAGGCGGAGATTTATCGTCCGTGGGCCGCGAGCATGATGGGGCAGTCGGCGCGAGATCCGATTTTCTACGCGTGCCTTGCGGTTGCGAACCAGGACGCGGCGTTCGCGGGCGAGTTGTGCCTGCGGTGCCATACGCCGGGCGGATGGATTCGCGGCAACAGCGAAGACCCGACGGGCGGCGGGCTCATCGACACGGACTTTGAGGGCGTGTCGTGCAGCGTGTGCCACCGCGCGGTCGATCCGATCTTCACGCCGGACAATCCGCCGGAAGATTTCTACATTTTCAATCCGCCGATTCCGAATCGGCCCGCAGGGACAGACCCGCACACGCCGCCGGTGCCGGTGCCGACGGGCCTTGGTCCGCAAGGGCAGACCGTGCCGCTGGTGGGGAATACGTCGCTGGTGTTTGATCCCTTGGATCGTCGGCGCGGGCCTTTCGAACTCACGATCAATCCGCACGGGTGGCTGCAGTCGACCTATCACCGCGACTCGGCGCTGTGCGGCAACTGCCACGATGTGTCAAACCCGGTGTACAGCAAGCAGCCCGACGGCTCGTACACGGCGAATGACTTGAACGCGCCGCACCCGACGCTCCGCAAGTACGACATGTTCCCGGTTGAGCGGACGTACAGCGAGTGGCTCAACAGCACGTTCGCGACGGAGGCTCAGTATCTGCCATTGAACCCTGATGCACAGGAGGGCGACTGGGACTTTGGCCTGAGCCGGTTCATGGGTGAGAACCCGTACGTGTCGTCGTGTCAGGACTGCCACATGCCGCCGACGAAGGCCACGGGGTGTGATCCTTCGTTCCAGACTCCCCGGCGCAATGACTTTCCGCGGCACGTGTTCAACGGGGCGAACACGTGGGTTCTGAAGTCGATCAACTCGCTGTATGACCAGGGCGAGACGGGGTTGGAAGAGCAGACGGTGAACGAATCGGTGGCGAGAGCGCAGCACATGCTGGCGATGGCGACGGACCTGGAATTGTCAGTCACGGGCGGGCAACTGCGGGCGCGAGTCATCAATCAAGTCGGGCACAAGGTGCCGACGGGGTATCCGGAAGGGCGGCGAGTGTGGGTGAACGTGAAGTTCTTTGACGCCGGCGATCAACTGGTTGGCGAGAGCGGCGCATATGACACAGAAACGGCGGAACTCGATCAAACCGGCGCGAAGATTTATGAAGCAAAGCTTGGATTGGATGAGTACGCCGCGGCCTTGACGGGCAAGCCCCTGGGCGAAGGCTTCCACTTCGCTGTGAACAACAAGTGGATATTCGACAATCGCATTCCGCCCAAGGGATTCACGAACGCGGGCTTTGAGGCTGTGCAGGCCCAGCCGGTCAACTACACGTACGCGG
>CAZEZV010000330.1:0-4188 GCA_964516725.1 uncultured Phycisphaeraceae bacterium
TGTGGCGGAGCGACTCTTGCGCGAAGGCATGCGAGTCGTCGTGCTTGATAAAGATCAGCCCGCGATGGGGGAAACTGGGCACACCACTGCGCACTTTGTCACGGCGCTTGATGATCGCTACGGCGATCTTGAACAAATGCATGGCGAACGAGGCGCACGCTTGGCTGGCGAGAGTCATGCCGCGGCAATTGACTATGTCGAGGCTCTCGTCAATCGGCTTCGGGTGGATTGCGGCTGGCAGCGTTTGGACGGATTCCTGGTCGTCAACGAGCGTCACAACGAAAAACGCGAGCAACTCATCCAAGAGGAGTTGGCCGCGTGCCTCAAGGCCGGGCTGCCTGTGGAAAGAGTCAACTCTGTACCACCGCCCTGGCCCGTCGAGTTTGGTGCGGCGTTGCGATTTCCAAACCAAGCCCAGGTCCATCCTTTGCGCATGCTCAAAGCGGTCATCAATCGCATCACGCTTGCCGGCGGTCAGATCTACTCTGGAACGCATGCGACAAAGATCAATGGTGGCCCAAACGCTGCGGTGGAAACCGAGCTTGGACCCGTTGTGAAGTGCTCGAATGTTGTGGTCGCGACCAACACACCTATCAACAATTTGCTCGCCGTGCATACCAAGCAGGCGGGATATCAGTCGTATGTCGTGGCGTTGCGCGTGCCCAAAGGCGTGCTGCCGCCGCTGCTGCTCTGGGATGGCTTATGGCAAAGCGATGCGTCATACCGCTATCTGAGGCTGCTCGACGGCACGACTCAGGGGCTGTCCAACGACGATCTCTTGATTGTCGGAGGCGAGGATCACAAGACGGGTCAGGCCAAGGACGACGACGATCCGTACAAGCGAATCGAAGAATGGTCTCGCGTGCACTTTCCCATGTGCCGTGCGGTGGAGAGGCGATGGTCTGGCCAAGTCATGGAACCAGCAGACGGACTTGGATACATCGGTCACAACGCTGTTGATCACAAGAACGTGTACATCGTCACTGGCGACTCGGGCAACGGGATGACCCACGCCGGCATCGCCGCGATGTTGATCCCAGACCTCATTCAAGGCCGCGAGAATCCGTGGACGGGTCTGTACAGTCCCGCGCGAAAAATCGGCGTGCACGCACTCACGACGTATGCCCGCGAAAACGTCAACTCGATCGATCAGTATCGCGATTGGCTCCGCAGCGGGGACGTTGCACACGAATCAAACATCAAGCCAGGCGACGGCGCGGTGATCACCAAGGGTCTCAAGCACATCGCGGTGTACAAGGACGAGCACGGGCAATGCACTCGCCTCAGCGCGAGGTGTCCGCACCTGGAGGGCATCGTCCGTTGGAATCCTCAGGAAAAGACCTGGGACTGCCCATGCCACGGTTCGCGCTTTGACACACAGGGCAAGATGATGCATGGGCCTGCGAACAGTGATCTGAAGCCAGCGAGCGGAGAGTAACACTCTGAATGCATGGGCACGAGAGCGTGCGAGATGTTGCAAGTTAGACTTCACTGTGTCGCTTTCAGCCGCTTGCCTGTACTCGCGTTGCACTCGACAAGCAAAAGCCCACACAGTGTGCGGGCTTTGCTCTTGGGTTTGACGTTGTCGTTCGCTCTGGCTTTAGTACGCCTTGTGCTTCGGATCAGTCGTCGTGGCCTGGTCCGTCGGCGTCACCGTGCGACCCTGCTTGTCAGGGTTGTTTCCGGAGCGGTCCTGGTTCATGGTGTCGGCGTTGTCACTGTCGTCACTGTTGCGTCCAAAGCCGGATGGTGCCTTGCCAGGATTCTGCGCGTTGCCCTGCGTTGCATTTTGAGCGCTCCGTTGCCCGGCTTGATCCGTCGCATTCAGCGCGCCACCCTTGAGCCCGCCCTTGTTGACGTCTGTCTCGGTCGAGCGTGGCTGCGAATTGTTTGCGTCGTAGCCGCGCTGCGCTGCGCCGTCGATGCCGGTTTCACCGCGGTCGGCGTCGTTTGGCTCGTTTGCCTGGCGACGACTCGGGTCTGGCTGGGAAGGGTTGGGCTGCGCAACCGCTCCACGCGCTCGTGGATCGTGTGAGCCAAACGTCTGTGGCTTGTTATCAGTATTCATACGTACTCCTTGGAGGGATGGTTGAGAATCTGACCCGACGGCTCGCAAGCCATCAGACGCATCAGTTTCTTCGATTCGAGTATGGATGCCCTTCTTGTCGCCAGCGTGAAGTCACCATGAATCGCCAATCACGGCGACGGCGCGCTGGGCCTGCACGCGCCTTGCAACCGACTCATCGGTGACAATGGTGATACCACTCCTCGCGGTGGCCATCTGCCGCGTCACGTCGTCGATCAACAACGCAAAGTCCTCGTCCGATTCGATGCAATCGCGACGCAGGACACGCCGAACGTTGTTCGCGGTCGCACCGCAGACTCGGATCGAGTACCAGGGCGACGCGCCAGCGAGAGCGGCGTCCGCCTTCGCTTGGGGCGTGCCGAGCTCGAACGACTCAAGCCTGTTGGCCGCCGGCAACAACGGTCGCTTGTGTTGGCTCCCCAACCCCGCGTTGGCGTCGATGAGCCGAGCTTCGACACCTTCCCACCACGTTCCCTCAACCGCATTACACATCCGCGTTGTCGTTGCCTCATCGGCCGCGCCCAGTTCAGCAAGTTTCTGCGTGAGCAACTCGCCGGCGAGTCGGTCGTATGTTGCTCGATCACTCGTCAGGTGAATCAGCTGGTGCCCCAGATCGATTCCAACAACATGGGACATGGAATCATCAACGGTAAACGACGACCGCCGTTCCGAGACGAACGGAACTGTTCGATAGCCATACCACGTCGCGACTTCGTGCCATGTGAGAAGTCTGTACGCCGCTGCTGTCGCGAGCGTTGCAGCGTACTGCCTCGAATACTCCGACGCCTTGACACGAAGCTGCATCGTGCTGTCGTGATAGGCAATCGACACTTCAAAGTCCTGCAACATCTCGCCTTGCTTGAGATTGACTGAGGCTTTGTCGGCTTCACTCTGGATGACTTGCGCAATGTACCACGACCAGTCCATCGCGAGCCTGACATGAGCCATGTCAAGAAACCCGGCGCGCTGAGTAAACACAATCCCGCGATCACCTTCAGATTCAAATGGCCTTGCGGTCCACGCTCGATACTGGTGCGGAGCAACGCGACTCGGATTTACCGCAGCGTACAGGGAGAACAAGCCCGGAAACGGAAGTGCCCCGACGCGGTCGCGTGGCGCTTGAATCCCGGAGCGGCTCGCGCATCCTGTAAGCAGCGCAAGCACGCACGCAAGGCACATGAACATCGCCGCCGTCACGTCGTAACACCATGATGCGCCGCTCACTTTCCGCATAATCGTTTCTCCCTTGTGCGAACCACAGCACGCCGTGGAAGCACCACGCGGGCGAAAAATGTCGCACATTGTGCACATGATGCCGAAATTTGCGTACGCGATAAGTCGTGTGTGAATCAAGACTTACCCGCACCTCACTCCTGATGAATTCACATTCACAGTCGCTTCAGCGTGCCCACAGAAACCCATGCGAAGATGACATCGCACAAGTACGAGTTCTGTCTCACTTGATGCCGACCCCAGCGCGGGTCAGACTACGAAAAAGGAGACGCCATGACATTCCGAAACATCGAAAACACTTCTCGCAGCGAACAGGCGGCTCAATCAGATGATCAGCACCAAAGTGCTCGCCTGACTCAGCCAAAGCAAGAGATGAAGAAAAAGCCGCGTCGCAAGATGCTCGTCACCGAAGCATTCCTTTCAACCATTGGCGAGCTCGATCGACTGAGCGCGGACGAAGAACACCTGCTTGCAAAGGCCTGGTGTGAACACGCCGACTCAGGCGCGCGTGATAGGCTCATCTCCGCAAACGTCCGCCTTGTGGTCGCCATCGCCAAGGGCCTCAATCATCGCGGCATTCCGCTGGAAGAACTGGTCGCAGAAGGCAATGTGGGCCTGATCCGTGCCGTGGATCGGTTCGATCCTGAATCCGGTTGCCGCCTCAGCACGTTCGCGTTCCGCCACATCCGCCACGCGATGACAGCCCTGTTTGCGAGCAACTCGCTGCGTGGCAAACTGCGCCACGACACTCGCAAGCGCATCGCGGCGTACGAAGCTGCGCAAAATCGCCTCATGCTGCAACTAGGGCGAGCGCCCACCGACGCGGAGGCAGCGGCTGAGACCGGTTGGACCATGACTGAGGTTGCCAA
>CAZEZV010000331.1:0-4175 GCA_964516725.1 uncultured Phycisphaeraceae bacterium
CACTGTGATTACGCCCAAGGGCTACGCGCCGGACGGAGCGGTTGTGCGCGAGTGTGAGGAACTCGCGAAAGCCAATAGTGGTTCGATTGATATCACGACGAAGTTGTCCGCCGTTGAAAATCATCACGCCGTGTACACCGATGTGTGGGTCAGCATGGGCCAAGCCGACGAAGAAGGCAAACGCCTTCGCGTGTTCGCGGAGTATCAGGTCAACGCCGCACTGATGGCAAAGGCGAGCAAAGGTTTGCCACCAGCGTGGGGCACTTCAAAGTTCATGCACTGCCTGCCCGCGCGGCGAGGCGTTGAAGTCACCGATGAAGTCATCGATAGCGACGCAAGCATCGTGTACGACCAGGCGGAGAATCGGATGCACGCGCAGAACGCGTTGATGGCGGCGGTGATGGGCGGCGCAAAGTGATGCTTCATGCCACCGACGACGCAAAGCCGTAGTCGGTCGCGCGGCCGCTGTCAATCTTCATCACCATCTCACCCAAACGGCCCAAGCGGCGGCTTGCGATACGTCAGTTCAACATCGCCCCCAAGGTTCTTGCTTCGGTACAACTTGAACCGCCGCGCGTTGCTGAGTTTCTCGGCGACTCGGCCAATCGCAACGCTCTTGGCCTGCTCATCGCCCAGCATCAGCGGCGCGATGTAGACGATTGCTTCGTCGATCAGGTTTTCATCAAACAGCGAACCCAGCAAGCCCGGGCCGGCTTCAACCATCACGGTTGACACGCCGTGCTGCGTATGCAGCGTGCGCAGCAACTCCGACAAGTCCAGGCCATTGCCCGGTCCCTGATCCGCGATCGGCATGATCGTGATGCCGAGTTGATCACACGCCGCGCGTTTCTTCGCATGATACATCGTCGTCGCCATGCTGCGCTCCACAGCGAGAAGCGTGGGAACGTCGCGGGCTGTCGTTGCTAGCCGCGAGTCAAGCGGCAAAGACAAGTCCGAGTCAGCGACCACTCTCGTCGCGACTCGACGCGGCGAGCGACCGATGCGCGCCGTGAGCAGCGGATCATCAGTCACGACAGTCCCGATGCCCGTGAGGATCGCATCGACCCGCCCTCGCAGTTGATGCACGCGCCGCCTCGCCCACTCGCCCGAAATCCACTTGCTCTCGCCGGTTCGCGTCGCGACGCGGCCGTCGATGGTCTGCGCCCACTTTGCGATCACCCAGGGAAGCCCGGTTGTGACGCGCTTCACGAATGCATCGCTCACGCTGATCGCCAGCGGGCTTGCTTCACACAAGCGAGCTTCTATCCCCGCCGCTCGCAGCAACGCTGCGCCGCACGACGCAAGTGGGTGCGGGTCGTTGCGCGCAAAGACAACTTCACGAACGCCCGCAGCAATCAGCGCGTCGGTACACGGTGGCTGCTTGCCATGATGCGAACATGGTTCGAGCGTGACATACGCGCCGCAGCCGCGAACATCGATGCCCTTCGCTTTCGCAGATGCCAGCGCGTCGGCTTCAGCGTGCAAGTCACCAAACCTCCGATGATGGCCCATCGCGATGACTTTGCCCTCGCGCACCAGCACGCAGCCCACCATCGGGTTCGGCTCAACGTGCCCCTGCCCGCGCAGCGCGAGGCGTGCGGCGAGGTTCAGCATCGTGCGATCGAGAACAGTCTGATTCACAAGTCATTGTGTGCAGGCTCTTTGCCCAGTGCTGGCGACTTGCTGAACCAATGAAGCACCTTCCTGCACAGCTTGTCACTGCCACGACGTACCGGACACAATTCTAACATGCGCGAATCCGAGCACTTTCTCTGATGATTTTTGCTCGCGAAGAGCATGTGAAAATGTCGCGGCTTGTAAAAAACTCCGTGCGACAGAATGTGAAATCGGCTATTCTGTTCGCACGAGTCCCGGACACGGGGCCGTGAGGAGAGCCATCATGCACAAGACGAAACACTCTGCGAGTCGCGCCGTGTCGACCCACAACTCCATGACTGTCCTTGGCGCAACCGCCAGCGTGCTGTGCTGTTGCACGAGTTTGACTCACGCGCAGGTCATTTTCAATGCCGGGCCACAGCCCGCGGTTGCCGAACCGGCACAGCACAAGTCGTACGTGCGCGACGGAGCGGGCAGGATTGTCGCGGTTGATCGCGATGACCTCAATCGCCCGGGCGTGGACTACACGCTCGCCCTGCGAAACTCGGGCTGGGGCGCGGTGGACGTCATGATGAACCAGTGCTTCGCGGGCGGATTCCGAAACGACATGGTCGCGCGCTTGCAAGGCCAGAAGTCGTACACGTTCGCGTCGGCGTCGCAGTGGAATCAGGTCGCGTACACCGTGCAGGACCTGGATGCCAATCCACAAGTCTTTGACAACTTCACGCGCGCATACCGCGAGAGCGCGTATCACTATCCGCTTGGCGGCATGGACACGCACTTCCTGATCGGGGCAGCGGGCGCGGCGGCCGGGCCCGGCGGAACGCCTCCGGCCATCAACGGCGACCCGAGCTCGTCGATGGTCGCAGGACTCGGCGTCGCTTCGTCCAATCCCGCGTACGCGGCGACGAATGCTGGTGCCGGACTTCGGCGCTTGAATCAACCGGCAACGCCGATCGGGCAGCGATTCGCGGTGCTGGTTTTGTGGGATCAGGCGGACCTGCGCCATCAGGCGAACCTGCAGCGCATGTATCGCACGCTGGTCCATTCTGGTGTGCCAACAAACCGAATCACTGTGCTCACGCCCAACGCCTTGAACCCGGCGGATCCCGTGACATCGCAGCAGTTGCCGATCGATCCCGGGGAGCCGATGTTCATTCCGTCGATTCCGGGCGTTCGCGTCCACGGCAACACGCGCCAAGACTGGCAGGACGCGCTCGCGGGCAGACACTTCATCACAGGCCCGGGACCCAACGACTTTCACACGCCCACCGCGAATGACAGCTTGTTTGTGTACAACACGGGGCACGGCGGGCACAGCAATGTGATCAATCAGGGCATCATCGGCGACTGGGACAACGACGGCCAGAACGATGACGTCCGCTACATCATTCCCGACGCCAACAACTTCGTCCGCTCCACGAATCAGCAAAACGGCATGCTCGAGCCTCGCCAGGGCGGCAGCATCGGCACGCCCGGAGGACCGGGCGGACCTGCCCGTGTCAATGTGGCGGAAGTCATGTTCAAGGTGCCCAACATCAACGGCATCTCGGCGTCGATCGACGGAGTTGACCTTGGTTTGCTGACAAACGCGGCCAACGGCACAAGCAACAACGACCCAATCCTCACCAACCTCACCTTTCAGAAGCTCTTTGAAGACCTTGACAACGGCGCACGGTCGCTGCTTCATCCAAACGCAACCGTCATCGACTTTAAAAACTGCGCCGGCGCTCAATTGAGCCCGCTGCTCATGGCCGGAGCTATGTTCAGCAGCGCCGATCAGCAGTTTTTGGGCGTGACCGTTCCCACTCCAGGCATGCCCCTGATCGTTGTGGCTGCGGGCATGTTCGCGATCCGACGCAAGCGTCGGTAGTTCTGCACGATGCGAAACTGGGTTTGACAAACTTGCCGCTTCCCGGCCTTGTGACTTCAAGTGCCGGTTGTCGCTCGCTCGTGGGCCGAACAAAGTTTCGCCACGTGCGGCACATTCTGCTCCTAACATTCCTGTCCGACACTCCAAACCGAACCCGAACAACGCGTTTTGCGGACTGTTTTGTGACAGATCGCGGGAACGGCTGGATCGGGCCGACTTGAACGACGAGTTTCATCCATATGGCAGTGCTTGAATACCCACCATCGCTCCCCGAAGCCGACCTTTTCAGCAACCCCCTGCCCTCGCGCGAGGGCGATCGAGTGATCCAGTTCCGCGAGGCGCTGCGCGAAGCGATGAGCGAAGAAATGCGTCGCGATATGCGGCTGTTCCTGATGGGCGAGGAAGTCGCGCAGTACAGCGGCGCGTACAAAATCTCCCAGGGCATGCTCGAAGAGTTTGGTCCCAAGCGCATCATCGACTCGCCGATTTCCGAAAACGGATTCGCCGGCCTCGCCGTCGGCGCGGCGATGTACGGTCTCAAGCCCATCATCGAATTCATGAGTTGGTCGTTCTCGCTGGTCGCGGCGGACCAGATCCTCAACAACGTCCCCAAGATGCTCTACATGTCCGGCGGCCAGTGGGGCTGCCCGGTCGTCTTCCGCGGCAACAACGGCGCGGGCGGACA
>CAZEZV010000332.1:0-4084 GCA_964516725.1 uncultured Phycisphaeraceae bacterium
GTGCGGATTACGAGCACGCGACGACGCTCGCTTTCACTGCGAGCGGCAACAACTTTGAGCTTGCAATTGCGGTGGCGATTTCGGTGTTTGGGATCGCGTCAGATACTGCGTTCGCCGCGGTGGTCGGGCCGCTGGTGGAAGTGCCGGTACTCGTGGGCCTGGTGCATATCGCGAAGTACCTGGGGCGTAGGTGGAATGGCGAGCGTAGCGGCAAAGCAGCGACTTGATCTCGCTTATCATCGAAGGAAGCAGCTCGCGACTTTCGCGATCACGGGGACCTCACTTTTCAAACAGTGCGGAGAGCAACATGTCTGGTCAGTTCAAACTCTTCAGATTCGAAGAAGAATGGGAATACGCGAAAAGCCCGAAGGCTAAGCGAGCCGCGAAGAAGTTGATGGATGCAGCGGTCGCGTACGTTGAGGACAAGGGACCGCTTCCGGATATCGAACTGTTCGCCGACGCGCTCAACAGCGGCGGGAGTGTCGTACCGATATGGGCGTTCGGGGTTCTCAATCGCGTACTGAAGGAACATCCGAACCCTCTCGATTACTCGCTCGCCGTGTATCACGCAGGAAACGCGGCGGCTCGGGGATGGATGATGAGATTTTTTAGGATATCCAGGCGTCCGAACGTGAAGAAGCAGATTGTGATGCTGGGTCTTTCGGACAAATCGGCTCGAGTTCGGCTCTGGGCGTGCGAAGCTGACTGCTATGGGAAGGACCCGGAACTTGCGGACAAATTAAGACAACTCGCGATAAGCGATCCGAACGCAGAGGTGCGAGAGGTTGCCCGTTGGAGGTTGAAGATAGTTACGCACGGCTATTGCCTCGAGCGCGTTGGCCGCAGAGTCGAGTTCGACATGTACGACGAGAAGCAAGGCTGCTCGGACGGTTTCTGTGTGCCGAAGGCTGGTTTCGAGAAGTACGGCGAAGAAGCGCTGTTTGCGATGTTCAAGGAGAATCGATTTGACCCGCGTCTCAAAAGTTCATCGTGGTGATAGAGTTTGGGCACGCAAAGTCACAAGAAGAAGTGTGTTATGCCTGTCGCGAGCATGCGACACGAATTGCAAGATGTATGCGAAGCGCCGGGGCTGCATGACGCACAAGTGGCAGAATGAAATTCAAAAAGCACAGGCAATGCCTGTGCTTTTCGCTTAGTTTGGTTGCTCAAGTTTTTGCAATTAGGTCTGTTTACTTGGCACCACGACCAGCCAGTGCCTGCGAATACAGCTCGTTGACCTTCGCCCAGTGTACCACATTCCAGAACGCCGTGATGTAGTCGGGGCGGCGGTTTTGGTACTTCAAGTAATAGGCGTGTTCCCAGACATCGAGGCCAAGGACGGGTGTGCCTTCGCAGCCGGCGATGGCCTTGCCCATCAGCGGGTTGTCTTGGTTTGCGGTGCTGACGATTTCCAATTTCTTGTGTGCGTTGACGACCAGCCACGCCCAGCCGCTACCGAAGCGACCAGTTGCAGCAGCGGCAAACTTCTCTTTGAACGCGTCGAATGATCCGAACGCTTCGTTGATCGCGCTGGCGAGTGGTCCTGTCGGCGCGCCGCCGCCACCTTTGCCAGCCGGGGCAAGCAGCTGCCAGAACATGGAGTGATTGACGTGTCCGCCCACGTTGTTGCGAGCCGGGCCGCGCTTGTCGTCGGGGACGTCAGCGAGGCTTTGGATGATCGCCGTGGGGTCCATGTCGGCGAACTTCGTGCCTTCGAGGGCTTTGTTGCCATTGGTCACGTAGGCGTTGTGATGCTTGCCATGGTGAATCTGCATCGTCTGGCTATCGATATGGGGTTCGAGGGCTTCGGGCGAGTATGGGAGGGTGGGGAGACTGAGCATGGTGAACTCCGGGGTGCGGTTTCGATTGTGATGAATAACTTGAGCGAGGGTACCCGCGCCAAGGGGGTGGGCATTGCGGCAGAATCGGCGGGAATGGTCTTAATTTTGCCGAGTGGGTGCCCCAAAGCGTGACGAATGGGTTATCGAATGTGTGCTTTCTGTGGAAAAATTCCCGAATCTGCAATTGAGGGACTGTTCCCTCTTGGCAAAGTCTTAAATATCAGGTATGCTGGGACCAGTCTGGTCGAGCGCGGCGTTTTGTAGGGTTTTGGGACGGCTTCCGGTGTTCATCTGGTGAAGGTGTCCCATCAAAGCGGTGTGTTCGATAGAATTTTGACCTTGTGGGGTGGCATGATGCCGCCTTTGGGACGCCAGGAAGGCACGAATCCGAAACAGAAGCCCCCCTGTGGGAAACCATCGGGCGGTTGGTGCGTATATGGTGATTGCCCGGCGCGCTATGGCTTATTGCGTAGCGACTTAGGGTGTTTCGCCGGGGTCGTTCGTTGTGACAAGCTGACGCGACGAAGTTCGAAATCGCGAATTAGGTGCAAGAGTCTGGGTGACTCGGCCAATACCGAGTGGGTTTTTTGCGGCCTAGATTCAAGAACCTGAACACGAACCGAACAAGTGTAGGCAGCAACGCACATCGGGGGCAAGCGGAACGTAGGAAAGATTGGAAAAACTTGTAAGACTTGGAATTCAGTTCTGAAAAGAACGGTTTTCGGATTGGAATGTTCGCAGAGTTTGCACAGTGTGAATCATGTCACGATTCGTCGTTTGGTGCATCCCTGTGGTGTGTAAAGAGTTGGCACTAGGCCGACCCACGAGTAGGGAAGGCTGGACGACAGGTTCAACAGGGGCTTCAGGGTTCTACAGATTTCATGAAAGGGAGTTTGGCAGCGCGAAAGGCAACTAGAGCGAAGTTTGAATTCCCGGGCGAGTCTCACTGATACGAGATCGTCTCAACCAGCCAAGGCCGGCAAGGAAGTTTAGATGCGTCAGAGTACTACCAAAAAAGTCGGTCCCCTCGAGCAGGTTCGTCGTCGGACGAAGGTGGCCGGTGCGCAGACTGCGGTTGAAGTGCCCGCGGCTCGGGCGAAGTCTTCAGTGAAGCGTCGGTTCTCGCTGGAGGACGAGCGTCTACTCACGCAGATCATGTCGTGCGAGCAGGACTACATCCCCAGCCCCGCCTTCGAAGAAGACGACGCGGAAAACAAGATTTATGACGACGCGCCCGATGTGCCCAAGCCCGACACCACGTGGTATCACCCCGTGATGGACGACTTGTCCGCCGCGCGCGGTCGCACCGTGAAGAGTGCGCAGCAGGTGATTCTGACGGGCGCACAGGAAAAGGTGTTGTTCCATCAGTTCAACTACGCGCGTCATGTGATCTGGAAGATCCAGCAGGAAGTGTGGAAGAGCGAAAGCCGCCAGCCCACGCCCGAGCAGGCGGACGCCATCCTCAAGTGGTTCCGCAAGAGCGACCAGATTCGCGAGCAGATCGCGGAAACCAACCTCGCGTTGGTGCTCGCGATGGCCAAGCGCACGCGCATGAGCGAAGTGGACTTTGCTGACCTTGTCAGCGAAGGCAATATGGCTCTGCTCCGCGCCGTCGACAAGTTCGACGCGGGCCGTGGCTATAAGTTCAGCACGTACGCGTGCCGAGCGATCTTGAAGGCCTTCAGCCGCCAGGGCATGAAGCTCAGCAAGTATCGCCAGCGCTTCCCAACCGACTTTGATCCCAAGCTCGAGAAGTCCAACTTCCTCGAGGTCAAACGCACCGCGTTCGAGAAGGACGCGGCTGAAGAAGTCCGTCGGATCGTCATGGACAACCGTGCGGATCTGTCGGACGTTGAACGCACCGTCATCGAGCACCGCTTCGGTCTCGAGAGCGGCGACCTTGAGAAGCCCATGACTCTGGAGCAGGTGGGCCAGATCATCGGCGTCACGAAGGAGCGCGTGCGTCAGATTCAGAACAAGGCGATGGAGAAAATCCGTCTCCAGCTCGAAGCACACTTCCTTGGCAACAAGGAAGCATTGGCCGCCGTCGAAGCAGCGGCCGACGCCCTTGCCAACGGCGGTATGAATCCGTCCAACAACTCTTCGAACATGCCGGCGAATGTGCCGCCGGGTGCGAGTGTTGGGACAAACGTGGGCTTGGCGATGACGGAAGTCGCGAAGGTCCGCGGTTTGGAGCGGGCGGTGTTCAACTGAGTTGAAGTGTGACGCAAGTGCGCATTCAC
>CAZEZV010000333.1:0-4049 GCA_964516725.1 uncultured Phycisphaeraceae bacterium
CTGCCTTCGCAGCTCGCGCTGCGCACCCATCTCGCGCCCGACGAGACGCTGATAGACATCGGCGCCAATATCGGCCTCATGACCCTGCTCGGTGCATCAGTCGTAGGCGACAAAGGCCGGGTCATCTCCTTCGAGCCAAACCCTGTCGTCGTCGAGCGCCTCCGCACTCATGTGCGCGAAAACAAACTGAGTTGGGTCACGATTCACGACTTCGCGCTCGCTGAACAAGAAGCCGAGATGCAACTGAGCGTCGTCGACAACGCCTGCGGCTGCGGCACCCTCCGCGCCCTCGACCAACGTGAACAACAAAACGTCACCCAGCAAGCCACCGTGCAAGTCAAAGTGGGTGACAATGTCCTGAGCGACTTTATTGCAGCACACAAGTTCTCGCCGCGCCCCGTCACCCTCAAAATCGACGTCGAAGGCTACGAAATCCACGCCCTCTCTGGCCTCACCAACTTCTTCGACACTGTCAAGCCCGCCGTGCTCTTCGAAGCCGACGATGCATATCTCAAAAACGCCGGCGGCAGCGCAAAGGCACTCCTGGAATTCTTCTGGAGCCGCGGCTACAAAACCGGCGAACTCGACCTCGCCAAGTCTGGCCTCGGCAACTACAACCTCACCGTCACACCAGTCACCACGACACCCAACAAACCGCACGCGAACATGGTCGCGTGGAAACCCAACTCTCAGCACGCAACCCGCATCGCGGCGTTTGTGAAGCACCCGTAGGCCCGGCGTCCCCCTTGCGGCCGAAGATGGCTCGCGGTTCTTCGAGCATCGGCCCCCAATCCCAGAGCGACACCGGCGCATCGGGCACGAACTCGACCAACAAGTCAACGTCACTCTTTGGCCCATAATCGCTGCGCAGGGCAGAGCCAAAGAGCGACAACTCGCGGACGTGCCAGCGACGGCAGAAGTCAAACAGCGCGGGAGTTGGCTCAATCACAGTTGCCATCACAAAGTGATATCCACGCTCGCTCAACGAACAAGAACCGACGTGCGCAAGCACCGGGTCAAACGGCCGGAGAATACCAGTCGATTTATTCACCCATTTGGTCCCGTTCGCGAAGTTGAATCCCATTCTCAATCGCGTGCACAAAATCGTTAGAGCGAAGCGCAACCGCTGTCTCTGGTGTCACCTCGATCAGTTTGCTTCGGGCATAATCGTAAATCGCAAGACATGACTCATCCAGCAATGACGCGATCACCTTGCACACACGCTGTGTCGCTTCGAGGTTTGTCCCGTGACCGAAAAGGTGCGGCATTTCCTCGCACATCCAGACTTGACACACTTGTGACAACATCTCTGCGACAGTGCCCCGACTCAGTCTGTGTGTGTCGGATCTCATTACTTGCACTTCAGGCGTGTCATACAGCGAACCGACTGAATGCACGTGCAAGTCAAGCGAACTGCCTAACACGGCAAAGTCAAAGCCGTTTGGGCGTTTGCCAAAGTACCCGATCGGGAACCTGTGGCGCTCTTCATGGGGTACACCGCGCGCATCAAGCAGTATCTCTCGCAAACGTTCCTCATTTGGTGGAACGATGCGATCTCGCAGCAACCATAAACTCGCACCTGGTACGTCGCGACTCATGTTTACCCCCCAGCGCTCCCCTCCCCGCCCGGCAGCGTCATGCTCCACGGATTGAGATATTCATCGATGTCCTTGCGTTCGATTTTCTTCCCGTTCACATCCTTCGTCCCGACCACAACCTCATACGCCAACTGCCGCACCGTCTTGCCTTCCTTGAACGCCTGCTTCGCCAGCGCCGCGCTCGCGTCATAGCCAATGACAGGCACGAGGCTCGTGCACATCGCCAGCGAACCTTCAATGAGGCTCTTGCACCGCGCCTCATCCGGCACCAAGTCCTTGAGCAAGTTCTGACAGAACATCCGGCACGCGTTGCTCGTCAGGTGAATGCTGTCGAGCAGGTTGTGAGCCATCATCGGCATCGCAACGTTGAGATCAAGCAAGCTGCCCACGCCGCCCAAGCCGCCGCACGTGACCGCCGCGTCGTTGCCGATCACCTGGCAGCACACCATCACAAGGCTCTCGCAGATCACCGGATTCACCTTGCCCGGCATGATGCTCGAACCCGGCTGCACCGCTGGCAACACTAACTCCCCAATCCCGCAACGCGGCCCCATGCCCATGATGCGAATGTCATTGGCAATCTTTGACAAACTCACGGCGATCGTCTTCATCACTCCGCTGGCTTCGACGTACGCGTCCTTCGCGTGCTGGGCTTCAAAGTGGTTCATCGCCTCGCGGAAGTGAACGCCCGTCGTCTTCGTGAGTTCCGCCGCGACGCGCGAGCCAAATTCTTCGTGACAGTTGATGCCCGTGCCCACGGCTGTCCCGCCGATTGCGAGTTCGCCCAATGTGTGCAACGCGCGATGCACGCGTTCCTGCGCGTGGCGAACCTGACTCGCATACCCGCTGAATTCCTGGCCCAGGCGGATCGGCGTTGCGTCCTGAAGGTGCGTGCGCCCGATCTTCACGATCTTGTCCCATGCCTTGGCTTTCCCTTCGAGCATCGCGCCCATCTCGTCCAGTGCGGGCAGGAGCTCATTTTTCATCATCAACGCCGCGGCGATGTGCATCGCAGTCGGGAACGTGTCGTTGCTGGACTGACCCATGTTGACATGGTCGTTGGGATGAACGCCACCCGCACTGATGTACGCCTTGTCCTTGCTGCTGCCGATGGGAGCATGACGACGCAAGCACACGATGTTCGCGATCACCTCGTTCGCGTTCATGTTGGTCGATGTGCCGCTGCCGGTTTGATAGATGTCTACCGGAAAGTGCTTGCCCAGCCCGCCGAACGACGTCAACCCGTCCTCAATCTCTCGGCACGCCTCACTGATCGCATCGCAGCGTTCTTTGGACAACCGCCCAAGCTTCAAGTTCGTCCGCGCGCACGCGGCTTTCAAAATCGCGTACGCCTTCAACACGCCCTCGGGCACATGCCGCCCCGACACCGGAAAGTTCATCACCGCCCGCTGCGTGCTCGCGCCATACAGCACGTCCGCAGGCACCGTCATCTCGCCCATCGTGTCCTTTTCGACACGCGTCGCAGAGGCCACCCTTGCCTCCATCACAGGCTTGCTTTCCCGCACAGCCGCCAAACGCGATGAGCGTTCCTTCACCTTGAGCCCACCTTTGCTTGCCACAACCGCCGTTTTCGCACGCTTTGCCATAGTCCGACAGTGTATGGGAACCAGAAGTGGTCGTGTCGGTATAGAAGAGTGAACCCCGCGCGACCATTGCGTCCGCCTCGCCCACCCAGGCCCCCAACCCCGGCACACGCCGCTCCCTCCATCGCCCGAGCGCCCCATGAAAACCACCAGTCTTTTCGCCGCCATAGCACTCATCTCGCACGTCGCGTCCGGCCAAGTCATTCTCGAACCAGAGCCCGGCGAGTTCTTGAAGCCGTCCGAGTGGCAGCCTCACCCGCTCGCGCAAGTCGGCAAGTCGCAGGAGTGGCTCGTGTCGATCCGGTTTCGACTGACCAGCCGCGAACCCAAGAATGAACTGAATCCCTCCTATTGCTGCGCCGATCCCGCAGCGATCGAACGCATGGACGATCCAAAGGACCTGTTCATGGATCGATGCGACGAAAACCCAAAGCAGTGCCGCGTACAAGTGCGTCGACAGTGGATCACGCTGCCCTTCATCGAGCGAGGCATCTTTCAAGATGCCGACTTGCGCAGCCTCGAAAGCACGCTGCAACTCGACCGCGAAATGTACAACGTACCAACTCGCCCCCTCGCGTCCGTGCCATCGATGCAACGCGAGATAGGCTGGCTGGTCGATGCCGGACCAGACGACTCCTTTGGCTGGAAGTGTGCCGAACTCAATCTGCGTTTCGTGACCACTCTGCGCGAGCTGAAGTATCGCCGGGAGCAGCTCGCGAAGTTTCCTTCGCCCAAGAAGTGGCCCGACGAAGCGCTGGGCGCGCTCGAGCCGCAAGCCTACATCGACTTTGCACCGCAAGCAAACGGGTTCGTGCAGCCCATCGACGACCGTCGAATCGTCGAAATG
>CAZEZV010000334.1:0-3976 GCA_964516725.1 uncultured Phycisphaeraceae bacterium
TTGTGAGCCGCACTGTGGGTGCCCGCAAGCCCTGGAAGTACGCCACTACCCGCCCAAAACCCGCCTTTTCTTGAGCGACCACGAGTTTTTGAGCAACCAAATAGGCACCGGTCGATACACTCAAACTGAAACACACGCTTGGGTAGATGCGAAAGGGATTGCATGAATCACCTTTGGAGCGGCTTCGTGCTGCTCGCTCAGCAGGGCACCACAACACCGCCCTCGACTGCAACAAACACGCCCGCCACTCCCCCCGCAGCGGCGGACTCCGCAATGTCGCTCTGGAATTACATCCAGCACGGCGGCCTGCTGGGATATGTGCTCATCGGGTTGTCGGTCGCGGCATTGGCCATGATCATCCACAACCTGCTCACGATTCGCTATGAGCGTCTCGTGCCAGCAGACTCGCTCTCTCGCCTCGAGCAACTCCTCGCAAACGGCTCCTTTGGCGAAGCCGAAATGCTCTGCAAGAATCCCGAGAACGCGTCATTCCTGACGCGAGTCGTCGGTTCGGCGTTGACGCGCTGCACTCGCTCGCCATTGGGCATGATGGAGTTTCGCTCGGCCCTTGAAGAAGCCTCTCAGGCCGAGGCCGACGAAGTCCATCGCACCAACGACGGTATCGGCATCATCGCCGCCGTTGGACCGATGCTTGGACTGCTGGGCACAGTCTTCGGCATGATCGGTGCCTTTGCCACCATCGGCAAGCTCGAAGGCGCCGCCCGCTCCAACGAACTCGCGACCTTCATGTCGATGGCCCTCGTCAATACCGCGCAAGGCCTGGGCGTCGCCATTCCCTGCACTGTCGCGTTCAGCCTCTTCCGCCGGCGCATTGATCGCCTTATGCAGCGCGTCGGCGTTGTGCTCGAACGCATCGCCGCCGATGTCTCGGGCCGCGCCGCTCCCGCCGCGCGCCCCGCTCCAAGGCCGTCAATCGCCCCGATTTCCCCTGTCGCCGCACCGAGCAACGCACCGCTGCCGCTTGTGCAACCGAGGGGTGTTGCGCAGTAAGCTCGTCTCTCTGTGCTAAAAGCGATTCACCACCGACTCCATGATCGTCACCCGAGCAGAACATACCCGCGAAGCCACCTTCGATCTCACACCGATGATCGACGTTGTTCTCCTGCTCATCATCTTCTTCACCCTCACGTCGCAATTCTCAAAGAGCAACCTCCGCGCGATGGACCTGCCCAAGGAAAAAGGTGTCGCGGCCATCGAAAAGCCGCCGCTCGCCATCGTCCTCGAAATCGACCGCGATGGCGGCGTTATGATTGAAGGCGTGACGCACGATGATCGATCCCTCGCGCAGCTCGTTGCCAAGGAAGCCGCCAAAGCAAACGGCGGCGCAGCGGCTATCGACATCATCGTCCGCGCCGACCGCAACTGCAAAGCCGGCAGCCTCAACAAAATCGCCGCAACACTGCGAGCCGTCGGCATCCAACGCTGGAAACTCGCCACAAGCCCCGACGTGTAGCATGTAGCCCGACCGTCAGGGAGGGCTTTCTTCCGACCCACCAGCAACCCCCGCATCCTCAACATTGCAGCTATCAGTTTTCAGTTCTAAGTCCCCCCATGCGAATGCAGCGCCGCCGATCCTCCCGCTTCGATCCTGAAAAAGTCAGGCTCCCCCTCGTTGCGCTCATCGACGTCGTCCTCTTCCTGCTCTTCTACTTCATGATCGCCGGCAGCGCGGCAGGCCAGGAATCCGAACTCTCAACCGCCCTCGCCACTGCCGGCACGGGCGGCTCGGGTGCTGCCCGAATGCAGCCCCAGGTCCTTGCTGTCACCATGAGCAACGGTCGTGCAACCTACAGCATCGGCCAGCGCACCATCAGCACCCGCGCATCGCTTGAAGGCTTGCTCAAAGTCTTGCCCAAAGAATCCGGCATCATCGTGAAGCCCGCCTCGGATGTCCCGGTCGAAGCCATCGCCGCCGCCGTGCAAGTTGCGAAGGACGCGGGCTTCCTGAAAATCAGTTACGTCATGGGCAAGTAGCGCCAATCTCAAATCCTGAGTCTCAGTTCGCTGCACTTCCCTCCGACATGATGCCCGCTCGCGTCAAACCGGTTTCTCCTTTGTGCTCTTTGTCTCTTTGTGTGAATCTGCCTTCGGGACAGCTTGTTTGTAACAAACTCACCGCATTGCAATAGCACAACATGCAGCGGCGTCGCGACGACGCTCCATGTCGCGTCACTTGCCTGCGTACCGTTGCAATTCGCGGTAATCGCCCGAAAAGACTTCTTTTCACGCCAGTTCAGACAGGATTACAAAAGGACCACGCTCATGTTCGCATCCGTCGAGATCGCGCCTTCATTCACCTCCGCCGACATCCTCGTCCTCGCACGCTTCAAGGATGAGCCTCTCGACGCCAAGTCCGCAAAGATTGACAAGGCCATCGGGGGCGCTGGCGCAATCGCCGCGAGTCTCTCGGAAAACACAGGCGATATCGGCAGCATCAGCGAATCCCTCGTTGCACCCGGGAACGACTTCAAGCGAGTAATCGTTGTGGGCCTTGGCGAACGCGCGAAGTTTTCTGCCTCTTCCGCGTCCTGCGTGCTCCGCAGCGCCGGTGCTGCCGTCGCACGCCGCCTCGCCGCGATCAAAGCAAAGTCCGCGCAAATCGAACTCGCTTCCGCCATCACGAGCGAAGGCGCCGCCGCACCCGCGAAGTCATCCAAGAGTAAATCCGACACCCCAAAGATCGACCTCGTCGATTCCGGCAGCGCCATCGGCGAAGCTTTCGGTCTCCTCGCATGGGTCTGCGAAGAGTTCCGCGGCAAGGCAACTAAAAAGCAAGACCGCCAAGCGTTGAAACTCGGGGCGAGCAACGCCCGCTTCTCACAAGGCCTTCAGCGCGGCCTCTCCCTCGCAACTTCCGCGAACATCACCCGCACCCTCAGCCAAACTCCGCCCAACATCGCAACGCCCTTCTGGATGGCCGAGCAAGCCCAGAAACTCGCGAAGCAGTGCAAGCTCTCGTTCAAAGTGTGGAAGGGCGACGACCTCGTCAAGGACAAGTGCGAAGGCCTGATCAACGTCGGCAAGGCCAGCGAGAACGCGCCCTGCATGATTCGCCTCGAATACTCGCCTGAAGGTGTCAAGAAAGACTCAAAGCCCGTCGTCCTCGTCGGCAAGACCATGACCTACGACTCGGGCGGCCTCTCGCTGAAAATCAATAACTCCATGGTCGGCATGAAGCGCGACAAAGACGGCGGCTGCGCAGTCCTTGGCGCGATGCACGCCATCGCCACCGCCATCAAGCCCAAGAAGCGAGTCATTGCCTATCTCGTCAGCGCTGAAAACGCCATCAGCGACGAAGCCTACCGCCCCGATGACGTCCTCACGTATCGCAACGGCGTCACCGTCGAAGTCACCAACACCGACGCCGAAGGCCGCCTCGTCCTCGCCGACGCGCTCTGCTACACCTGCGACAAAGACGACCCCGCCATGATCATCGACCTCGCAACGCTCACGGGCGGCGTCATCACTGCCCTTGGCAGCACCTTCGCCGGCATGTTCTGTGATGACGACGCGCTCCGCACAAAGGTCGAAGCCGCTGCCGCAGCCTCAGGCGAGCGCGTCTGGCGCCTGCCTATGCACGACGAGTATCGCGAAATGATGAAGAGCCCCATCGCCGACATCGTCAACAGCAACCCAAACCGCAAAGCCCACGCAGGCCAAGGTGCCGCGTTCCTCAGCTACTTCGTCAAAGAAGGCGTGCCGTGGTGCCACTTGGATATCGCTGGCGTGCATGTCGCGGAAAAGAACGCCGGGATGTTCATTGACGGGCCGACAGGGTGGGGCGTGAGGTTGCTCGCTGAACTTGTCAGCTAAGCAAAGCACGCACCGGACCGTTAGGGAAGGCTTGTCTTTGAAGCCATGAGACGGTGATTCGGTGAAACGGTGAAGGGAAATACAATCTCTCACCGTCTCACCGTCTCACCGTCTCACCGTCTCACCGTCTCACCGTCTCACC
>CAZEZV010000335.1:0-3973 GCA_964516725.1 uncultured Phycisphaeraceae bacterium
CTCGTGCCCACCCGGACCATGCCCGCCGCCACCATGGCCACCACCGCCGTGGCCTCCGTCGCCATGGTCGCCCTCACCGTGTTTTTCTGCGTGGTCTGACATGAGCGGTTCAATACTTTCAGAGCGTGTGTTCTGGGATACTTACTTTCAGCACAGAGACACAGAGATCAAGAGGGGGAAGAGATGGTCTTGGGATCAGATGATGAGAATGAACTCATTGAATCTCGACCACACACTCTCATCACTTC
This sequence comes from uncultured Phycisphaeraceae bacterium, assembly GCA_964516725.1. Classification (GTDB taxonomy): domain Bacteria; phylum Planctomycetota; class Phycisphaerae; order Phycisphaerales; family UBA1924; genus BJHL01. The sequence goes on from CAZEZV010000335.1 coordinate 249, forward strand.
ATCCTCTCACCATCTTTCCTCCTCCCCCTCTTGATCTCTGTGTCTCTGTGCTGAAATGGGACCGCAAGAAAGTGTTCGATTTATGCCGCCGCCTGGAGAGCCTTGCGTGCAACCGCCGGGATGAACGCGAGCACCTTGTCCTGCGTCACGCGCGGATTGTCGCCGCTCTGAATCGAAAGAATTGCCTGGAGCATCATTTCGCGGTTGAGGATCTCCTCGCTGCTGCGAATGCCCAGTTTGTCGCCGATCGGGCCGCACACCGCGTTGGCGATAACTGCTCCATAGAGCGTCGCCACGACGGCGAGCGCGAGCGCCTGACCCAGCGCGCCGATGTCGGCGGTTGCGAGCTGACCGAACATGCCCACCTGACCCACGAGCGTCCCGACGAGGCCCCAACCCGGGCCGTAAATCTTGATGAGGTCGAAGAACTTCTTGCCGGCCTTGTGGCGTTCCTGCATCGCGGCGACTTCAAGTCGAAGCGTTGATTCGATGTTCGCTGGTTCCACGCCGTCGATCGCCATCTTGAGCCCCGCGGCGAAGAACTTGTCCGGAATGTTCTCGACTTCTGATTCGAGCGCAAGTATGCCGTCACGGCGCGCCTTCTCGGAGAGTTTGTTGACCAGTTCAACAGTCTGAATCGGCGACATGCCTTTGTGAAACATGAACCTCTTGCAGTACCCCGGCACCTGTTTCATCTTGTCCATGGGCAGGCTCATGAACACGACGCTGATCGAGCCGCCAAGCACCATCAGCACGCCTTCCGACGAATAGAACATCATGAAGTTGCCGTGCGACACGTGGTATGAGGCGATGCCCATACACACGACGCCGACGATGATGCCAACCAGACTTGCCTTATCCATAGCGTGCCTCGGTCTTCAATTGAGCAAGCGTCGCGTTCGCCCATCCATGGAAGGACGCAACCGCTGCACTGATCATCGACAGGGCGGGGGCGAGGGTTGCCCAAGTGGTGCCGCTCGCGAGAAGTTATTGAACGTCTGGGTTGGGCGGATGGCGCAGACGGAATAAACAGAACGGGCGATGACGCGCAGGTGTGCTCCAACACGTCATGGTTGAGAAATGACAGTGGTGCGACGCTTCCCTGAGCCTGCGGGGCAGGCGCAGGTCGGTAGCCACCGGCGACAGCCGGTGGTCCTCTGTGCACGCTGAGAAAGCCATCGATCAATTCAGAATGTTCCCGGATTTCTGTGCGCATGTGCGCAACACCGCAAGATACTGCTCCTGCTCGGAGGCCAAGCATGCACATTGACTTGATCACTGCTCGTATGATCAATCTATGGCAAAGCACCGTCGCGGCAAGGTTGATCCAGAAGTTGTCACGGACTTCCGCGACGAGCGTGAGCCGATCGTGCTCATCGGCGGTGGTGGGCACGCGCTGGTGGTGGCGGATGCTGCGATCGCAAGCTCGCGCGGCGTCGTCGGGTTCTTTGATGATGCCAAGGACGCTCGCGCCGGCGAGCAGTTCGGGCTTGAACGGCTGGGCACAATCGACTCGCTGATTAAACTGTTGTCGGGTAGACGCGGCGCAGAGGCTCGCCGTGACGTCAAGTACATTCTGTGCGTCGGTGATGTTCGCGCTCGGGCGAACTTGCTCGCGAAGCTGCAGATAGGTGATCGATACGCGACCGTCGTGCATCCTACAGCCTGCATCGCGGAGAGCGCAGTGATCGGCGTCGGCGCATTCATCGGTCCCAGGGCAGTCGTGAACGCGTGCGCAATCGTCGGGCGGCACGCGATCATCAACACGGGCGCAATCGTCGAGCACGACTGCATCGTCGGCGTCAACTCGCATGTCGCGCCGGGCGCGGTGATGGGCGGCGACGTTGAGATCGGGCTTTCGAAGCAACCCGAGCCGCGCGACGGCTGCCTGATCGGGATCGGCGCGAGAATACTGCCGGGCGTGAAAGTCGCACCCGGGTGCGTGGTTGGTGCGGGTGCAGTGGTCGTGAAAGACGTCAAGCGGGGTGTGGTGAAGGGTGTGCCGGCACGATAGCGCGTTCACCCGATCGCCGGAAAAATCACCCTCACGCACTTCTCAGCGCGAATGACGACTTGCTCAGCGGCAAGGCTGTCCACCTCAATGGTCATGTCGGCGAGCGCTTCGTATGTCGCATCGCGTGCGTCAAAGACGCTGCGCATTTCTTCAACAGCATCACCACCCGTGAGCGCTGGCCGCTGCGTTGCGTCCGCCCTCATCCGGCGCTGCAACTCGGCGGGCATTGCTCGAAGATACAGCACGCACAGGCGCCGAGAATCGTGCTCATGGCGAATCATGTCGGCCGCTCCCGGCGCTGTCGGTGTTCCGCCGCCAGCAGAAATAACTTGATTACTTCCCGCGAGCACGCTGCGCAAACAGGTGGCTTCAGCCTCTCGAAACGCCCCTTGACCTCGCACAGCAAACGCCTCTCCGGGCGTCGAAAAACCAAGCAGACTTGCGGTGAGCGTGTCGATTTCAACAGGCGTCCACCCAAGGCGCGCAGCGAGCATTGGCGCAAGCGTTGACTTGCCGCTGCAGCGAAGGCCAATGAGGAGGACGTTCATCGACGCATCATAGTGACGCGCAACGACCCACAAGTCACGGCGCTTTGTCGTGCCTCACAATGCGAGGCGCAGGCTTGCCGCCGCCCTCATACACCGGAGCAAGCTCAAAGGTGTCATTCGACGCCGCCCGCGCAGCACCAGCCTGTTGTGCGTGAGTGTGCGGCGCGGCCATCGCAGGAGTCGACGGCTGCTTTGGCGTGGCTTGCGGCGACGCTCGATTGAGCGACGGCGCAACCGGCAGCGGCTCACTAGGCTCCTTCGCCCGCCGCGCCTTTTCGTAGTTCTTCTGCGCCTTCGCCACCATCCGTTCGTCACGCTCTGCGATCGTGTCCGCGTTCACCTGCGCCCACTTCGCCATGGAAATAAACTGCATCGTCGCAATGACCAGTTGAATCAGCCACGCCAGCGGCAGCAGGCTCGCGAGCACGCCCATCGCCGCCGCGAAAAACTGCATAAGGGCCGCCCCGAACATGAATGTCGCGCTGATCGACACAAGTATGATCGGCGGCGCGAAGAACACCCCGAGGCTTGCGAGCCGGAGTCGGTCGGCCATGTCGATGTCGTTGGCCCATTCCGCGATGCGGGCGCCGTAGAGCGTGACCCATGTCAAGCCAAGAAACGCGATGGTGAGCGGGGCGGCAAGCAGCACAATCCAGACCCACGATGGCCCAGGCAATGTCATCCCCGACGAATCGGCCCATGCTCTGAGCGAAAAAACCGCCGCGCCCAGCATCCAGAAGACCTGCGTGCAGCGAATCGCTCGACGCGTGGAGGACCATTCCTTGCTCGCGTTGGTCATGAGTTCGCGCGTGCGCCGCGGGGCGCACATGACCCACGTCCCCCACGCCCACAGGCACGCCGGCAGCAGGAACGACATGCTCAGCGCGAGCTTGATGCTCCCGCTGTGCGCGCCGAGTTTCATCGCCAAGAGCGCCGCCATCGGAAGTGCCAGGCAAAGCACCAGCGCCGCCTGCATCACGCGGCACGCAAACGAAAGTTGATGCAGGTACGAGCGCGGAGCCTCCGTCAGCGAGCTGCCGATGCCCGGCGTGTGCCCAGACTCAAGAATTGAAATCACCTTGCCCCAGAAGCCGCCGATATTCGACGGATCCTCTTCGCCAGCGATCCGGTTGCTCGCAAACCCGCACTCAGGACAGGGCTGC
>CAZEZV010000336.1:0-3969 GCA_964516725.1 uncultured Phycisphaeraceae bacterium
AAAACCATGGTGAGAGTCGCCTCCGGTTGCGATACCGTCGCCGGCAAGTCGCGCGGAGACCTAGGATCGTAGTGCGCGGATGCGGCGCAGCAGATCGAAGGTGAGCCCGGTAAATGCCGCCGTCCACGCAACAAGCCCGGCGTAGAGAAAGAGCGGCGGCAGGAACGCCAGAAAATCGAATCCCATCGCTGCGATCATCTCGCGCGTGCTGGCTGCGTACATGCCGAGGGGGAAGACCGCGCCCCAGTAAAGCGGATCGTATTTCATCGGGAAGCGCCTGTACACGTGGCGCCACACGGCGAGAACCACCAGCATAGGTATCCACCAAGTGCCCGTCGCCCAGTAGAAGACCGTAAAGCCTTTGATGAAGGGCAGTAGCGACAGCAAAAAGGGCGCATCGGGCGCATTGATGATGAGCAGCGACCCCGCCAAAGTCGAGATCGCCATTGCGCCCATGTTGATCCAGTACGGTGGTGACAGATCACCAGGGGAAAACGGGAAGAAGGTGTAGCGGTAGAAGATCAGCGACATCATCCAGATGTAAAGCATGCCGCCCCACAGCCACATTGAGAGTGCGAGGAAGTTCATCTCCAATTTACCGGGCTGGCCGATGTGGGTCGCGAGCAACGCGCTGAGAACCGCGATCGATTGCGTCGCCACGACCGCAAGCAGCCAGGCACCGCTGATCCCTTGGTCGAGTGTTGGTTTGTGCTCTTTGATTGTGAAGCCCGCAAATATCGTGTAAGTCAGCAAGATCCAGAGAAGAATCGCAACAATCCACAGCACAGTGCCTGCGCGATAGTCAGCCGCAAGCAACACGAACTGACTCCCGAGGACGCTCGTGCCGGCCACGGTCGTGAAGAACCCAGGCCCGCGCAAATGATCGATCATGTCGCCGAAGAACCGGTGCGGGTAGCGGGCCATGCGCAACAAAGTCAACAGCCACAGGACGGCGTAGACGACAATATTGAGTTGAAACAGTGCTTGCGCTATGCCTGGCATAGCCAGCAGGTGAGCCGCGAGCGAGACGATGCCCGTTGCCATGACCATGCCGAAATACGCGGGCGACAGGCCAGACAACTCGGCGAGCATGCGCACCCCGAGTGGCTCACGTCGAGCCGGCGTATCGCGTTCGTCGCGGGTCGTCCTCATGGTGCGTAGGTGGGCATCAGCGAAGGGCAACTACCGTATGACTATCGACGGGAGCCTGGATCAACCGCATCATCGCTCAGCCACTCAATTTTCTTAGCGCCGTGCCTCTGTGGATCGCGATGTGGTCGGTCTTGTCGCTCTTGATTTCATATTGTGGTGCGTCCTCGCTCCCGTGATGGGTATAACCCTTGTAATCAACGTTTTTTGTGTGCACCTTGATGACTGTGCCGCGGACGTGCCCGGCCTCGGAATTCCAGGTCACATGATCGCCAACTTTGAATTCCTTTGCCATGACGGTACGCCTCCACTTCCCCTTCCCTCCTCGACGCTTCGCGGACTTCGAGACCCACCTTGTTTCCGCTCTTGCGCTCCGTATGAGCTATAGTCGAAATTAATCAGGAATAAGAAGTACGCTGTGACCAAATCGAACTATCGGACAATGGAGTCGTTGCTGGCGGCTGTGCGCAGCTGCCGTGCATGCGAATCGCATCTGCCCCTCGGCCCGCGACCTGTATTGCGGGCCGCTGAAACGTCCCGCATCCTCATCGTAGGGCAGGCGCCCGGCGTGCGTGTGCACACTACGGGCATTCCCTGGGACGATGCGAGCGGCGAGCGCCTGCGCGGCTGGATGGGAGTGGGGAAAGACACTTTTTACGATGAATCGCGCATCGCAATCATTCCGATGGGGTATTGCTATCCCGGTCGAGGCAGCGGCGGTGACCTGCCGCCGCGTCGTGAATGTGCGGAGCTGTGGCTCGCCCAGTTGCTGGCCAAGCTGCCGCAGATTGAAATGACGTTGCTGATCGGGCAGCATGCGCAGCGCCATTTTCTGGGCAGCCGCCGCAAATTGTCATTGGCTGAAACGACCAAAGCATGGCGGGTGTATGCTCCGCAATACATCCCGCTGCCCCATCCGTCGCCGCGTAATACGCCATGGTTTCAGCGCAATTCCGGATTTGAGCAGCAGTTGTTGCCAGAACTGCGCGTTCGAATTCAAGCACTTCTCGCACGCTGACAGAGTCTGTGCATTTTCGTTTCGCCACCAAGGGTGGATCGTCCTCGCGAGCGGTGGTCGCGTCCATCCGCGATGGAGCCGGCCGGTTTGAGGCATCCGCTCTCCTTCTTGGTGCGTGCGGGCCAAACGTTTGGACGCCGCATCAGTATTTCTGCAGGTAGTTGAGTTCGAGCGCATCCCGCACCATCTCCATCGTTTCCCGGGCGATCGTGCGAGCGCGTTTCGTGCCCTGTTCGAGCGTTTCGCGCACCTGCGACATATTCGATTCGTATTTCACCCTGCGTTCGCGCATGGGCTCGAGCAGTTCATACAGGGCCGCTGTCAACCGATCCTTCAACTCCTTGTTGCTCACGCCCCTGCGCTCGTAGCGCTCTTTCAGGTCCCGCACTTGCGCAGCGTCGCGATCGAACGCTTCAAGGTATAAGAAGATGGGGTTCTCTTCCACCCTGCCCGGCTCCTTCGCGCCGCGAGGAGGGCCGCCATACATGCGACGCACCTTTTTCGCCACGGTTTCGGCGCTGTCCCGGAGGTCGATTGTGTTGCCGCGTGACTTGCTCATTTTCGCATTGCCATCTACGCCCACCAAGCGCGGGACACGCCCCACGAGTGCGTCCGGCTCAGGAAAAATCGGCTTGAACTCGCGATTGAATCGTCGCGCGGTCTCCCGCGTCAGCTCGATGTGTGGCAGCTGGTCCTCGCCGACCGGCACGAGATGGGCACGCGTCATGAGGATGTTCGCGACTTGCATCACTGGATAGATGTAGAACGCCACCGGAACCGACTTGCCCTTTGTCGTCGCGTCGCCGGGATGTTCGATCGCGTCCATCTCTGCCTTGAGTGTGGGGTTGCGTTCGAGCATGCCGACGGGCATGAACCACGCAAGCCAAGTCATCAACTCCGCGTGCTCCGGTACCATGCCTTCGATGACGAAGCTGCTGCGTTCGGGATCAAGCCCGACAGCCAGCCAGTCGAGCGCCACTTCCCAGACGGCGCTCCGCACGCGTGGAAGATCGCCGGCGTAATCCGAGACCTGGTAGTCGGCGATCAGGAAGTAGCAGTCGTATTCGCGTTGCAGCTTGACCCAGTTGTCCAGTGCCCCCGCGTAGTGCCCGAGATGCAATGGTCCGGTCGGCCGTACCCCAGTAAGAATGCGCTTTTTTTCACTCATGGCGGACCCGCGGAACCGTGCGCCGGACCGCGCAACCGAGGACCGGTTACCTTCTGATGCGCAAGGCGTCCACGGGCCAAAACGCAGCGCATTAGTCCTTCCGCGGCGGGCATTCAGGACTTTCCTCCTGCGCTGCCCATTTTGCATAACAGTCTAGACCACAGAAGTAGACGACATAATCCACAGCCTCGAAGCTCTTTGCCTCGGATATAGGTACGATCTCTCCGCATCGGAAGCACGGAACAGGTTTCCGATCGGGTGCCTCGCTCGCTTGTGACATCACACTCCTTTCAGCCGCGCGGACGCACGCATCTACATTTCGCCGACTCCCCGGCGCTTGCGCATCGCGCGGCCGACGCGAGCAAGATCATCTTCGCTCAACAACCGCGCTGCCATCGGCAATAGCTCGTCTTCCTCGCGTTGGATGTGGCGTTCGTAGAGGCCCACCAACGATTCGACATCATCTGAAGCGAGTGGCGTAGATTCGCCGGCCACAATCCTTTCGAGCACATCACGCAGACGCCACCAGGCCGCCTCCAGTAGGCGGTGATCCGCGGTCAGCCCTTCGATCATTTCGCGCAGGCAAACCGCGTCCGACCCGGCCATCGATTCGATCAACGCAGGAAAGAGGTCC
>CAZEZV010000337.1:0-3964 GCA_964516725.1 uncultured Phycisphaeraceae bacterium
CTCATCGAGAAGCCAGCTCCGGAACGCCACGGAGGCAGAGCGCGACTTGATGAATGCGATTGCATGACCGACGGCTTTGGAGTTGAAAGTGCGCGGCTCGTCGCACTTGGAGATATCGCTTCTACAATCGCGGCTTGCGGGGTCATTGCCAGATGAGTGGCGGGAGTGACTTGTGTATGTTCAGAACTTTCCTCGCCACGCGACATGCGCTCGGCGCGATCGGGCTTCTGTTGCTCGCAGGCTGCGCCGCAACGCGCCCTGGTGACGACATCGTTCGTCCCCGCGTCGATCTTGCATCGACCATCGTGATCTCTCGCTCGCCCGACGCAGTGACGCCGCCATATTGGTTCTCGCCGGAGGACGAAAAGTTTCTCGACGAAGTTCAGCGCGGCGCGTTCAACTTTCTGTGGAAGTCGTCCGATCCCGCTCGCGACGTGGCAACAGGCATGGTCGCGGATCGCACAAGCAAGCCCACGATCAGCATCGCGGGCGTGGGCTTTCAGTTGTCCGGCATCAGCGTCGGCGTCGAGCGGGGCTGGATCACGCGCGATCAGGGCCAGACGCGAGCCGCACTCATTCTGCGAAGCCTGCGCGACAACCCGACCAATCGCAAGCACGGCTTGTTTTATCACTTCCTGAATCCGCAGACTGCCGGCCAGCCCGAAGACGCGTACGAGCATGTCGTGAGCACGATTGATTCCGCGATTCTCTTCGCCGGCGTGCTCACTGCATCGCAATACTTCGGCGGCGAAGTTGCGACCATCGGCAATCAACTGTTTTCTGACGCCGATTGGCAGGCGTTCATCTGCTCGCCTACTGCGAAAGATCGTAAGATTCGCGGGTTTATCTCGCTGGGATGGAAACCGACCGACAAGAGCCAGCCGCAGGGCGACGGGGCGCTGTTGCCGTACGCGTGGATTGACAACGGTGATGAGCATCGGCTGGTTGCTTTCCTCGCGGCGTGCGCGCCGAAAGACGACCATCGCGTGCGGCCCAACTTGTACTATCAGTTGCGGCGACAGCTTGGGAGTTACTCGCGTGCCGATGCGGATGGCGTGATGCAGGACACTGATCAGATGGTCTGGTTCCCGTGGTCGGGTGCGCTGTTTGCATCGTTCTTTGCGCATTGCTGGATTGATTATCCCGGTATCGGTACTGACAACCCCGCCTCGCTTGACGTGCCGCGGCGGGCGCGGGTGGATTGGTGGGAGAATTCGCGTCGGCATGTGCTGCTCCATCAACTCAAGGCGCTGGATGCTCAGAGCGAGTTCTCAAACTTCGGGCGTGACGCTTGGGGATTGAGCGCGTCGGATGTTGCGGGTGGGTATGCCGTGCCGGGTGTGTTTCCGACGCTTGTCGAGATGCCTGGCTCGATTGCCGAAGTGGATTACACGACATTTGAAGTGAAGGACAACTTTGGTGATGGCACGCTTGCGCCGTATGCCGTGGGTTGTTCGGTGTTGTTTGATCCGCAGCGCAGCATCGCCGCGCTTCGTCACTATCGCGAGTTTGAGACGCCGCCCGGGCAGCCGGCGATCTGGACAAATCCGGCGAAGGGTGGGTATGGATTTCAGGATGCGTTCAATGCGACGACGGGGTGGGTTGCGCCGGATAGCGTGGCGATTGATCAGGGGCCGCTCTTGCTGTGCATCGAGAATGCGCGGACGGGATTGCTGTGGCAGATTTTCCATGCACACCCGTATGTGAAGGCGGGGATGGAGCGGTTGCAACTGAAGAGGGAGTTGCAGCATGCGAAGCCTAGAGGTGCGGTCGAGAAGAAGTGAGGGTCATTTCGCTGCGCGATGGATTTCACCGCGGAGGACGCGGAGAGCGCGGAGGGGGAAAGAGCTGTGTTGGGGTTTGGTGAGATTTGGGTCATTTGACCCGGACCTTCGCTCGGGGACTCGCTCAGGTCCGGCGTGGGGGACTGGGATTTTTCAACAACTGGTTGGGTGGTTGATTTGGGAGCAATCTTGGTATCGACGTCGCGGGTGGTTCGCATCGATGTCGTCGGGTTACCTCCTTCGCGTTTTTCCGAGTCGACAGTGTTGACGACCTCGATGGCGCGAGGCCGTGTCAGTTCGAAGTGGCGGAGGATTCGGGTGGCGGCGCGGCGGATGTTGTTGGGGTTGTGCTCATTGGTGAGAGCGGTGTCGAGGGCGGCGAGGGCGCGTTCGCGGCGTTCGTTGCTTTTGAGGGCGTTGATGGCGGTGATCCATGCTTTGATCGCGGGGTCGCAGAGTCTTTGCACGACGTCGAAGAAGTCTTCATTCAACTCATTCGAGAGTTCGTTGGTGTCCTGATCGACATTCAAGAACGCGGCGATGAAGCGGCGCGAGTCGTGGGGGAGTGGCGGGAGGTTGGTCAGTTGTTGTGATGTTTCCCAGAGCATGAGGGATCATGACATGGGATTGGGAAGATTGCAAGGGGGAAGTGGGTGATGACCGTGAATTGGCGCACAAGGGTGGTAGATCGGGGTGATATTGGTTTGATTTGGTGGGGATGGAGGTGTGGGGAGTTTGCCACGGGCATCGCCGTCCCCCGCCGAAGCGACGGCGAAGCGCGTGCCACGACTGGGCTCGCTTCAAGGGCAAGTTGTGCGTCGTGTCTTCTACGCGAGAGTCTGGATTGTTCCTTCGCGCAACAGAGAAAAAGCCGCCAGCGATGACGGCTTTGTGAGAGTTGTTAAAAGTTATGGCATTCGATCACGCACGACGACGACTTGCAATGACGAGCAGGCCAGCGCCCAGAAGCCCGAGGCTTCCGGGAGTCGGAACCACGGTCATGGCTGTGATGATCGCGCCTCCACCGACTTCGCCGAGGGTTGTGGCGGCTCCGGTGGTCAAGTTGAACGTGCAGAACGTTGTCCGGATTTCACTGTTGTTCCGGAGAACGGCGTATCCAATGTTGGATGCGCCTGAGATATCAAAGGCGCCCAGTTCCGTTGCGTCTGAGGCGATAGAACCGACGGTGTTGAGCATGCCTGCGCTGTTGGATTGGCGGACGAGCACATCGAGCCCAGTGTCGATTGCATAGAGCTGAGTGCTCGTCGCGCCGGCAAAGTTGTTCGAGTACGCGGCGTGGCCGAGGTTGGGGTCCATGAGTTGGTTGGCATCTCCGGCTGCGAAGAACACGTTTGTCGCGACACCTTGAACTTGCCCGGTGTTGGGGTCGAGCACATAGTTGTTGTTGGTGTTGCTGACGACGCGAATGCGGTCAATCATGGGATTGAAGTCAAAGCCGAAATTGGAGCCATTCAGCGGTACGGAGAACACTCCTCCAACCTGCGTCGCTGCGCCTGTGATCAAGTTGAGTGTGTAGAGGCGGTTGAAACTACCCAAGGCGTAGACTTGACCTGTAGACGGGCGAAGATCGATACCCTGGATAACTTCATTGGTTTGAAGACCGGAGATTGACGTTCCTGAAATCAGCGTGCCGGGCGTTGCGCTGTCCCAACTCACCAGCGATTGCTCGTTTGTGATTCCATAAATGAGCTCTGCGCGAGCTACATCTGCACCGCCGCCCGCGCAGGCCAAAGCCGCGCCAAACATCATACTTCTGCTGAACATAGATTCCCTCTTTCAAGAAGCGCGAATGACACGATGTCACTCCAACCATCGCGAATGCAGTTGGAATGACGCTCTCCTCGACGGACGGGGGCGGCCGCTCGACCCGGTGTTATGCTGCGCTCTTGACTAAGCGTACGAATTCTTGTGGATTTAACTTGAGCATTGCAGCAACTCGATCGGACTGCGGTTGGCACAATGAGCCATCGAATCGGTAGGTGGCGGGTCGTTGGTTTTTCGCGGTGCGGTTCTGGGCGTGAGCGGCGACGCATTGCGGAACAGCCGCAAAAGCATGGCCTTGCAAGCGCATCTTGCCAGAGTCGCCAAACCCCAATTCCGCTCCTATCATCGCATCCGCTGGAGAGGTGGCCGAGCGGCTGAAGGCGGCGGTTTGCTAA
>CAZEZV010000338.1:0-3955 GCA_964516725.1 uncultured Phycisphaeraceae bacterium
CGGCTGTACGCCATGGCGTACAAGATGCTCGGCAATGAAGCCGACGCCAGCGACGCGGTGCAGGACGCTTTTCTTGGCGCGTTCAAGACGCTTTCGCGATTTGACGGGCGCTCGCTGCTGAGCACATGGCTGACGCGAATCGTCATCAACAAGTGCCTGATGAAACTGCGCTCAAAGCGGCGGCGGCCGGAATGCTCGATCGACGCATTGCTTCCAACTTTCAAAGACGACGGGCATCCGACCACGTGGACGAGCAGATGGAAGAGTGAGTCAGACGAAGAGCGGCGGGGGACGCTTGATCCCGCTCTCGTGCGGCTTATCCGAGAGAAAACGGAAGAACTGCCGGAACAATACCGCCAAGTGTTACTTCTGCGCGACATCCAGCAACTAAGCACAGAAGAGACAGCGGCGGCGCTCGGGGACACGCCCAACGCCGTCAAGGTTCGCCTTCACCGTGCCCGCCAAGCTCTGCGAGCGTTGCTTGATCCGTACATGAGCGAGGTGATCGAATGACGAATGGACACACAATGGGCTCACAGGCATCATTCATGACGTGCAAGGATGTTTCAGACTTTCTAATGGCGTACGTCGACAGCGAACTGTCGAGCGACCAGCGGAGGCTGTTTGAGGAGCACCTCGGCGTGTGCTCCTCGTGCGTGCGATATCTTGAGCAATACAAGCGGACTGTGAGGCTTGGGCAGGCGGCGCTCGGGCCGACAGATGCGCCTGCGGCGGGACATGTTCCGCCGGGGTTGATTGAGGCGATCAACTCGGCGCGGAAGAGCGGAAAGTAAGTGGTAGTCGATTCGTCGGTCCGCGCGCACGGTCAATTGCGTCATTCATCCAATACTCAAATAGACAGCGGACGCACGATTCGCGTTCGCCGTTTGTGATGGATAACTTCATCAGACTACGGAAGGCGTCGCACGCTGCCCGGCTCGATGGTCAGCACGTCCAAGTCGGCGATGCGTGAGACGCTGCCGGAGACTTCGACCAGTTCGCCGATCTTGGAAAGCGTGTCGGCGTCGAACTGTGTTTTTGACTGCGCATCGGCTTGACCGGCGTTGCGAATCGCGAGCAGGTAGAACGAGAGAGTGCCGTCGGCGCTGGTTGCAGCGAACATCGCGGGGATTCCGTTGCTGATGCAGAGCGTTGCGCAGGCCTTATGAGCCTTGCCTTCGCCGGGCTTCATCGCGCCGTGGTAGCACTTGGAGTCGATGATCTCGCCGCGGAGTATGACATTGTCAGATGTCGGGCGCGGTTGGGCGAAGAGAGCGTCGGCTTCTACTGAGCTTGTGTCGCGAACCTGCGACACTTTCACACTTTCGGTGCCTGCCGCGATCTCAACGATCGTTCGGCCTTTGCGAGAGATGCGTGTGCCCGTGATATCGACGTGCTTGCCGTTAAAGGAAGCGATGCGGCTGAGCGAGCCGTGCTTGCCTTCTTCCACGAGCAGGAGGGCTTGGGGGCCGTGGGTGCCATTTACGATCAGCATCGGTGCTGGGTGAGCAATCGCAACGCCGGAAAACTGCTCTGTCGCACTGTTCCACGATCCGGTTCCGGGATCGCGCTGCGAGTACGCGACGAGAGACGCGATGCCGGCCATGCTGAGGAGCAGTGCGGGGACAATGATGCGAAGTGTTGATGCGTGCGACTTTGGCGTTGGGAGGTAGCCGACGTAGAAGTCATCACTGGCATGTTGTGTCGGCGAGCCAATTGCCGCACGCGATGTGTGCTCGCTGGTTGTGCTTTTCATGTTGATCAGCTCCTTGGTACTTTCGCGGGTTCAACAGGCGTTCCGGCGGGTAGTGCGTTCGCATTGACTTCAACGCGGTTGCCTCGAACTCGCACTTCGTAGGTTGCGATTTTCTCGGTGAACGGCGGCGGGCTTTGGCCGTTGTGGGGGAGGTATTGATAGCCGTGCCAGGGGCAAGTGATGCAGCCGCCGACGATTTTGCCTTCTCCGAGCGGGCCACCCTGATGTGCGCAGACGTTCGTGACGGCGCTGAAGGAGTCGCCGTTGCGGAACACGGCGATGCGTTCTGCGTTGTTGAGGCACACGACTTTGGCACGCGTGTCTGGGATGTCGTCAACAGACGCGATGTCGATCCATGAGTCGTCAGCGCGGGCGATGGTGCCACGTTTGTCTCTTTGCCATTCGCGATATCCGACGATCGCGTGCAGGCCGCCGACGAGCGCCACGCTCGCGCCCATCAATGCAACGTAAGGCAAGCTTGGTTCGCTTTGAAGAATTCCCAGGGCAACATGCATCACGAGTGACACATAAGCGACGTACACGCTCATATGAATCCACTTCCAGGCGCGCGCGCCGAGGTTTGTGAGCCAGAAGTCGTGGCTTGTCGCCGCCATGACGAGCAGAATGATCAATGAGAACAGGCCGAACCACTCGAAGGGGAAGCCGCTGATGGAGCGGAAGGTTCCTGCGGCAAGCACGGCACGCAAGGGGTTCGCGCCTCCAAAGCCGCCGTAGTAGCCGGCTGCGAGAAGAGCGTGCACAAGCGCGATGATGCACATGGTGACGCCCAGGTGTCGCCGGTTGTATAGGAGCGGCGAGAAACGCGGCGAGAGGCGAGCGAGCGGTCCGATGCAGAGGATGATCGTGAGCAATGCGAATGCGCACGTTGCCAATGCGCGGATGATGAGGACTTCGTCCGACACCACACGATCAGCGGGCGCGGCGAACTTGCTGACGGCAACGAATCCGACCAAGTATGCGCCGATGCCGACGCCCAGCAGCACGTCGTACACGACCTTGTGCCGATTCCACTGGACGAGTCTGTAGGCGTTGCTCATGCAAGCGTCTCCCTGTGTTGATCACTTGCCGCTGCGGAGCGTGAGCAGCATCAAAGTAATGAACGCCGCGGCAAAGAGCAGCGGCACGACGAACGCATGAACCCGGCGTTGCTGACTCGTCATGCACTTGTCTCCTTGCTCGCACTACGGAGCAGAATCTTCGACTTTGCTGCGAGCAGCGGCCACACCAACGCGGCACCGGGGAGCCAGACGAGGCGGATGACAAGCGGAGTCTTTGAGGCGACGGGGTCCATTGACTGCACTCCCTTGAATACAAACCAGAGCGCGAACAGCTGCCCGAAGCCCAAGTAGGCGACGAGCGAAAGGAGGAATATGTCTCTGATGTCCATGAAGGCACCCTTTGTGTGCTACGAATTGAACATGTGCGACGCGTTGCCCTTGCGCAGCGATTGGTTTGTTGCCACAAGCTAGAAAATGTGTCTCAGGGATTACGATAAATCTTGAGAGACATACCCGGACCTCCGATCGAAAACTCGCTCAGGTCTGGCACTTTCGAATGGCTTCTCATCAATCGTTGAAATGGTTGCGTACCAAGTGCGTACGCTCATTGGTCTTGCATGCAGCATCAGCTATCAGGAGCGTCTTTATGCACCGCCGCGAGTTTTTGGCTTCATCCCTTGCTGCCACAGGCGCAGTTTCTTTGTCGCATGTTGCTGCGAATGCTGGGATACTTGCTCATTCAGAATCGCGATCCAACGACGATGCGGCCAAGGGTGTTGGAAAGCTCAAGCAGTCTGTCTGCCGCTGGTGCTTTTCAGGCATGAAACTCGATGAACTCTGCGAAGCCGCGAAGGACATCGGCCTCAAGTCCGTCGAACTGCTCGATGAAAAAGAGTGGGGGGTTGTCGGCAAGTATGGGCTTGTGTGCGCTGTGGGCAACGGCCCGACTCGCATCAACGACGGCTACAACAAGCCGGAGAATCACGACAAGTTCACGAAGGCACTTGAAACGCTCATTCCGAAGGCTGCCGAGATGGGCGTGCCGAGCGTCATTGTTTTCAGCGGCAATCGAAACAACATGCCTGACGACGTTGGCCTCAAGAACTGCGCCGAAGGACTCCGCAAGATCACCCCACTCGCCGAAAAACACAAAGTCAACCTCGTGATGGAACTGCTCAAC
>CAZEZV010000339.1:0-3951 GCA_964516725.1 uncultured Phycisphaeraceae bacterium
ATGGCCGGATCGCTGCAAACCAAGTCATGGCTGCAGGGTAGTTATTTCGTGGGCGGTCTTGTGGGCACAACACTCGTATTGATGCTGAACGCGTGGGCGATTATGAATGCTGTTCGTTTATTGCCACGAGATATGCGAGGACTTCATGTTCGCCAGGGGCTTGCACGCTTGATCCGACCCGGTGCAGGCACTGTCGCGGCCATCGTGGCACTGGGGTTGGGCGTCACCTTTGTTTTTACGACACGAACCATGCAAGATCGTCTCGGGAAACAACTTCTTTCCGAGACACCGAAGGACGCACCGACCGCGTTCTTTGTCGACGTTCAAACAGACCAGTGGCCCGCGCTCTCACAGTTACTGAAGAACGAAGGCGCAGTCGGGCTGGATTCGCAACCAATTGTGACTGCTCGTTTCACCGCAGTCGACGGCAAAAAAGTCAGCGATCTGGTTGACCGAGTGAGCGCACAAGGTAACTCAGCAACTGGTGATCGCTCACGGGAAGGAGGGGCGGGTCGAAGCCGCTGGCAGCTCACACGAGAGCAACGCATCACGTACGGTGAGTCACTCCCGCGCGGTAATCGCGTCACCGCTGGCACTTTTCCTTCCGGTATTCGCGGCGGCGTCAGTATCGAAGAGAGCTTCGCTGAAGGTCTCGGGGTCAGTCTCGGGTCAACGCTCACGCTCGATGTGCAAGGTGTACCAGTTGATCTGGTAGTCACGAGCCTTCGCACTGTCGATTGGCGGACCTTTGGTATCAACTTCTTCTTGTTCGCGGAGCCCGGTGGGCCTCTGAGCGAAGCGCCGCAGCAACGCATCGCCGTGGCACGGCTTCCCGACGACGCTGCCGCCGGTTTGCAGGCGCGTGTTGTCACAGCATTTCCGAATATCACGGTTATTCCAATCAAAGATGTCATGGATAAGGTCGCGGATGTGCTGGAGAAACTGGGTCTCGCTGTGCAATCGCTCGGCTTATTCATCGTCATCTCAGGCACGGTCGTGCTCGGCGGCACGGTCGCCGCATCGCAGGTCCGTCGTGCTCGCGAAGTCGCTCTCATGAAAACAATCGGAATGACTCGTCGCGATGTTCTCGCAATATTTGCGATTGAATACGCCCTTGTTGGTGCCGTCGCGGGAATAGTCGGTGTTGCCACCGGCGGTGTCGCCGCATGGTTGGTTGTGGTCCATGGATTCGACCTGCCGTGGTCAACCAATTGGATCGATGCAATCATCGCACTCTTGGCGACGATGGCTATCGCAGTCTTGGCAGGACTGAGTGCAAGTCTGCACGCTCTTCATGCACGGCCGGCCGAAGTCCTTCGTTCAAACTGACTGCGAGTTTACTTCTGCTGACTTGCTTTCAGTAAGTCACGAAGTGGCCCGATGACGTTCGACGCAACAATTTCATGACCCCTCGCAGTTGGATGAATGCCATCGGGCAGATTCAATTCCGGAACACCCCCGACACCTTCTAGGGCAAATGGAACGAGCGGGATGCCGAACTCCGTTGCAAGGGCCGGAAAAATGGATGCAAACTTCTCACGATATTCCGGTCCATAGTTGGTCGGAATCATCATGCCCAGCAGAAGCACACGAGATCCGGCCGCTTGCGCACCAACGATGATCTTGCGGAGGTTTTCCTTTGACGCCGCAACGTCCAAATTGCGCAGTCCATCGTTGCCACCAAGACATACGACCAGGACTTCTGGCTTCTGCTTTAGAATCCAATCCAATCGCCGCAATCCGCCAGCGGTTGTGTCACCACTCACGCCGGCGTTCACCACCGTGACACTCATTCCCTCTGAAGCGAGTTGACGTTCAATCAATGAAGGAAACGCTTCGGCTGGATCAAGCCCATAGCCCGCAGTAAGGCTGTCCCCAAGAAAGACCACGCGGCGCGCGTCCGTTAGTTGCTGGGGCAATGCGGCAACAGTGGGGGCTATGGGCGTAGTTTCGGCAGTTGTGTGTGAGGTCGCGTCTTCACGGCGTTCACATCCGATCAAAGTTAAAAGCGAGATGCCGATCAACAACGGCTTCAATGACACTTGCATCACACCTTTACCGCCTCTCAGTGTACTTGCGCCCGTCTCATATAGCTACGCATTTTACCACAGCCGAACATCAAGCCGATTCACACGTCATACGACTCCTCGATAGATGATGTTCATGTCGGCAGTTGAGTCTGGCATACGAAAAGTCAACGTTGTGCACAAATGGAAGTCATCGAGGAGTTGGCTAGGAGTGTTGAATGAGGTTGTGACCTGCCTGTTTTCCCCGAGCCACTCCGTGTGAGAGGACTTGATCTTATCTGCACCATCGCCTGTGCGAGGACCGGAGCGGAGTCGAGCGTAGCGAGACGCAGCGGAGGCGCGCTGTTCAAGTACTCTGTGATTCATGCCACAGCTCTCCGGTAAGTCATCAACATGCCACCCAGCCTCGTTCTGCACCTGACTTGGTCGGGTGGTTCCTCCTCCCGCTGCAACTTCAACGTTGTACCAGTCGAAACCGTCGGCACGCGATGTCCGATTCCCATGTGCGGCCGCTCGGTGTTGTAGTGACCCATGTACTCGCCGACCAAGTGGTTCAGGTGTTGTGCGCCCATCACGACGAACTTGTGCAGGCATTCGTCCTGAACTGATTGGATAGGCCGCTCAATACGCGCGTTGAGGTTGGGAGCGCGGCAAGGGAGCAGGGCGGGCTCGATACATTGACTTTGAAGCGCCTCGTCAAATGGTCAGCCGAACTCAGTGTCGCGGTCTCTGGTCAAGACGTTGCATGGTGTGTGTGCTGTTTCAACCGCCGATTTGAATGTGGACGCTTGCTCCGCCACCCATTCCTTATCCGGTTTGAGTGTGTACTTCGTCGCAATCGCCACACGCGTTGCCACATTCACGAACACGAGCAAGTATGCATCTTTGACGCCTTTAGCCGTGACGATCCGGTGGCGGAAAAAGTCACACGCCCACAGTGTCTCGGCATGGCTGGCGATGAACTCGTGCCACGTCGGGTCCTCATGGTGTGGACTGATCGGAAGGCGTGCTTTTTTCAAGGTGTTGACAGTTCTGTCACTCCCGATCTTGATGCCCAGCTTGAGCAACTCACCTCGGATGCGCGAACATGGCACGCAAGTTGCGGGCACTTGGGGCACTGGTGGCACGTCTGTTCCAGCACTGCCCGTTCCACTCCCATGTGTCACCCAACCTGGTCGTTGATCCGTTATCACCGCCGAAGAGAATCGTCACGTCACGAAACGGGTCATACACGAGCGAATGGCAGCTCCGCGACGGCGGGCCACCTGAGCCATGCTGCATCACGCATTGAGAATCAGTGATTGGATGCCATTGAGCCCCGCATTTGCCATAAGTGACGGTGGCAACAAGTGAGAGCGCCAAGCTGCCCAAAGTGAAGGATTCTGAGCGAGGCGAACGACTTCGGAGGTATCGCGATCATGTGCAACAGATCGTTTGCATGAACACTCACTCGTTACTTGTCAACAGAATCATGGTCCAGAGTCAATCAAGCGGTAGAAATCCATGTTCATCCCATTGCGAGGGCATTCAGAAGAACGAGGCGCTCTATGCAGCCCCCCCCCCCCCCCGAAAAAAAACTCACCCAACTGCGCAATTGTCTTTGACGGACGGCGTGTGGTCCCCGATCGAAAACCTGTTGCTGGGCATCCCCCTATCCCTTTCCAACTAGATCGGCGAAGCGATGTGCGATGCGCAACGAGTGGCCTCGTGCGGATATGTGCATCGTCGTGATCCTACAAAATGTGGCTCGCCGCGTAGATAGTCAACGTCGCGGGGTTCGACATATTTAGTGGGTACAACTCAGACTCGTGTTCAACATTAAAGCAATTACGGATTACCGTACTTGGAACGGTTACTTATGTCAAACGCCAGCATCAATCCGAGCCTTCCGGATCGCATCGAGCAAGCCGCTTGGAAAGGGATA
>CAZEZV010000340.1:0-3922 GCA_964516725.1 uncultured Phycisphaeraceae bacterium
AAGTCGATGTCATCGCAGGTTGCGGACGCGGGCACGCAGGGGCCTTCGCCGTAGACGCTGAGGAAGGCGTCGATGTCCTGCGGGTCAAAGAGGCTGGTGTCGTTGTTGAAGTCGATGTCGTTGCACACTGGGCCAGTGGGCACGCAGGTGAAGCTGATTTCGCCAGCGCCGACGGTACCGTTGGTGTTGGAGCCGATGCGGATGGTGTAGCCCTGGCCAGAGGTGACTGGGAAGGTCACGGCGACGTTGTTGTTGGTTGCGGAGCCGCAGGCGACTTCGCGAGCTGCTTCGTTGCCGCAGTTGCTGCCGCTGTAGACCGCGATCTTCGGGGTGAAGCCGGTGCCGTTCAAGCGGATTTCGAGGTTGCCGTTGCAGAGGCTGGGGTAGTTGTACCAGATGTCGTTGAAGACCTGGCCGCAGTTGTTGGTGGTCGGGCCGTCGGTGGTTGCGCCCGTGGTGTTGAAGATGCCGGTGCCCGAGATGCCCTGACGCTGAGCGCAGTCATCGTTGATTGGGGGCACGGTGCCGCCGCCGCCGGTGATGAGGAGGTTGTAGTTGCCGACGGCTCCCTGCCAACCCGCGATTCTGATCCAATAGGTGGTGCCAGCGGTCATGTTGAGCGACAGGCCGGATTGGAACGTGTTGGCACCGCAGTTTGTCGCAGAGTCATCGTTGCAGGCAAGTTGCGTTCCGCCGCATGCGCTGTGAACGCTGAGGACGGTGTCGTAGTTGCTGCCGCAGGTGCGGACGTTGACAGAACCGGATGTCGCGGGGCGATACTTGAACCAGACGTCAGGGCTGCTGGTCGACGTGCCACAACTGGCGGTGCCATCGTTGGTCGCCACAAGGGTGCTGCCGGTGTAGGTGGTTCCAGCCGCGGCCCACGTGGCGTTGGCGCAGTTGTCGTTTGCCGGGGGCAATGGGGCGCAGGTGCCTGGAGCGATGGTAAGGGTTCCGGTGCCGGTATCGGGCACTGCGGTGGGGTATGCACCGACGCGGATGCGATAGACCTGGTTCTGGACGGGCGTGAATGTCACGCTTGAGCCAAGGCCCGTGCCCGCGCCGCCTGCGCAGCCAGCGGTGTCGTCGTTGCAGGCGATTTCGGTGCCGAGAGCGCCGCAGGTGCCGGTGTAGACGGCGAGTTTGGTGTCAAACGAAGCGCCGCAAGTGTTGATCGTGAGAGGATCAAGGCACGTTGACGAGTGGGTGTAGGTGAACCACACGTCGTTGGCGATCTGCGCCTGGCCCGCGTTCAAGCACGCGTCGGGACCGTCGGTGGTCGCGAGAGCGGTGCTGAAGAACGTGCCGCCTGCGTTGACTGAGACTGCGTTGGCGCAGTTGTCATTGAAGGGGGGCTGAGGAGTGCCAGAGCCTGGGATGTAGGCAAGGCCCGAAACCGTGGTGGGTGTGCCCGGCTTGAAGATGTTCAGGGTCGCGTTGCCGGAGACTGGGGCAGCCGCGGCGACGAATGAGAAGTTATAGATCGTGTCCCAACGGAGGACGTTTTCGCGACGATCGTCGGTCTGGTTGTTGGCGTAAGTCCAAGACAAGTTCCCGCCGCTGACGGTGGGCGACCAGTCGGTGCCGGTCTGGAGTTCACCGGCGAGGTAGGGCACGTCGCGGAAGAAGAACGCGCTGGGCGTGACGCCAGCGGGCATCGGGATGCTGAATCCGCTTGCGCCGCGATCTGAGTTGAAGTTCATCACGGCGTATTCGTAGCGGTAGTTGCCGCCGCCGAGGTCAATGACCTTGGAACCGATCCAGAAGCGACCGTCGCCTGGGACATCGATCGAGGTGAGTTGAACGGTGGGGTCGGAGACGCCGACGCCGCCGCCGTTATCGCGCCATGCCTGGATGGCGGGAGCCTGGCGAACAGTCGAGCCCACGAGCGCCATCGTGTTGGACGCTCCAGTAATGGTGACGCGGCGGTAGGACTGGTTGTTGTTGTCCGTGCCGTTGATTGCGTCTTCGGGGTGGTTGTACATGCTGCTCACGAAGAACAGCGTGCCAGCGGGCTGACCCGAAACGTCCGCAATCGGCGCTGAGAGGCGCGCGTTGTTGTTGGTTGCGGTGCCTGCGGCGTTGGGGAAGGGCCACGTTGCGTTTGCGGGATTGATTTCGTGCTTGGGGCCAAGGCCCGGAACGCTGGCGTTGAGGCTCTGCGTGTACGGGTCGGCGCAGCCGGGATCAAGGTGATCGCAGGAGTGTCCGCCCGGGACGTTGGGGCATGAACCGCAGAGGACGTTGTTCAGCGCGCAGAAACCGTGCTTGAGCCAGGCTTGACCGATCTGCTCGAAGCGGCCGTCCTTAAGACGGTACATGTTCTGAGTGATGACGGGGTAGAGGTTCGCGGCGTTGCCGTCGATCCATGTGAGGCGAGTCGGGCCGATGTTGCACGAATATGTGCCGACGCCGTAGGTTTGATAGCCGTTGAGCGCGCCGTACTGACCGACGTCCATCAGATCACCGACGATGACGTCGGTTTGTGCTTGCGCAGCGCCTGCGGTGGCGAGCACCGTACAGAGCGCAGCAAAACGTTTGAGCCACATCGATTTTCGCATGGTAAAGACCCTCTTCAAAACTCAACCCAGAAATGGAACACGAAAACGAACACTTGCCCCGACCCCCAAATGAACTCGTCCGCTTCCCACAAGACCCGGAAATCGAACCAGAGAACGACACACGTCAGCCAAATGACTGCTTTGAACAAATCAAGATCATGTCGGATTACGCGCAGCGAAGTCCTCAATGAGTGTACCACATTCTGGCCCGCTCGCAAGGCAAATTTTTGGGTCAAGAGTGACGAATTTGTGCAATTGTGAAGTCGAGTTGTCCGCAAACGAAAAACCCCGCCCAAAGGCGGGGTTCTCGGAAGTGAATTGAGTTGATTCTGCGGTCATTACCGCAAGATTCAAGTTTTCGGAGTCGTCACACTCACACGCCGCAGAGTGTGCATGGGCCTTCGCTGAACCGGAGGAGGAACGAATCGATATCGCAGGGATCGAAGACGCTGCTGTCGTTATTGAAGTCGATGTCGTTGCAGGTCGCGGTGCCTGGGACGCAGGGACCTTCGCTGTAGACGCTGAGGAAGGCGTCGATGTCCTGCGGATCGAAGAGGCTGGTGTCGTTGTTGAAGTCAATGCTGTCGCAGGTCGGGCCTTGTGTGAAGGTGACGCTCAGTGTGCCGGAGCCGAAGCCGCCCGCGCCCGCGGAGCCGACGCGAATGGCGTATGCGCCGGGGTTGACTGGGATGGTCACGCTTGCGGCGTTTGCGTTGCATGCCGCGTTGTCGCTCCAGCCGCGAAGCTTGGAATCAAGGGCTGAGCAGTTGTTGGATTCGTAGATTGCGATCTTGGTGTCGAAGGAGGGGCTGTCGCAGTTGGAGACTGTGAGCGTGCCGGGCTGCGTGAAGGAGCGGGTGAACCAGACGTCGTTGTAGATTTGTCCCATGGTCGGGCTGACGGCAGTTTCGGTGCCCGCACCTTCGTTGCTGAAGTTAACGGTGCCTTGGCCGACCGATTGACGGTTGGCGCAGGTGTCGTTCGTCGGGGGCAGGACGCCGCCGCCGCCGATTGCCTTGACGGTGTACGGACCCTGCGAAGAGCCCCAGCCTGTGAGACGCAGGTAGTAGGTCTGGCCTGCGGTGAGGTTGAGACGCAGTGAGCTGCTGCTTGCGTTGGCGCTGCAGAGAGGAGCGGTCTGGGGTGAACGATCATCGTTGCAGCCTAGCGGTGCGCCGTTGCAATCAGAGTAGAGGGCGAGGACGGTGTCGAAGAGGGTCGGGCAGGTGTCAAAGCGGACGAACCCTGAGACCGTGGGGCGGTAGGCGAAGAAGACGTCGGGAGCGTTGTTGCCGCCCGTGGTGCAGCCTGTGACCATGGAGGGCGTCGGGGCGGCGCCGACTGTGGTGCCGGTGACTTCG
>CAZEZV010000341.1:0-3849 GCA_964516725.1 uncultured Phycisphaeraceae bacterium
TTCCGCGTCATAAAAAATCGCGGACATAGTCCGCGTTTGTGTCGCACTCTGTGACGCAACTCACATCTTCCGCTTCGCTTCCATCCGCATGCACTGCATCTCCTTGTTCGTCCGCGGGTCCTTCGCGAACGACTCGATAATGAGCGTGTTCTTGTCCGGGTGGGTGTGGACTTCGCGCATGGTGCGCTGGCAATTTGTGATCGGGCATGAGTAGGTGTAGACCCAGTCGATGCGCTTGCCGCCCTGCGAGGGGGTGCCCACGCCGTGCATCATTCCCGAGCCCATGTTGTCGATCCAGGTGCCGACGTACTTCTTCTGAACGTTGTCAAAGCCCATGGTCGACGTGCCCTGCATGGTGCCCATTTCGCCCATCGGGCTGGTGACTTCGGTGACGGCGAAGCGGCCGTCCATGGTCATGCGCGTGACGGCGGTGCCGTTGGTGGTCATGGGGGGCGCGCCGGGGGCCATCCACATGGTGTTGGTCGTGGTCCACGTGCCTGCGCCCTCGGCCATCTGCCGATGCTCTTCGCCCGGCTGGCCAGACTTCATGTAGACTTCCATGTCGGCCATGGCCTGCGCCATGGGATCAAGGTTGGATTTTGGTGCGGTCTGATGAGTTGAACAGCCCGCGATACCGACCACTGCGAGACCTGCGACCAGAACGATGCTGAGTTGCGTTGACTGCTTTGACATTGAAAATGTGTCCTGTGTGAGTCTTTCGCGAAGCCCGACATGACGCGTCGCGCTGCGAAGTTCTCTGCCCGGAAATCATGCAAGCGCAACAGTACGGCTTGCGTTCGGATGCAGTGTACCGGGTTCAGGCGTTGTTGGCAAGCGACTCCTGCACGACTTTGCCGCTTTTGGGGCGGTGCTTTCTGATGGTGCCGCACTCCGGGCACGTGGTTTGGTTGTCGATTGCTTCGATGCCCTTGAGGTTGTAGCCGCAGGCGGAGCAGCAGCCGCGGCGGGCGCGTTGCTGGGCACGGGCTTCCTTGTCCATGAGGACGAAGAACGCGATGAAGAAAGGGACTTGTGGAATCCAGAAACTCAGGTTCGTGTTGTTTCGTGTGAGACGCATTGAGCCTGGCGGCGGATTCCACAAGGGACCGGCGCGAGACACTTTCCATTGAACAGGCACAGCGGTCATGCCTGTGCTGCTCATTTCCTCGCTGACGTAACGGTACTTCCACTTGCTGAGGCTGATGGTGCGGACGGTGTGGACAGGGCCCGCGGCGATTGTGCGCTGCGAGCTCCAGACAACGCCGAAGTTCCACCAGTGGCTGAGTATGGCGAGCGCGAAGAGAATGAGTGTCGCTGCGCTCACGGCGATCAGCCCGATCCTGCGCTGGCGAGCACGCTTGCGGGCGTTTTCCTTGGCGAGTTTCGCGGCGCCGTGGAGCATGTGGAGGATTCTACTCGTGCGAATGCTCGGACGGTGTGGTGCCCCCGGGAGTCGTGGCACGGCTCCTTCTGGACGCGCACGCCTAAACTTTCCTGTTGTGCCCGTAGCTCAATTGGATAGAGCGCTGCCCTCCGAAGGCAGAGGTTACAGGTTCGACTCCTGTCGGGCACGCTTGAAGAAAGAGATACAGCGAAAAGAGATGAAGCGATGGATAGCTGTGGGGTGACGTGCGTTGATGTGCAGCGGTTTATCGTTTTGTCGCTTTATTGATTCATCGCTTTTGGCTCCACGCCGCTCCGCTACCATCGCGGCCCATGAACAGTTCCGCTGACAAGTTGAAAACGCCCTTCGGGAGCGTGCTGGCGTTCTCGTTCATCAACAGCGTGGGGACGGGGATTGTCACGAGCGGGATTTTCTTTTTGACCAAGTCTGGGTATGGGTTTTCGGATGGCGCGAACTTTGTGCTTGGCATTGTGCTGGGCGTGACGTACATCGCGGGGGCGATGCTTGCAGGCTGGGGGACTCGATTTCTGCGGGATCGGTTTGGATTTTCCAGTCGGGCGATTTTGGGCGGGTTGATGGTGGTGTGCGCGCTCTTGTGCACGATTCCGTATCTCGCGATCAGGATGCAGGTGGGGGGTTCGACTGGAACGAAGTCGGCGTGGCCTATTTGGCTCATCGTCGCGACGTACAGCCCGCTCACGGGCGTGTTGTGGCCCATGGTGGAGAGTTATCTTTCGGGCGGCAAGAGCGGCGAAGCGTTGCGGCGATCTGTGGGCACGTGGAATGTTGTATGGTCGAGTGCGTTGGTGTTTGCGTATTGGGGCGTTGCACGCTTCATCGAGAAGACGCCCGCCGAGGCGATATTGATTTTGGGTTTGTCGCACATTGTGGGCCTTGCGCTGCTTGCGACATTTGCGAAAGAACCTGCGCCGCACATTCACGAGGAGCATGCGCCGCACCCGCCTGTGTACAACCAGTTGCTCGTTGCGTTTCGTATGCTCCTGCCCACGGGCTATCTCATCAGTAGCGCGCTCGCGCCGTACTTGTCAGGGTTGATGCCGCGGCTGGGCGTGCCCGCGGCGTGGAGCACGATCGTCGTCTCTGCGTGGCTTTTGCCTCGCGTGATAGGGTTTTTCGTTCTGGATCGCGCGAGCGCGTGGCACGGGAAGTGGTGGCCGGCGATTCTCGGCGCGGCGTGCCTGCTTGTGGGCTTTGCGTGTTGCACGCTGACGGGGATGATTTTCGGGAGCGATGTGGCGAGCAGCACACCCGTGCCGATTCAACCGACAGCAGTGGCGTTGCTATGCGTCGGCCTTGCATTCTTCGGCATCGGCATGTCCATCATCTACAGCGGCGCTATTTACTACGCGCTTGAAGTTGGAAAAGCGGAAGTCGATGCAGGCGGGACGCATGAGGCGTTGATTGGTGTTGGATACACAGTCGGGCCCCTGTGTGGATTGGCGGCGTGGGGATTGGTGCAGAAGGGTGTGATGCCGCAGAAGGCGTTTGATCCGTTGGTGTTGGCGACGGTGGGAGCGGTGACGCTGTTTGTTGTTGGGTTGTTGATCAAGAAGGTGCGAAGCGTTTCTTCGACAGCAGATGCTGATGCGACAAGCAGGCATTGAATCCTGGATTGGCAATCGTGCCGACTTTGTAGTTCCCTGACTTCTTACTTTCAAGACGTCTTGTCTCGGGCGGTGCGACGTTCCCACCACCCAACGATCAGCACGGGTATCCATAGTAGTGAATACAGGAAAAGAAACAAAGCGATAACGACCAGCACATCACCGACAGTCGTAACGGAAACAGGGTGGCGGAATGCAAGACTGCAAAGATGGCCCAAGACGTGACCGATGAACGCACTCGTCAAAAAGCAGACTCGAAGTTCCGGTCGAAGGAAAATCGCGATTATGCCCAATGTTGCGATGAGTGGAAGCAATATCCCAAATGCATAAGGTGCCAACCACCAACCGACAAAGGTCATTCCAACGAGTACCAGAAGCGATTGAACAAATCTGCGTGATTTCATTCACCACTTCCCCCATGATGAGATAAGCGAGAGCAAATCAGAGCAACGGGTTTTTGGCCCCGTGCTTGTACTCGCACGTCGGGCTCATGTTCGGCATCGGGTTCTTGAGCACATCCGTGTACAACTCGTCCATCTCCGGGATCGGGCTGGATTCGGCGAAGTCCATCGCCTTTCGGACGACTTCTTTCACTTCACCTTGGATGTCCATGAACTGTGATTCGTTGAGGACGGGCTTGCCGTCCTTGCCCTTGCGCTCGTTCATCAAGTGATGCGCCATGCGATCGATCGAGTCTTTGCCCTTGAACTGGTCCACCTCATCTTTAGTTCGGTACTTCTGCGGGTCGCTCATGGAGTGACCGAGGTAGCGGTAGGTCTTGAGGTCGATGAATGCGGGCTTCTGGTTTTCGCGGCACCA
>CAZEZV010000342.1:0-3846 GCA_964516725.1 uncultured Phycisphaeraceae bacterium
ACCTTGGCGGCGATGACTTGGATCAGGCACTGTGCAAAGAATTCAACCGCTTCACCGTGCAGGAATTGCGGGCCGCGTCGCCTGACCTGTGGAATGACGTCGCGACGTTGGATCAAGTGGGCAGCCCGCGAAACGCTGACTACATGGCAGAGGCCCGCCGCGTGCGCCACGAGCTTTCGGACAAAGAGACGTCCGAGTTTCGCGTTCCAGACGCTGACCGAATGAAAGACTCAACACATCAAGACGTGATTCGAATGCCTCTCACGCGATCTTCCTTCAATACGCTCATCCGCCCGCTCGTTGATCGAACGATTCAATGTTGTGAACGCGCAGTCGCTGATGCTCGAGAAAAAGGTCTGCCCGAAGGCCCGCTGAGCGAAGTGCTCGACGCAGTCATTCTTGTGGGCGGAGCGACCCGCACGCCGCTTGTGCGCCAGATGGTGCGAGAATACTTTGGCATCGAGCCTTACACGGCGATCGATCCCGACCAGGCAGTCGCATTCGGCGCAGCGGTGCAGGCAGGCGTTCTCTCCGGCGCGGCACAGGGCTCCCTGCTGCTCGACGTGATTCCGCTGTCGCTGGGCATCGAGACCGTTGGAGGCGCGGTCGCCAAGCTCATCATGCGCAACAGCACTGTCCCCACCCGCGCGACTGAGATGTTCTCAACCAGCGTGGACAATCAAACGTCGATTCGCCTCACCGTCTATCAGGGCGAGCGAGAAATGGCCGCCGACTGTCGCAAACTCGCCGAGTTTCACCTGCGAGGCTTGCCCGCCATGCCCGCCGGTCTGCCGCAGGTTGAGGTCTCGTTCCTCATCGACGCCAACGGCGTGCTCAGCGTGCAAGCCGTGGAGCGCCGCAGTGGCAAGGCCGCATCGCTGCAAGTCATTCCAAACCTCGGCCTCACGCAGGACGAAGTCGAACGCATCGAGCAAGAGAGCGTCGTGCATGCGAAGCAGGACATGACGCGCCACCGCATCGCGGACCTCGTGAGCCACAGCTCGCTCGACATCTCCGCCATCTCGCGCACACTCGCTCGAGTGCGAACGCTCCTCGATCCTCCGTACGTCGCCTCGCTCGAAGCGAAGATCAACGACCTCCGCTCGCATATCGACGCCGCGAAGCAGAACTGGCAGTCAGTCGACGCAAACGCCTTCCAACGCGCAAAGGAATCGCTCGATCACGACAGTACAAGACTGCACGAAGTCGCAATCGCGCAGAGCCTCCGCGAGTCTCTGAAAGATCAGCGGCAATGATGACAAGTGTGTGCCACAGGCATTCCCGGCTTCGCGGCTGCCGGTGCTCGTGCTTCCATCAACTTCCGAAGTTGATCAATCCGAAATCGCCGACCCACCCCGTCGTTCCCGCATCGCCTTCGCTTCGCTCATGATCGTCCGCAGCGTCCCGAGCGACGGCTTGGGCGAAACAACTGCCGGCGGCGCATTTCGAGAGTCGCGCCCGGTCCGCCACAAACCCAGCTTCGTCAGTATCACCCACTGCCCGAGCAACACGCCCAGCGCCCACCACAGCGAACGCCCCGGATCATAAATGTTCGTCGATTCCGCGCTCGTCCCGTTTGCTTCAATGATGACAAACCCCTTGCCCTGCCTCAGCAACTCATCACTCTCGTAGCGCACGTCAAACCGGGCAAAGTCGAGCGAGTCCGGCGCTCCGACGCTTCTTCCGAAGTTGCTCGCAATCGAGTCAATGACGCGCTCAAGCTCTTTCGAGCGAAGATGATCGCCATCAAAGAACATCGTGCCCTGACAGTGATTCCCCGCGATCCCCAGCCGAATCTCGTGCCCCTTCGGGAACACCGTCAACGCATCCTTCGCGAAGCGGCTGAGGAACACGCTGTGCTGCCGCCGAAATCGCGGGTGCGTGAGGATGAGTTGTTCAAACGTCCGAACCCCGTCGCAGACAAGCACCGGGAATTCCTTCGCTGTGATGCTATAAATGGAACCAGTCGGTAATCCGTCGCCGCTGCCCGCCGGCCTGAGCGTGCGAGCCCACAAAATGCCGCACTCTTTCGGGCCAGGGTGACACGCCTGCACAATGACGTCGCTCTGAACGCTTCGAAAGTACTCGCGGGCGTCGTCAAGCGACCGGGCAAGCTTCACCGCATGACCTCGCTCGCCTATGTCAGGCTTCAAGATAAGTTGAAACGCCGGTCGCTCCGCGACGCTGGTCGCCGCATTCTCACGGTGCTGCCCAGCGATTGATTGCGGAGAGTCTCCAGACTCAGAACCAAGCTCCGCAGCAGCACGCACAAATGCCGCAACTCTTTTTTCGAGGTCAGCGTCAGCGGCAATCAGCCGCGAGCGAGCGATCTGTTCGCCCGCGCCCATCGCCCGCAAAATCGCCCACTTGCTCTCGCCCACCCACCCGCCGCCGCACTCGATGCCCGGGTTGCACGCCAGCCATGCGAAGACCGTGCGGAGCCTGAGCGTGTGCCAGCACAACCCAGGCGCAATCAGCGCGTACCACACCCACGTGGGCCAGTACTCGCGATTGGCGAGTCGCTCGACAGAGATGAGCAGTGTTCGAAGAGACAAGCAGTGTGCGGAACCAACAGGGTGTTTGCGGCGCGAGATCGCTGAACTATCGGAGCGTAGATCGTGAGCGAGCGTCATGTCTTCGCAAATGATTCAGACAACGGAGCATCCCACACGTGATCACCCACCCCTCGCCCAATAACAACAGATATACCGTCTACGACACCTCGCACGATCAAAACGAAGCACAAAGCACGCCGGACTCCCTGAACACGACGGCAACGGCAATAACCGCGCTCCACAGGCCGATTCAAAGTCAGTCTCCATGCCTTCGCATCGACCAAAGACCGAGTTCACCAAGGGCCAGCCGCGCCGCGCGCTCCGCGACGCTGGCTCGTTCGTGCTCATCGCGGGCACGTTCTTTGTCCTGGTCATGATCGCCCTCACCGTGCTCTTGTACGAACTGCACTCGATTCAGGGGCGAGCGCATGACTTCGTGAAAGCGCACGCGCAAGTAGGCAGAATCGAGGAGCAGCTCACCTCCGCCGTGCGCGCAGCCGCCGCCGCGAATCAACCCGAACTCAAGAAACGCTACCGCGAACTCGAACTGGAACTTGGAAACAGCCTTATCACAGCGGATGAAGCCGCAAAGGGCGTTGGCATGGACGACTACGTCTCGCGCCGCGACAGCACCGTGGGCGTAGACAACATCGGGGGCCGGCTGGGCGACCTCGAAAAACAGGTCTTCAATCTGCTCGAAGCAGGCAAGAAAGACGAGGCGATGGCGCTGGCGCTCGGAGAAGAGCACGACGAGCTCAAGGCTGCGTACTGGCAAGCGATCAACGAAGTGGACACAGGCATCGACAACCTTCTTCGCGTTCAGTTGACGGTGCGCTACGTCGCCGTGCTCGGGCTGTTCCTGCTGCTCGCAGTGGGCACGCTCCAGATCGGGCGCGTCGTCATCAACCGCCTGCGCCGTCAGCGCGATCAAATCCTCGAGCTGGTTGAAGAGTCAAAGGCTGCGAAGGACGAGGCCGAGCTCGCGTCGCGGGCCAAGGGCGCGTTCCTCGCCACCATGAGCCACGAAATCCGCACACCGCTCACCGCCATCGTCGGCTTTGGCGATGTGGCGCTCGATCCCGCGTCGTCCGCCGACGACCGAACCAGCGCGGTCCTGACCATCCGCCGAAACGCGTCGCACCTGCTGCTGCTCATCAACGACATCCTCGACATGTCAAAGATTGAAGCGGGCAAGCTCGACGTGGAGCGCATCGCCTGCTCGCCCATCCAGATCCTCCAGGACGTCGAGCAGATGCTCGCGGGCAAGGCGGTTGAGAAGGGCCTGACGTAC
>CAZEZV010000343.1:0-3845 GCA_964516725.1 uncultured Phycisphaeraceae bacterium
GTTCGTGTCGGCGTGGTTTGGAGCAGGGGCCGTTCGCCGCTTCAGGGTTCGCTTATCCATTCGCCATCGTACTCGACACCTGGCGCCAAGTGATTGGTCGCCAGATGGTCGCCAACTCAGTGCCGACGGAGACAGCGTGCTGGCTATGCACAGCATAAGTGACTGATATTACGAGAAAATTTGGTGAGCCCAGGTGGGATCGAACCACCGACCCTCTGATTAAAAGTCAGATGCTCTACCGCTGAGCTATGGGCCCCACTACGGGGCGAAACGCGTCCCGCGAAAGAGGGCGGAAAGTACGGACCTGCCCCTTCGGGGTCAATGCGGTGTTTTTGGCGGATTTGTCCGCAGAATTGCTAGAGGGGCCATGATCGGCTCCGGCGATACGGTGTAGCCTCCCGCGAGACGGAGGTGCCCGATGAGTCGCGTCCAAATAGCCGCAGAAGCTCCGAAGGAGGTCTATTTCAGCACGCCAAACCTCTACGTGAGAACCTTGACGATCAACGACGCGACGGATCGCTGGGCCGCCTGGTTCGAACAGGAAGACGTTCGACAGGGCCTCAACATCATAGCCGGACCGCGTACCAAGGCTGCAGTCGCCGACTACATCCGGAAGTTCGACCAAACCTCCAACCTGCTTCTTGGCATATTCGACCGGACGAACGATCTGCTCGTCGGCATATTCACAGTTCAGATCGACTGGGGTATCGGCCGCTACCTCGCCAATACCGTCGTGGGCGAGGCCGACTACCGGCACCGTGGCGTGATGCTCGAAGTCACACCGCCCTATCGCGACTATTTTTTCGACACGCTCGGCCTGAAGATAATGACGGCGACAGCTCTCGCAACGAACAAGCCGATCATCGGCTACCTTGAGAAGACTGGCTGGACGCTGAACCAAACACTCAAAAACCACGCTCGCTCGCCCGCCACCGGTGCCCCTATAGACCTGCACCTATTTAGCCTCACCCGCGAGGCTTGGCATGCGTGGAAGATTGCGAACCCGGAAGCGCTATTAGCCATGCGCAACGGACTCATGCGCTAAGGGCGCTGGGCACCAAAGAAAAACGCGTACCGCCTGGTAGTGGGCGGTACGCGCTTCCAAAGTGCGATGACGGACTACGGACCGATGAATATGCCCGATGTCCCCGAAACCGTAGGTGCGATACCGAAGGTCGGCGTATCAAGCTCCGCGCCGCTGCGATCATTCGAGCGCAGAGATGCCTCGTCGATATAGAACTTCACACCCACCATCACGCCGGTCGCGTTCACAGTATCGAAGCTCTCCTGCGACACGTTACCGAAGATGGAAAACTGCGAGCTTTCGAAGCGGTGTTCCGCTTCAAGAACCCACCGCGAATAATCCATTGCCTTGGCGCCAAAAATATCATCCTCACGTCCGCCCCACATCCGCAGCGCCTCGACCGAGAGCACGGTGTTGTCGCGCAAGAAGTAGCGCACATCCCCCCGGATAAACTGCCCGTCCTCCAAGGCGCTGTCGCATCCCTCGCCGCCGCTACCGCAGTCGAAACTCGTGAAGGTGCCTGCCTGCCCCATGACGGTCCAGTCGGTGCCGAAGAACTGACCCTCGACGGCAACTAAGCCAAACGTTGCATCGGACTGGCCAGAACCGAAGGGTCCAAAAACGTCCGTGCTCCAGATCGAACCGGCAAGGCCGAACCGCGCACGGTTCTCAAACGGGTGAAGCAGGTGTACCGCGCCGCCCAACAGCGACCCATCACGCGAGCCAGGCCCCGCCCAGTCGCTAATGACATTAGACTGCTCTTCGGCAAACAGATCGACCTGCAGGTGAATGTCATTGCTCAGCGGCCAAAGCCCTTTGGCCTTACCGCCATAGATCGTCGGATCGTCCGAGAATGGCGTTCCGTCGGCCGACACGCGGCCAATATTGAGTTGCAGCACACCCGTAAAATCGCTGCCCGCCGCAAGCGCCGGCGCAAACCCACCAACAAGCGCTAGCCCAGACACAGTCGCATACAAACCGAATTTCATATCATTCCCCTCATGAAGTGAATCAACAACGCAATCGAATCACGTGAGGCATGCTAAGAAACGTTGAGGCGCCTGCGAATAGCGGCATGTCGCAACTGTGACGGCGACGGACGACAGCGCGTTTGCGCAAAACCGTGTCCCCGAAACACTTGCACGAATGAGGGTGCCTTGGCAGCGCGATGATTCGAATGCGTACGAACTCAACGCTGAAAAATTCGATAATACCTCAGCGGCCGGTCGTACAAGAACCGCGTGTCCTGGTAGAGAAAGCCGCATTTTTCCGCGACGCGGCGGGAGGCCGTATTATCGGGTCGGAGGTAGCAGTCTAGTGCCGCCAAACCTGACTTAGCGAAGGTGTAGTTGATCGACGCCTGCGCCGCCTCGCTTGCGTACCCCTTGCCCCACGCATCGCGCGTTGTAGACCATGCAATTTCAATACGGCCCGTTTCGGGTGTGGTCATTGGGCCAACACGGGCCACAAAACGATCGCTCGCTTTCTCGATGACGCAGAAGAACCCATAGCCTCTCTCGGCCCAGACCTGTTCATGAATTCTCGTGCGCGCGGCCACCTGTTCGCGCGTCGGCGGCCCGGTCAAGAAAAGCCAGTCCGCCACCTCGGGTTCATTGTACAGCCCGTACAGATCGTCGTTGAAGCGCGCACTGAGCGGCACGAGCCTTAGCCGCGCTGTCTCAAGGTCAACACCGCTCATCTCAAAGCACCGAGACCGCGACAAGCCGGTCTTTTAGAAGCGATAGCCCGCGAACAACCCAAGCGTCACCTGTGTTTCCGATCCTTGCGCGGCGACAATGGGACTGTCCGCTGCATCGCCCGTGAGGCGGCTGACGCTTGCGATCGCCGTCAACGACCAAGCCCCGCCCAGCGGCTGAACGACAGACAGACCGACACCGTAGTCCTTGATCCCGCCATCGGCCGCATACGGTGCGTAGCCTAGAGCTGAGGCTGCCGCCTGCGCAGGTGTTATGCCGAAATAGGTTTGCGCGTAATCATCATCGACCCACGACACCTTTGGGCCTACCGATATGATAGTACCAGCGATGCGGGTTTCGTAACGGGCCGACAGGGTCGCGATGAGCCCGGTATCATCGCCAGACACGCCTTGGCGCGCTTCCAGAGACAGTTTGAACGCATCGACCTTCACGTCGGCAAAGGCGCCCAGCTCGAATGCGCCATTGACGTCGCCCCACCCTGCAAGCGCGACGTTGTCACTGGCATCGCGATCGAAACGCCAGCCCGCGATCGCACCCGCCTTGAAAGCCCCCTGCTCGACGGCGGTAACCTTCAGACCTTCGGGCACCGAAAACACCAGCCAGTCTTGGTACTGCACGCGGATGTAAGGCAGTGCACGGAACTCATAATCGTCCGACCCCTGATAGTCGGGGGCGTAGAGACCACCACCACCCACGATGAACGTCCAGTCCTGCTTCGGACCGGCAGGCGGACCATCGGCCTTTGCAGCGCCGGACACCAATGCCAGCACCAACCCTGCAACCGAAACTGCTCGCAACACGCAGAACTCCCGACCGAAAACGCCGTTACCGAACGCTCGAATATGGAGGGCAGGCCGCAAAGGGAAAGGCCCCGGTGGTGACACCGGGGCCTAAATCGTATGTCGGTTTTACGACGGCGGCGCCCTTTTTGGCCCGTATCCGCGGGAAATTAGAGCCCTGGAACCGCAAAGCGCGAACAAAGCACGCGAGTCTCTTGTCGCAGCCCTTCGAGGCGCTTCGGGTCGGCGTGGTTCTTCATCGCCTCGATCATGATGCGGGCGATCTGCTTCATCTCGCCTTCCTTCATGCCGCGCGTGGTCGCC
>CAZEZV010000344.1:0-3793 GCA_964516725.1 uncultured Phycisphaeraceae bacterium
ACGACGCGGAGCGGGGTCTACCCCCCCACGGGGAACCCGCCCCCCGCCCCCCGCAGGAGACGTTTGATGAGTCAATCCACCAACCTTTCACTGCCGCAACTGCGAGCCTTGGGCCAAACCTCGCGCAAAGACGCATGGTGGCTCCAGCCCGTGGCGACGTTCCTTGGGCTCGCCGCGTTCATCGTGTACTCGACATGGGCGGCGTTCCAAGGCAATCACTACTGGCTTGCTGAGGGCGGAGCCAACTACCTGTCGCCTTTCTATTCGCCAGAGTTGTTTGGCAATTCTCCCCACGCATGGTTTGGAGCGGCACCCGAGTGGCTGATGAAAATCTGGCCCTCGTTCATTCCCTTCTCACCCGCGCTCCTCATCCTCTGGGCACCCGGCGGCTTCCGCTTCACCTGCTATTACTACCGCGGTGCATACTACAAAGCCTTCTGGGCCGACCCGCTCTCATGCGCAGTGGGCGAGCCGGGCTTCCGCCAGAAAAAGTTCCGCGGCGAAAACTCCTTCCCGCTGATCATGCAGAACATCCACAGATACTTTCTGTACATCGCGGTCGCGTTCATCGGCCTGCTCCTCTGGGACGCCTTCCAAGCCTTCCGCTTCACCGGCACCGACGGCACCAAGCACTTCGGCGTCGGCATTGGCTCCCTCGTCCTTCTCATCAACCCACTTCTGCTCGGCGGCTACACCTTCGGCTGCCACTCGCTTCGCCACCTCATCGGCGGCAAGCACGACTGCATCTCGCAGTGCTCCTCCGCAAAGCAAAACGCGTACAACGGCGTCTCTTGCCTCAACCGCAAACACATGCTGTTCGCATGGATGAGCCTGTTCTGGGTGGGATTCACCGACGCGTACGTGAGGTTGTGTTCGATGGGGGTGTGGACGGATTGGAGAATCGTCTAAGAAAAGTCCTTGGTCCTTAGTCCTTGGTCCTGGGTTGGTGAATCGTGTCGTTTTTGACATTTGGGAGTGAATTGATACCTGGAGTCGACATATGCCGGTGACTCGATTTGAGGAATTGCAGGTTTGGCAGAAAGCTCGTGCCATGAACAAGAAGGCGTATGAGTTGACGCGTGGAAAGCCCTTTACCCGCGATCATGCATTCGTCGATCAATTCCGGCGTGCGTCCTTATCCGTGATGAACAACATCGCCGAGGGCTTTGATCGCTACCGTCGCAACGAGTTCATGCAGTACCTGTCAACATCGAAGGGTTCTGCCGGTGAAGTCCGTTCCATGCTCTACGCGGCTTTGGACATCGGCTACATCGATCAAGACACCTTCGACGCACTCATGCCTCAAGCCACAGAACTCAGCCGCGCCATTACCACCTTCCGAAACGCCCTCGAACGCAGCGAACCCAAAACTCCAGAACCGCGCCGAACCCCCAGGACCAAGGACTAAGGACCAAGGACTTCTTCATGGATCAATACACCACACACGAACACGACGTCCTCGTCATCGGTGCCGGCGGCGCAGGATTGCGTGCAGCAATCGAAGCCTCCTCCCTCGGCTGTAAAACCGCCGTCATCTGCAAATCCCTCCTCGGTAAAGCCCACACCGTCATGGCCGAGGGTGGGATGGCCGCGGCGATGGCGAACGTTGACGACCGCGACAGTTGGAAAGTCCACTTCGCCGACACCATGCGGGGCGGGCAATACCTCAACAACTGGCGCATGGCCGAATTGCACGCCAAGGAAGCCCCTGCCCGCGTGCGCGAGCTCGAAGCCTGGGGCGCGGTCTTCGACCGCACCAAAGACGGCAAAATCCTCCAGCGAAACTTCGGCGGCCACCGCTACCCGCGCCTCGCGCACGTCGGAGATCGCACCGGCCTTGAAATGATCCGCACGCTCCAGGATCACGGCATTCACTCCGGCATTGAAGTGTTCATGGAGATGACGATCATCGACCTGCTCAAGGACGGCGATCGCGTCATCGGCGCAGTGGGCTACGACCGCGAACGCGGCCGATTCCGCGTGTGGCACGCCAAGTCTGTCATCCTCGCAACCGGCGGTGTGGGCCGAGCCTTCAGCGTCACGTCAAATTCGTGGGAATACACAGGCGATGGCCAAGCCCTCGCCTATCGCGCTGGCGCAGACCTCATGGACATGGAATTTGTGCAATTCCATCCAACGGGCATGGTCTGGCCGCCCAGCGTCAAAGGCATTCTCGTCACCGAGGGCGTGCGAGGGGAGGGCGGTGTCCTCCGCAACAAAGACGGCAAGCGCTTCATGTTCGACGACATCCCCGACAACTACAAGGGGCAGACCGCCGACAACGAAGAAGAAGGCTGGCGATACACGCAGGGCGACAAGACGGCCCGCCGACCGCCGGAACTGCTGACGCGAGATCACGTTGCCCGCTGCATCAATCGAGAAGTCAAAGCCGGGCGAGGCTCACCCCACGGCGGCGTCTTCCTCGACATCGCGTGGATCAAGGAGAAAATTCCCCACGCGCCAGAGCACATCAAAAAGAAACTCCCCAGCATGTACCACCAGTTCACGCAGCTCGCCGGGCTTGACATCACGACAACGCCCATGGAAGTTGGCCCGACAACCCACTACATCATGGGCGGCGTCAAGGTTGAGGGCGATACGCAGATGTCCACCGTCCCGGGCCTCTTCGCCGCGGGCGAAGTTGCTGCTGGGCTGCACGGAGCCAATCGCCTGGGCGGAAACTCGCTCTCTGACCTCGTCGTCTTCGGCAAACGCGCAGGCGAACACGCCGCGAAGTATGCGAAAGAGCGCGGAGCCGGCCAGCTCAACCGCGAGCAGATCGACAAGGCCATCAATGACGCACTCGCGCCGTTTGACCACGGCATCGAAGGCGGCGGCGAATCGCCCTACAGCATCCAGCACGATCTACAGCAAATCATGCAGGACTACGTGGGCATCGTGCGCATCGAAGACGAAATGCAGCGAGCACTGCGAGGCATCGAACTCCTGAAACACAGAGCGCAGCACGCCTCAGCCATCGGCCACCGAGCGTTCAACCCAGGCTGGCACGCCGCGATTGATCTTCGCAATCTCCTGACAGTCGCCGAAGCCATCACCATCTCCGCCATCGAACGCAAGGAAAGCCGCGGCGCGCAGTTCAGAGACGACTTCCCGAACAAGAGCGAAGAGTGCTCAAAGTTCAACCTCGTGATTCGCGCGGGCAGAGACGGCTCGATGCAACTGACGCGACAACCAACCAGAGAACTACCCGCGGAACTGAAGCAAGTGATCGAGGAAAACAAGTAAACAGCAGTTCTTAGTCCTTGGTCCTTAGTCCTGAATCAACAACAGGACTAAGGACCAAGGACCAAGGACCAAGGACTTCTTCATGGCATCCACCACATTCAAAATCTTCCGAGGCGACCAGAAAGCCTCCGCGTTCAAGGAATACTCCACGGACATCTCCGAAGGCATGGTCGTCCTTGACGCCGTGCATCAGATTCAGGCCGAGAGCGCGCCCGATCTTGCCTGCCGCTGGAATTGCAAAGCCGGCAAGTGCGGCTCGTGCTCCGCCGAGATCAACGGCAAGCCCCGCCTCATGTGCATGACGCGCATGGAAGACCTGCCGCAGGGCGAGACTGTCACCATCGAGCCCATGAAGGCCTTCCCGCACATCCGCGATCTTGTGACGGATGTCTCGTGGAACTTCGAGGTGAAGAAAAAGATCAAGAAGTTCAAGCCGCGCAAGCCCGACAACGCCGACGGCTCGTGGAATGTCCAGCAGCAGGACGTCGACCGAGTGCAGGAGTTCCGCAAGTGCATCGAGTGTTTCCTGTGCCAGGACGTCTGCCAC
>CAZEZV010000345.1:0-3787 GCA_964516725.1 uncultured Phycisphaeraceae bacterium
AGCCTGCATCGCCGGACCCTCGCCCTTCAGCAATTTCAGCAACATCCCCACAAACGCAAACGACATATTCGTCGGCTCTTTCGTCACCGGGCTTGTCATGGGCGTGCGGATGGCGTGGTAGCAGCGGAAGAACTGGGCGTAGCCATCGATGAGGTAGAGGGTGGGTCGGGGGTGCGAATCAGCGGGCATACGCCATTCTTGCCCCTTACTGTTGTGCGTGACTGAAAAAACGGTCAAGACTTGGAAGTGGATGCCAAGGCGTGCGGAGGCGGCGATAGGGCTGCGGCTGTTCGCGCTGATCGTTGCGGGCACCTTTGTTCCGACGGTTGTAAATTGGTTGTATCTCTTTGTTCAGATCACGATTGACGGCACGACCAAGCGAGCTGCGTTGTTGGGCGTTGTCGATGGCATCGCAACGGCCGCCTGGCGGATGTCGAAGGACAACTACTTGTTCCGAAGCGGTTCCGTATATGTTCTGTGCGTTGTTGGAATTGCGGTGTGGTGCTGGTTTGTTGTGCTTTCGGAGCGGGGCGTGCCGCGATGGATTTTGAGGAGGTGTCCCCGTGATTGATCGCAGATGGCTGCCACTGGCGATACGCATCGTCGGGTTGTACATTGCTGGCGCGAGCGTGCAGGGCGTGCTTCGGTCGCTTGGCGAAGTGTTCAAGTGGATGGAGTATTCAAGGGGCTCAGAGAATCCCGGCTCCGTTGTTCCATATATCGCCTTTGCCGCTGCATCAATCATTCAACTCGCGATTGGAATTGTGCTGATGGTCAAAGCAGCGGCGTTAGCAAGGCGGTGGCTGGGGGATGTCAACAACAGGTGCCCGGCGTGTTTGAGCGATATTCGTGGAGTCGATGCGGAGGTGTGCCCGGAGTGCGGCGGGCCTATTCGTCGAAAAACGGCGACCGAGACAAAGTGAACATGCTCAGCATCGACAATCACCGCCGCTTGCAAGTGTGCTTCATGTTCGTTGCCGCCGCGGTGATCTTGCTTTCTCCGCTGTGGTCTCGCCGAAACTCCAACGACCCGGTGTGGTGGATGTACGGCACGCTTGTCGTGTACTTCGTGACGGCGATCATCTACTGGCACCGCTTCAAGCAATACACCAAGCAACCAGCGTCCCGCCGATGCCCTGTCTGCGAATACGAACTCGTCAAGCAAATCTACGGCGACCTCTGCCCCGAATGCGGCCTGCGATTAGAGCCGGGCGAACGCGAGCAACTTTGGGACGCACGCCTCCGAATGCTCAAAGGCGAACCGAACGAATATCAGGCGACGATCGGCCGCGTTCTATCAAGACATCATCAATGACTTCCTAGCTAACATTGCGGATGTCTCTCCTTGCCCATGATCGCCTCAACGTTGCAATCTTCGCTTGCATGTTGATATGTTTTGTGTCGGCATACTTGCGAGCTCGATCCATCATGAACTTGGACTGGCGTGTCGTGACGACAGTGTTCATGGGTGCGTGGATCCTCGGAACACTGACTCTCCGCGTTCGATCAAGCGAGCTAGCCAAGCGTCTTGAAGTCGCTCAGTGGCTGCTGTGCCCCAACTGCGAATCCAAGATTGAGGGCAAGACAGGTGAATGGCATTGCATAAAGTGTGGCCTACGTTCATCTGTTGAACATCCAAAGAATCTCTGGATTGCCAAGTTCGCCAAAGCACATTGCATCCACGCTGTGCGCGTCGCGAGCCGGCCGTAAACACTGCTGAATTGTGAAACAAGAGTTGAATTTCGGTGCATGCACCCTGCGTCCGGTTTCACTCACCGCTCTATCGCTTCATTGCTTGGCCCGAATGCGCGTTCTATCATGCGGCTCCGAACCGTTCGCACTCCCGCACCTTCGCGCACGCTTGAACAAGTTCGCTCCAGGAGCAAGACCAAGCGGCAATGACACGGATTTGAATACGCTTGCGTGACACATGCTCGGCGTGAAAGCACACAAGATCATCCACCAAACAGTCACGCTTGTGTGCTGCGTGTGTATCTATTTTGCCATCGTCCTCAATTCCCATTATCGCTTCGCATCGTGGGTGCCAATTGTCTCAGTACCTCTGGTTGGACTGTCTTGGCTGGTGCTTTCACTGCGCGTTCGCGGATTGAAGAAACGAGCCGAGCAGGCGGACTATCGCAATTGCCCATTCTGCGACTACGAAACTGTCGTCAAAGAGGACGGCCACCTCTGCCCCGAGTGCGGCGCAGCGTTCAGGCAGGGCGAACTTCGCCGAACCTGGATCAACAAAGTGCGCTGGTTGCTTGGCGAGCCGATTCCAATCGACCAATGGCGAACGGCGATTCCGCCAAAGACGATCGAATGGAAGGCTCCCAGACAGCTGCCCAAGTGGACATCGATGCTCACGCTTGAGCAAGTTGGCAGGCGGAGCGTGTGGACGTTTGTCGGCGCGGTGGCAGTTACAGTCTTGATCGTGCTCGCGAATCTGCCTCGCCTGCTCATCGCCATCGCCTTCATTCCTTGGATCGTGTACGCATGGCAGTGGTACCAACACCGATCTGTGCTACGAGAACGCATCTTCGAGCACGGCGACCTCATTTGCCCGCACTGCATGCACCCGCTCGCCAAGCAGCAAGACCACCTGCGATGCTTCGAGTGCGGATTCCATTGTGAGCCCAAGGAACTGCAACCATTGTGGGCAATGAAGTTGCAAGGAAATACACCAGATCCTTCGACCAATGTAGAAGGATGATTCGCGGCCGGTCAATAGCGGTATGATTGGGCCTTTTCCCGTACGCACTCCCGCACCTTCGCGCCCTCGCACTTCCCCCGGAGCCTCCATGTTCACCATCACCACCCTCCGCGCCCGTCAAGTTCTCGACTCTCGCGGCAACCCCACTGTCGAAGTTGATTGCGCTCTCGAATCAGGCCATCTTGGCCGAGCCGCAGTTCCGAGTGGAGCATCCACCGGCGAGCACGAAGCCTGCGAACTCCGCGACAACGACAAGAACAAGTGGGTGGGCAAGGGCGTGATGAAAGCCGTGGCGAATGTCAACACCACGATCGCGCCGAAGGTCCTCGGCATGGACGCACGCGAGCAGGAAAAAATCGACGGACTCATGCTCCAACTCGACGGCACGCCCAACAAAGCCAAACTCGGCGCGAATGCGATCCTCGCCGTCAGCATGGCTGTGGCGAAAGCTGCTGCTGAGGCAAGCGGCTTGCCTCTGTATCGCTATCTTGGCGGCAGCGGCGCAAAGACGTTGCCCGTTCCCATGATGAACATCCTGAACGGCGGCAAGCACGCCGACAACACCGTTGACTTCCAGGAGTTCATGATCCAGCCCTGGGGCTTTGACAACTTCCATGAAGCCTTCCGCGCGGGCGTTGAAATCTATCACTGCCTCCGCAAAGTGCTGCACGAAGATCACATGAGCACGAGCGTTGGCGACGAAGGCGGTTTCGCGCCAAACCTCAAGGAAAACGAAGACGCGCTGAAACTCATCGAGAAAGCCGTGAAGAAGTCCGGCTACAAGTGGGGCGAACAGATTTTCGTCGCCCTCGACCCCGCAACCAGCGAATGCTGGAACGAAGCCGCGGCGGACCCAAAGAACAAAAACGCCAAGAGCAAGAACCCCGGCTACAAGATGTTCAAGAGCTCCCAAAAGATTGTCTCGACCGACGAGATGATCGACATGTGGGCCAAGTGGTGCAAGAACTATCCCATCCGCAGCCTCGAAGATGGCCTCGCCGAAAACGACTGGGACGGCTGGAAGAAACTCACCGAAAAGCTCGGCGACAAAGTCCAACTCGTCGGCGACGACCT
>CAZEZV010000346.1:0-3740 GCA_964516725.1 uncultured Phycisphaeraceae bacterium
TCGATGTTGCTCGTCATGGCAAGCAAGCGCGGATGATGATCGGATATGTGCCGCAGGAATTGGGCTTTTATGACGATCTCGGGGTCGCGCAGGCGTTGCAGTTCTTTGGACGCCTCAAGGGCATGACGCCCGATGCCGCGGCTTCGCTTGAGAGCGTTGGACTGACGGGCCATGAGCGAAAGCGGATTCGCGAGTTATCTGGCGGTATGAAGCAGCGGCTTGCACTTGCGATCGCATTGCTTGGCGATCCGTCGATTCTTGTGCTCGATGAAGTGACAGCGAGCCTCGATGCGGTTGGGCGAGATGACTTTGTTGGATTGCTACGCCAGCTTTCTGGCGCAGGTCGCACAATGTTGTTTGCGTCCCACAGAGTCGAAGAAGTTGCTGCGCTCGCGGATCATGTCGGGTTGCTTGAGCGTGGGGAACTCAAGTCAATCACGCCCACGAGGCAGTTTGTTGCAGGGCTTGGGCATGGGGCCGTGTTGCATCTGGTGATGCCCGAGGCGTCGCGAGATCTTGCCGTTCGCTCGCTTGCCGCGAGTGGATTCAATCCACAACTGAACGGCGTGGGCGTGCTCGTGCCGGTGAGCGCGGAGAGCAAAGCTGCGCCGTTTAGAGTGCTGGCTGATGCACGCGTGCATGTGGATGACTTTGAACTTGTGACCAAGGCACATGCAACAACGCTGGCTTCGCACACTGTTCACGAATCAACGAACGCCTCTGTCATGCAACCTGAAATTCCCAAGGAGGTGACCCGATGACCGCTCTCTCGACTAACGTCGTTGGTTCGATGTCTTCGAGTCGGCACGCACCCGCCGCAATCACGAACATTCTGACCATCGCTCATCGCGAACTTCGTGATGCTGTTCGGAGTCGGTGGTTCATTTTGTACACCATAGCGTTTGCGAGCCTTGGGCTTGCCGTGTCCTTTGTCTCTGCAGCAAGCACGGGCGGTACCGGGCTCGCCGGATTCGGGCGAACGACGGCGGGCTTGATCAACCTCGTTCTGCTTGTCGTGCCACTCATGGCACTCACGGCGGGCGCAGGCTCGATTGCATCAGATCGCGAGCGTGGCATGCTCGCATACGTGTTGGCGCAGCCGGTCGCTCGATTCGAGGTGCTGCTTGGGAAGTACGTTGGGCTTGCGGGAGCATTGCTCGCGTGTCTGTGCCTGGGTTTGGGTGCGTGCGCGGCGATTCTCGCATGGAAAGGAATGCGGACGAGTCCTGCGAGCATTGTGTGGCTGACGGGTTTGTCCTTTGCACTTGCACTGGCGATGTTGAGTGTTGGGATGCTGATTTCAACGCTCGCGAGGAAAGCCTCGGTGGCTGTCGGCACCGCGATCTTTGTATGGTTAACGCTTGTCTTCGTATCTGACCTTGCGTTGATGGCTGGTGCTGTTGCGCTGCGATTCCGCATCGAGCAACTCTTCGCGTTGTCGCTGACAAATCCGCTGCAAGTGTTCAAGATGTGGTCGCTGCATTCCGTGGAGACGAGTTTGGATGTGCTTGGGCCAGCAGGTCTGTACGCAAGCGAGGAGTACGGGTCCAAGCTGCATTTGATCTTTGCCGCCAGCATCCTTGCGTGGATCGTCTTACCGCTCGCCGGCGCAGCATTCGCTCTTTCGCGGAGGTCACCGCTATGAAGAGGATACTGGCAGCAATCACCGTCGGCGTGTGTGTGCTCACCGGGTGCAGCAGCAACGAGTTGTCCGGACCACCAACGATCAAACTTGGCCGACACGAATGCAAAGAATGCGGCATGCTCGTCAATGAAGATCGCTGCTCGAGCGCGTTGCTCGTTGAAGATCGAGGGCGTCGCGACTACTG
Source organism: uncultured Phycisphaeraceae bacterium (assembly GCA_964516725.1). Taxonomy (GTDB): domain Bacteria; phylum Planctomycetota; class Phycisphaerae; order Phycisphaerales; family UBA1924; genus BJHL01. The sequence goes on from CAZEZV010000346.1 coordinate 1,830, forward strand.
GCACTTTGACGACATCGGATGCATGCTTGATGCGGAACGCAAGCACAAGGACGACGTGCGAGTCGTCGAGCGGTTCGTGCGCGACTATGGGTCGCGCGTGTGGACGCCAGCGGAGCAAGCATCTTTCGTGATGGCACATCCCAAGAAACTGCACACTCCCATGGGGACGGGAATCGTCGCATGTGCCAAGCGCGCAGATGCCGAAGCGGTGCAGAAGGAGTATGCGGGCGAAATCCATGGGTACCCGTCGCTGATCGAAGCGAGGATCGCGTTTCTCGAGAAGCTCTTTGGTTCGGTGGAAGGCAAGTAGAGTGCAGGGACGATATGTATGATCTCTCAGACCGTTGAATATGCCCTTCGTGCCATGAGCCATCTTGCGTCGCTCACCGCAAGCAAGGATGCAGCCGCGACCAGTGAAGCGATTTCGCTGGCGACGCGCGTGCCGCAGGGGTACCTGTCCAAGATCATGCGGAGCCTGGTGTGTGCTGATCTGGTGCGATCGTTTCGAGGTCCGAACGGCGGGTTCGTTCTCGCCAGAAGGCCGGAGCGCATCACTGTACTGGACATTGTGAATGCAGTGGATCCTATCAAACGCATAGAATACTGCCCGTTGGACAATCCGCTGCACACGTCACTGTGTCCGCTGCATCGGTGCCTGGATGATGCGTTCGCGCATATCGAGCGAGTCTTCGGGAGCACGAATCTGGCGAGCGTGCTGGAGAGTGCGCATGAGGGCGGGCAGTGTCGCACGCTGTTTGTCAAGGACCTCGGATTGCCACGCGGGCCACAATCATGAATTGTAAAAGACGCCCATCGCTCACAAGTTGCCACGCAGTTGTTGCACTTGCAGCAACGCTTGCCGGTTGTTCAGTCACGCAGCCCGTGAACAGCACTCGCGGATCAAATCAACTCGTCGCGCCGCATCATGCAGCCAGCAGCGACATGGATGGCTACTACCTCAGCCGCTGCGCCGCATGCCCGAGCCTGTTGGGCGCAAAGGGCGAAGCGATTGACGTGATCTATGACGGCCGCCCGTTGCGTTTCTGCTGCGAAGCATGCCGGGTGCGCCTTGATACTGAACCGCATGCCGTACTTTCCGGCATTGACGACGCGATGATTGAAGACCAGTTGCCTCATTACCCAATCGACACCTCGCTGATCGACGGGAAGCCGCTTGGCAACAGGCCGGTGAACTTCATATGGGGCAACCGTCTGTTCCGCGCACGCAACGAAGCCGATCGCACACGAATCCTCGCGAACCCGGCTGCCGTTCTGCGCACGCTCGACAAGGCTGTGCTAGCTGCGCAGACTCCGACTTACGCCCTCCCCGAAAAGTGCCCGGTGCAGGGCGACATTCTGCCCAAAGACCCAGTCATCGATGTTGTCGTCGCCAACCGCATGATTCGCGTGTGCTGTGGGCGCTGCGTGCGGGTCGTCAAGGCGCGTCCATACCAGTACATCGGAATGGTGGACTTTGCAAACGCGGAGCACAGGCAACGACATGATGAGTCGGGCGAAGCGAACCAACACTAAGTGCTATGCGCTGAAAAAATGCGACGTGCGTTACTCTGCTGCTTTGTTGTGTCGAACAGCTCTGGATACACTTTGGCCATAAGGCACATTGCATGATTTCACAGACGATTGAATACGCCCTGAGAGCTATGACGCACATAGCCTCGCTTCCCGCTGGAACCACGGTGTCCAGCGAGCAAATAGCCTCGCACACCAAAGTGCCAAAGGGCTATCTCTCCAAAGTGCTTCGTGACCTTGTCGTTGCGAATCTCATCACCTCTCAACGCGGTCCCAGCGGCGGATTCTCGCTGGCCCGGAACCCTGATTCCATCTCAATCCTCGATGTTGTGAACGCCGTGGACCCGATCCAACGAATTGACAAGTGCCCGCTGGGAAACC
>CAZEZV010000347.1:0-3719 GCA_964516725.1 uncultured Phycisphaeraceae bacterium
TGAACGAGCCCTCCGCGCCAGCGGAGGTCGGACGCCATCGGCACGAATCGTGTACATCGCGTCTGCCTCCGCTGGCGCGGAGGACTAGTAGGTGTTTGAGATAATTCTCGCTTGTGGTGGCAGGAGGCCTTGAAGAAGGTGTAGGTATTGGCTCGGAGAGCCAATCTACCGGCGCGTACGCTTATCCATGCCCGACGAATCGACAACGCCCCGCGAGAAGCCGCCCGAAGTCGACGCGCAGTTGTACCTCCATCCGCAAACGCTCGCCCGCCTGTCTTCGTTTGAGCTGCGCGCGAAGATGATCGTTGAAGGTTTTTCGAGTGGCCAGCATCGCTCGCCTTATCAGGGCTTGTCCGTCGAGTTTGCGCAGCATCGGCCTTATGTGCCGGGGGATGACCTTCGCCACTTGGACTGGAAGGTCTTTGGCCGCACGGATCGGTTGCATCTCAAGCAACATCAGCAGGAGACGAACTTTGACCTCATCGTCATGGTCGATTGTTCGGGCAGCATGAGTTATGGCAGCCGGAGCTTTGAGGAGGCGAGCGGCGAGGGGATCAAACAGAGTTTGGACGGGCGGCCGCACTGGAGCAAGTTTGATCACGCAACCGCGCTCGCTGCGGCGCTGGCGTACATCACGCTGCGCCAGAGCGATCGCGTCGGGCTTGTGGTGTTTGCGGATGAAGTGCGAGCGATCTTGAAGCGCAGCGGCAGTCAGGGCACGTGGCGGCAGATCGTCGGCGCGTTGTCGACGCATCCGGTGGAGCCGACGAATCGCAATCGCAAGACCGACTTGTTGCGCGCGGTGGATCAGGCGATGGGGAAAATGACGAACCGCTCGCTGGTAGCGATCATCTCCGATTTTTTCATGCCGAAGGAACACGTGCGCGACGCGCTCGCGCGGCTGCGCTTCAAAGGCCACGACGCGATGCTCTTCCAGGTGCTCGATCGCGAAGAGGAGCGATTCGCGTTCACCGACGCCGCGCCGTTTGAAGGGCTCGAGGGTGAGGCGGCGGTCCGGATCGATCCGCGAGCGCTCCGCGAGGCATACTTGAAGGTGGCGCACGAACACATCGCGGGCATCGAGAAAGCCGCGCGTGGATTTGGGTATGACTATCAGAAACTGAGCACGCACGACTGGCTGGGGCCGCCCCTCGCGGAGTTTGTGGCGAGGCGGAATGCGATGATTCGAAGGGCGAAGAGTGGGTGAGGCATGAGGAAAGTGCTTTGGCATCACGAAATCGATGCAACTTGTCCTCTCACTGTGCGGATAGTTGCTCTGACGCAGGGCGGCGGGCATCGGGGGCATCGGGGGTGGGGCACAAAGTGCTCGACCAAACAACCACACAGGGGTTACACATGAAGCGGTTGCTCTCGATTGGCGTTTTTCTGCCCGTGTTGGCCGGTCTTTCTGCGATGGCGGGTTCGGCTCTTGGCCAGTGCGAACCCGGGTGGCTTCGTGGAGAATCCGGGCCGGACTTTCAGTACTCGTATTTTCCAGTGCACGCGATGACGATGTGGGATCCGGACGCGGCGGGGCCCAGGGAGCCTTCACTCGTTGCTGCGGGCGGATTTCAGCATGCAGGCGGACTACTGGGATACAACAGGATCGCATCGTTCAACTTGACAACGCGGCGGTGGGAGCAGATTGGAGACGGGTTCAATGATCGCGTTGCAGCGATCTTGGCATTGCCTGACGGACGACTCGTCGCTGCTGGCAACTTTTTGTTTTCGGGCAGTCGCACGGTGCGCAGTATTGCGGTTTGGAACGGCGTTGAATGGAACAATCTCGGCGATTGGACGGGACTTGGGGTCATCACAACTCTCGCGCTTGATTCCAATGGAGACATCATCGTCGCAGGTTCGTTCAGCAGCTCGTCGAATCAGTTGAACAACATCGCGCGGTTTGATGGCGCGAACTGGTCGCAGTTTGGAACGACGATCGGCTCGCCCGTGTTTTCGTTGCTTGTTCTTCCGAACGGCGACGTGATCGCCGGTGGGGGATTCACTTCGGCGGGCGGTATGCCTGCGAATCGAATCGCACGATGGGACGATGTAACTTGGTCGCCGCTAGGTGAAGGCTCACAATCAACAGTGTTTTCGCTCGCGAGTTTTCCAAACGGAGACATCTGCGCGACCGGGACGTTCGCTTCGAGTGGAATCGGACGATGGGATGGTGCGTCGTGGACGGCGGTAGGCGGTGGACTGGTGCAGCCGCAGCAGGCTGAATCAGTCGGATTTCTGTCGAATGGCGAGTTGCTTGCTGTCGGACGCATGAACATTTCGGGAGCCGGGTACTCCATCGCCGCGACTTGGGACGGGTCGCAGTGGTTGAGCATCGGTCCTGAAGAACAGTCCACGTTTGGAAACACCGGTGGGCGATTTGTCGAACTTCCAAACCAGGAGATTGTGCTCTCGGGCAATCTTGGGATCGTTGGAGACGCCTTACTGAGCGGGATCGCACGATGGAACGACGGCGAATGGAAGCCGCTTTGCCTGGGGATTGAGGACGCCGTTCGGTCCCTGAGCATCACCGATGACGGCGACGTGCTGGTGGGTGGTGACTTCATAATGGCTGGGGGTGAAACGTGCAGAGGAATCGGGCGGCTAAGTGATGGGCAATGGAGCAAACTGCAGAGCAGTTCGCTACGACCCAACTCGGTCAACGCGATTGCACTATCGGCAGATGGGGGCGTGCTGGCGGGTGGGACATTTACTGCACCGAGCGTCGCGATCGCACGATGGAATGGAACGGAATGGTTAGAGATGGGGGCGGGCGTGCAAGCCGTCGCACCATTGACAAGTCAGGCGAGCGTTCACGCGATTGAACGGTTGGCGAACGGCTCCTTTGTCGTTGGTGGTTACTTTAACGTCGCTGGCACGGTGCCCGCATCTCGCATTGCTCTGTGGGACAACGAATCATGGTCGCCATTGGGTAGCGGGCTCAACGGGAGCGTCTTTGCGATACAAGCAATGCCCAACGGCGACATCGTTGCAGGAGGCAGTTTCTCCACAGCGGGAGGCGTCGCGGCAACGTACATTGCGAAGTGGAACGGAGCGGAATGGTCGGTGCTGGGGCAGGGATTGTTCGGCGGAAGCGTGTTCGCACTGGGCCTGCATCCAAGCGGCGATCTCTACGCGGGCGGGCAGTTCACGCGAGCAGATTGGGCGACGGCGCGGGGCATCGCGCGTTGGGACGGAACGGCGTGGTCTGCGCTGTATTCGCCTGGATCATTGATTGGTGTCAACGGACGCGTGAACGCGATTGACGTGCTGCCTGGTGGAGATGTTGTCGTGGCGGGTGACTTCAACCGTGCTGGGGACCTCGGTGCCTACAACATCGCGCGCTGGGACGGATCGCAATGGAACGCTCTTGGAAGCGGCACCGATCACCCGGTGACATCGCTCGCCGTGAACAGTGATGGCGATCTGTTTGCGGGCGGGTGGTTTCATACTGCGAATGGTTTGCCGTCCCACTACTTAGCGCGCTGGGGCGCGGCTGATGATTGCATTGTCTGCGACTCCATCGACTTCAACAACGACACCTCCCTCTTTGACCCCCAGGACATCGAAGCATTCTTGTCCGTGTATTCGGAGGGGCCCTGTGTGCCTCTCTCGGCAACGTGCAACGACATCGACTTCAACAATGACACTTCGCTGTTTGACCCGTGCGATATCAGTTCGTTCCTGCTGATGTACAGCGAGGGGCCGTGTACGGCGTG
>CAZEZV010000348.1:0-3701 GCA_964516725.1 uncultured Phycisphaeraceae bacterium
TACCCGGCAGGGTGCCTGCACAGCGGGATTTCGCCTGAGGATGCATCAGCGCTGCGCGAGCAGGTGCGCCAGGGCGAGATTCGCTTGTTGTATGTCGCGCCGGAGCGATTGCTCACGTCGTCGTTTCTCTCGTGGCTTGCTCGCATCGCGGACGCAGGCCAACTCGAAGCGTTCGCCATCGACGAAGCCCACTGCATCAGCCAATGGGGCCATGACTTTCGCCCCGAGTATCGGCGTCTGGCGGAACTGCGCGACACGTTCCCTCGTGTGCCGTTCCATGCGTTCACGGCGACCGCGACGCCCCGCGTGAGAGACGATATCGTCGCGCAGTTGCGCCTCAAGAACTCGCGTGTGCTCGTCGGATTATTCGATCGCCCGAATCTCACCTACAGAATTGTGCACCGGACTGACCTTGTCACGCAGGTTGCTCGAGTGCTGCGAAAGCACGATGACCAGGGCTGCATCATCTACTGCATCAGCCGGAAAGACACGGAAACACTCGCGGCGGACTTGACGAACCTCAAGATCAAAGCCGCGGCGTATCACGCGGGCCTTGATCCGCGCAAGCGTGCAAAGGTGCAGGACGACTTCATCAATGAACGCGTGAACGTCGTCGTCGCGACGGTTGCGTTCGGCATGGGCATCGATCGCAGCGACGTTCGCTGCGTGATTCACGCGGCCATGCCCAAGACCGTCGAGCACTATCAGCAAGAGACGGGCCGCGCTGGGCGCGATGGGTTGCCGAGTGAGTGCGTGCTGTTCACATCAAATGCAGATGGCACGCGCTGGCGGAAGTTGATGGAGTTTTCAGCGAGCGAAAGTTCAGCGGACCCAGAATCGATCGCGCAGGGCCTCAAGATTCAGCACGAACTGCTGCAGGAAATGCAGAATCTCGCGAGCAGCGCAACATGCCGGCATCGGGCGCTCACAGAGTACTTTGGGCAGGAATACCAGCCGCCGGCAGAAGTGCAGGGAACAGGATGCGGCGCGTGCGATGTGTGCCTTGGCAACATGGTCGCCGTGCCTGGATCAACGACCATCGCGCAGAAGATCCTCTCGTGCGTCTATCGCATGGGGCAAAACTCCGGCGCGGCGATGGTCACGGACGTCCTGCGCGGCTCGCGCGCGGCGAAGATTCTCGAACGCAGGTTTGACCAACTCTCAACGTTCGGATTGCTTGCATCGCTGCCCAGAGAAGTTGTGAGCTCATACGTCCAGCAGCTGGTGCAACAGCGATTGCTGGCGGTCGCGTCGGGTGAGTTTCCTGTGTTGTCGCTCACGAGCATGTCGCGCGAAGTGCTGACCGGTTGCAAAGAAGTCACGCTGTATCAGCCGCGGAGCGAAGAAGTGTCTCGAGGCCCGACGACGCCGATCCGGGCGAGCAACGCGCCTGCGCTCACGAGCGATGAGCAGGCGTTGTTTGACTCGCTGCGTGCGCTCCGCCGCTCGCTGGCGGAAGAGCGAAACGTGCCACCGTACGTGATTTTCAGCGACGCGACGCTGGAGGAACTCGCCAGAGTCCGCCCCACCACGCTCGAATCCATGAGCACGATCAAGGGCGTTGGTCGCATCAAGCTGTCTGACCTGGGCGAGACGTTTGCGCAGCACATCGCCAAGTACTGCGAGCAGTACACCCTCACGAGCGATCAGATCACGAAGGCAGCGGACCCCGCAAAGTTCGTGCAGGCGGAGCCCGACGCGCGAGACAAGATCCGCCGCGTGCCACCCCGCGCGGCGGTGTTGTTCGAACAGAAGATGTCCATCGCGCAGGTCGCAGCCCAAGTCGAGCGAGCACCGTCCACAGTTGCCGAGTATCTTGGCGCTTGGATCGAACAGAACAACGTGCTCGACATCACAGCGTGGGTCAGCAAGGATGATGAAACGCGGGTGCGTGCGGCAATCGATAAGGTCGGCGCGAGGTCGTATCGGCTTGTGTTTGATGAGTTGGAAGGGAAAGTGTCGTACGACCAGATCAAGGCGGTCGTCGCAGTGATGCGGGTGGAGGCACTGGGTTAGTTCGCTTCGCGAGCTTTGAAACGCTGATGCGTCATGACTTCGACGACACACATCACTGGAGCTCGCCGCGCAGCGGCAATGGCGAACGCCGCGGCATCGCTCGAGACTGAACCGCCATCGACCATTCGCTCGCTGGTCGGCTTCGACGGCTTCGTCGATGTCATCCTGCGACCTGTGGCGACGCGACGATCAATGCGTGCGCAAGACGTTGACGCCGTCCCGTCGATTCCAGCCTTTGCTGACCGAATCAACGCGGCAGCCGGCAAGAGCGCGGGAATTGAGTTGGTAACCAGTGAGTCAAGGTTCGGCGGCAATGGCCCGCTGCTCGCGGGCGGGCTTGCGAGTTTGGGAGCGAGGACGACCTATATCGGATGCGTCGCAGCGGAACACGATGACCGCTGCGAGCGTCAATCTGCACGTTCAGCAACAAACACCCCGTCAGATGCCGCGCACCATGCCGCACGAGATGCAGATTCCGGTACACACGCTCGCGTGCATCCACTGTTTGCCGAGTTCGCTGCTCGATGCGACACAGTCGTGCCGCTCGCGCAACCCGCGCTCACGCATGCCCTGGAGTTCAGCGACGGCAAGATCATGTTCAACATGCCCGACTCCATTCAGCGGGTGACTTGGGAGACTATGGTGCGGAGCGTGGGGCGCGACGCATTGGTACGCCTGTTTGCGGACGCGTCGCTGATTGCAGTCGTGAATTGGAGCATCATGGCGGGTGTGGAGTCGATCCTTGAGGGGATGCTCGCGGACGTGCTGCCTGTGATTGGGTGCATGCGCCGCCGGATGTTCATCGATCTTGCCGATCCATCGAAGCGCACTTGTGATGACCTCCAACGCGTGCTTCGGCTGCTCTCGAACATGAACGCGTTCGTCCCTGTCACACTCGGGCTGAATCTCAACGAAGCAGAGTTGGCGAGTTCGGCGCTGAACATACAACACTCCTCCGCTGCTGACATGGCGAGTCGTTGTCTCGCCCTCGCACACGCAATCCGCGAAGCACTAGGACTGGCAACAGTCGTTGTGCATCCGCGCGAAGGAGCGGCGGCTTCAACCGCAAACGAAACACTTTGGATCAATGGCCCCTTCACAGAATCGCCCGCGCTTTCAACGGGCGCGGGCGATCACTTCGGCGCCGGCTTCTCGCTCGCGCAGGCGATGGAGCTACAGCTCGACACGTGCCTCGCGATGGCCGTCGCGTGCAGCGGCGCGTACGTGCGGGATGCGAAGTCCCCATCGGCGGCTCGGCTCGCAGGTTTCTTGAGAAGCGGGTGGTAACGCCGTCCTATATCCGTTCGTCATACCCCGTTGCAAACGTTACAGGCCATACAGACTATGCCGCTTGCCATATAACTTGCAATTTTCAGGAGTTTTGCTGGTCTTGCTCGCGATTTTGCAACTTTTCGGGTACCTTCGGCGCACACTATTGATTGCCACACATCCTTCGGGCGTGCGCGTGGACACGCCCGTCGGATTCTGGTCTGGAGTTTCGTCATGTCCATCGTGCTTGCTTCGTGTGTGCTCGCGGTCGCGAGCGCGACCGCCCTCAACGGCGTGTCACCTGTTTCGCCTGCCGCAGTCGCCGCGGTCGTTGCGTCCAACGCGACGGGAACGAACTTCGGATACATCGCCCCGCCCGGGCGCGTGCGCATCGCGAAGACGTATTACTCCAACCA
>CAZEZV010000349.1:0-3701 GCA_964516725.1 uncultured Phycisphaeraceae bacterium
ATGAAACGGGCATGGTTTCTATCCTGGGCGAGGGGGTTGGTAACTAGTACCACGGCAACACGCCCTATTCGCCGCTCAGGACGGGTGTTTGGGTGACCTTCAAGAACGGGAAGGTGTCGAAAGCGGAGTTGTTTGAGAAGGGTGTCCTCGTTCGCGAGCTTTCGTATGGAACTGATCCTGAGACTGGCGTCACGAAGATCTCGTACGAAAAGGCGGATGGCACTCGCGAGGTGATGGAGGTTGATGAGCATGGGATTCGCACGCCCGAGGCGGCGAGCAACTCGACGACGCCGGGGCCGGAGGACCAAGCCGACTTGATTGCGATGTCTGAAAATCCGGCGACCGGCGAAGTGAACACCACGCGCCGGAATCGCGATGGCACCACAAGCGCGTACAGCGGAAGAACGAGCACGGACCCGGATGGCTCGACGCGCGTAGTGGAGACGGACAAGGACGGGAATCGCGTGACGACGGTGTACGGGAATGACGGCACGATGACCGTGACTCATTCACGGCCTGGCGAAAACGAAGTCACAACCACTACGACGAAGGACGGAGTGGTGACGACTGTCGAGCGCAAGCCGACCGGAGAAACGAAGACGTCGAGCATAGCGGATGATGGCAGCGTTGTTCATCAGATTCGTGATCGCGAAGGCAATCTGCTGCGCACTGTGAGAGAAACTGCGGATGGGTGGTTGGAGAAGACTGACAAGCATGGCAACACCGAACGCATGCTCCGCGAGAAGGACGGCCAAACCACGACCGTGACCGTGGATCGTTCAGGCAATACGACGACCACGGTTCGCGACAAGGACGGGGCGGTGGTTGAGCAATCATCGAACATCGTGGCGCCACTAGAGCCTGGACGGGCTTATTTTGAGCAGGTTTTGAAGGGCAACGACTGGGATGAACTTCCTTCGAGTTTGAAGAACCGGTACGCCGCGAGTGAGCGGATGGCGGAGGAGAATCGTGCTCAGCAGGCTCTGCGCGAGGCACAGGCGGCGCGGGATGCGGAAGACAAGGTGCGTAACGAGCTTCGCAATGCGGAGATCACGGCGGAGGGGCAGCGAAAACTCGATGAAATTGAGAAAGAGCGAGTGGAAGCCGAGCGAGTCGCAAAGATCGAGGCGGCGAAAGTTGCTCGGAAGAGGGAAATTGCGGACAGTTACGCGACGGCCAAGAGTCTGCAAGGTCAATACGACGCAGCGATTGCTCGCGGCGACAAGAACGAAGCACAGCGCATCATGGCGCTGCAGGATGCGCACCATGAGCGATCAATCGAGCTTCTTGAGGCAACGCCGGAGGAGGCGGCCGAGCTCGAGAGAGCGGCGGAGCTTCAGAGTCGGGTGGCGAGAGAAGTCACGGTTGAGGCTTACAACGCCGCGAACGCGAGAATCGCTTCGGATGCTTCGTTGCAAGATGTAAAGGAAGATGTCACTGGCGTCACGAAGTATGTTTCGGTGGGTTCGCAGATGCAGCAGGAGACGAAGCGCACGACGCGAGGTGCGAATCGTGAGCGGGCGTTGGCGGAGGCCAAGATTGCCGCGATTGACGCCAGACTCGCGGACCCGAAGACGACGGCTGAGGAAAAGGAGATTTTGCAAGGGCTGAGAGAGACTGCCGAAGTGCAATCTTCTGGCGCGACGGAAATGCTCGCGGCGAATGAACGTCTCACGGCGGCTGGATATGTGGTGGACGGTGCGCTGGTTTTGACTGGAGGCAAACTTGTGCAAGGTGGAGCTCGTGTTGCGCAAGCTGCTGTTGGAGCCGCACGAAGCACGCTTGCGCGTCGCGCCGCAACGGGGATCGCGGGTCGCACGACGGTGAACCTTTCCGCTGAGGCTGGTGGCACGGTTGCGTTAAGCTCGCGCATGTCGGCGGCGGAACTCGCGGCGGCGCGGGAGGGGCGCACGATGGTGGACCTTGCGCGGGTTGCGGGGAACCGTTCCGGCACTGCTGCATCACAATCGACCACGAACATCACGCGAGCCGAATTGGCGCGATTGCATATGCCGGGCGCGAATCTGACTGGCGCGGAGATAATGGTGAAGGCCGAGGTGTACCGCGTGCATGTGGCGACACGAGCCGCGTTACGCAAGGCGATTGAGGCAGGCGCGGATGACGCGGTTGTCACGCCGCTTCAGGCGCAATATCGACAGCTCACGCAGTTGTTGAGGGAAGCGCAGGCGGCTGGGCAGCGGGCGGCTGGGGGTGGGTGATTGGGGGAAGAGACGGAGAGAGGGAGAGACGAAGAGACGGAGTGGATGAAGAAGATAAAGAAGGCAGCGAGGCACGATGCGGCATCTAGGCATCGAGTGTGGGGAGTGTCGATTTGGTTGGAAAGACGATTGGATTGGTGGCACGGGTTGGAGCACTTGGCGGATTGTATTGAAGTTGCTCGGAGCAGCGACTTCGATGGCACGATGGTGCTGGGGTTTGCTACGGACTTGAGTGCGTGGCCGTGCTATGATTTTGGGGCATGTCCCGGCCACCTGCTGGTCGCCTGTGGAACGTGTGTTGGAAGTTGCGGGGTCTGCCCGACCTCGCTTCATTCGTTCTTGCTGTAAATCAAACTCGGTTGGGAATACGTTTCGTTGTCACACTCCACATAGCAAGTCATATCAATCGATGGAGTCAGACCAAACGGGTGTTCCTCGATCCGAGGATACTCTCCTTGAATGTTCATGCACTGCTTGATCGCCGCATGGGCCAATGATCGCATTCTATCAACGTTGCGCATACATGCAGCGACGCTCTGATTGTCAAGACCAACAGTTCCATGAACGAGCCTTGATCTGAGCGAATATAGATTCTCAATCTCTTTTTTTGAACACAAATTATTTTGCAGCAAGAATTGTCTGATCGACCGCATCACGGCGTAGTTGTCAGTTGGGGCGCCGCAGTGCTCACAATGAGTTCTTTCAGATTTGCACTCGACGCATTTCCACGGCATTTTCATCGGCGGCACGAGCGATTCGATGGAAATCCACAAGTACAGGACTGCTTCGGCAGCGTGCTTGCTCTGATTCGCAGCGAGATACCACCTAATCGCTCGGTCAATCTTGTTGTCCATCCCATCCGACAGGATCTTTCGGTCTAAATAACCCGCCACTCGACCACCTGAAAGTACAGATTGACCAATCGTGCCGTCTATATGAGGCGAATTTACAATTCGAAAGTTGACTCGATCGCCCGGCAGCTTGCCCCATTCGATAAGTCGGCAACTCACAACATGTAAATGTGGATTGTACAAATATCGAAGGCGATTTACAAACATGGAAACGCGTCGCTGATCTTCTTGCCAATCTTGATTGATATCGTCGCACGAAGCATCGAACTCGAGCAACAAAGAGTTGACGGCTAATGCGCCGTTCTTCCAATGCACCACACGCAGCCTTGCAAGATCGCTTTCTGGCTCTTGCCATTCGGTGGGCACATCTTGAGACGGCTCCAACCATGTTTGAACGACCAGTTTACCCATGCGTTGCACTCGCTCTGACTATCGACAGACTTGTCGCGGGTGATTCAAGCAATCATTGGAACTGCGACACGTTGAATACTCGCGCATTCCTTCGCTTCGTCGTAGCCTGCGTCTACGTGTCTGAACACGCCCATCATGGGGTCGTTGGTGAGGACTCGGGAGAGGCGTTTTGAGGCGGCGTCGGTGCCGTCGGCCACGATGACTTGGCCGCAGTGTTGGG
>CAZEZV010000350.1:0-3654 GCA_964516725.1 uncultured Phycisphaeraceae bacterium
GCAAAGCCGCCTTCGGGGCGAGCCGCGACCTTTGCGGAGGCGAAGGTCACCGCAGACAGCGGATTGCCGAGCGCGTCAACGTCGTTGTGTGTCACGACTGCCACGCGCGAGAGTTCGACCGGCAGGCCATCCATCATCTGACGGAACGTGTACACCGTCTTGGGCTGCCCTTCGAGCGTGTTGACGCGGGCGATTTCGAGGTCGAGCGGGCCTGCGCCAAACACCTGATCGTGCTGGGCGAGGAATTGGGAAACCGCTTCGCCATCGCGCGCGGCTTGGTTCATCGCGACGCCGTACACGGCGAGGACGCGGCCAAGACCCTCATGAGTCCGCACGCCCGGGAACGTGTTGGACAGATTGTCGAGTGCGTTGCCCCCGGGAACGCCTACGTCCGCAAACCCAAGGGATGCGCTGCACGCAAAGCCGACACACGCGATCAAGGCACCAATTGAACGATTCATCCGCATCATCAAACTCCTCAGAGTGCGTTCCCCGCACCCCTGGGCCCCGAAGGACAGAACAACACGAACCACAGGTCTGCTTTCGAGCGAAAACAGCCAAGAAACAACGCAACTTCCCCCTGATAAAGGCCCAACCCTCCGGACACCCCAACCCCCCGAACCCCCGAACCATTCTCAAATCCTCGACAATCCCGGTGCGGCCGCTGATGGACCAACGCGACGGGATTTCCACAACCTGAATTTCCGGGATGTCCGCGATACGAACTCGATTTCACACAGGTTGCACCGAATTCGGATCGCCTTGTAAAATACCACAAGATCGCCCGGTTTGCAAGGTGAATCCGGAAGATTGTGGCTGCTTCTGTCGAGGGATTTCATCCAGAAAACTGTACCACCTATGAGGCTCCAATGCCGTGTCTGCTGGCTCTTAACGGCGAAGCCGTTATGGTGAATAGCCGTGGGTCGCCGCGAACGCGGCACCCACGGAACAGAATTTTTGGAGAACTCACCACGAAGTGGTAAAGGTGTTTTCACACGCTGCCCACACCGCTACGCGGTGCTTGCGTGCGTTGTCGACTTGTCCGTGGGTGTCGCATTCGCGACGACCCACGGCGATTGACCTCCGCCGCGTTGCGGCGAAGAAAGTCCCGAGGTTGTGACCGCGTGCGTGCTGAACAGTAATGGGAATCGCTCACGAGAAATCCCTAGCAGCCGTCCGCGCTTCGCACGGGGCCAATTGTTGCTGGATCACCCCAGCACGAGATTGACCATTTTGCCCGGGACCACGATCACCTTCTTCACTTCCTTGCCCGCGATCAGTTCCTGCACCTTTGCATCGGCCATCGCCGCGGCTTCGAGGGCTTTGGCGTCTTTGGCGATGTTGGTGCTGACGGTGATGCGGGCGCGGACTTTGCCCATGACTGAAATCGGAAGTTCGATTTCATCATCGATGAGCATCGCGGCGTCGAAGGTGGGCCAGGGTTGTGAGAGAACGCCGCCCTCGCGCGTACCAGCAGGGAACCCAAGTTTGCTCCACACTTCTTCCGCAAGATGCGGCGCGAACGGTGCGAGGACGAGGATGAAACGTTCCATTTGAGAACGCGTGATGGGCGAACCGCCCGCGGCGTTGACGAACTCGATCATCGCGGCTATCGCGGTGTTGAAGGAGAGACGCTCAATGTCGTCCCCCACTTTCTTGATGAGGCGATGGAGGAGTTTTTCGGTTTGCGGGTTGGCGGCGTCAGTCAGTTTGATCTTGCCGGTTTCTTCGTCGACGCACATCCGCCACGCCCGTTGCAAGAAGCGAAAGCAGCCGATGATATCGCGCGGGTTCCAGGGCTTGCTCGCGTCGAGCGGGCCCATGTACATCTCGTAGAGGCGACAGGTGTCTGCGCCGAACTCGTTGATGACGTCATCGGGATTGATGACGTTCTTGTACCGCTTGCTCATCTTGGTGATGATGGGCGACACGGCCATACCTGTGGCGATTTCGATGTAGCCCTTCTCGGGTTGGCCTTCGACAACTTCTTTGACTTCGTCAACCGGCACGATGCTCTTGTCGGGGCGCTGATACGCAAAGCTCGTGATCAGGCCTTGGTGGAAGAGTTTTCGGAATGGCTCTTTGCAGGTGACGTGGCCCAGATCGAACAACACGTTTTGCCAGAAGCGTGAGTAGAGCAAGTGGCCTACGGCGTGTTCGGAGCCGCCCAAGTAGAGATCGATGCCGTTCTTCATCCAATATCGCTCGGCTTCTTCGCCGACCAGTCGCTGAGAATTCTTCGCGTCGCAATACCGAATCGCGTACCAACTGCTGCCGGCGCTGCCGGGCATGGTGTTGGTTTCGCGGGTGACGGGAGTGTTTGGCGGCAGCAACGCGGGCGAGACGCCCGCGGTACCCGCCGTGGTGCGCACCCAGTCTTTCGCCTTCGCGAGCAGCGGCTGCGGGTCGTCGCTTTCGACGGGGGCGTAGTCGGCGAGTTCGGGGAGTTTCACGGGGAGATGCGAAGCCTCGATCGGATATGCGTTGCCGGCGTCGTCGAAGACGATGGGGAAAGGCTCGCCCCAGTAGCGCTGGCGCGAGAAGGTCCAGTCGCGGAGTTTGTAGTTGATTTTGCGGTGGCCGATTTGTTTTTGTTCGAGCCAGGTGGTGGTTTTTTGTTTGGCTTCGGAGGTAGAAAGTCCGTTCAAGGAAAGTTCGGAGTTGGAGGAGTTGCAAGCGAAGCCCGGCTCTGGAGTTGCTTTGGTTAAGGGATCGTAACCAATGGTTATGTTTGCCGGCGTGGGCACGCGATCTCGCGGTCCGTTGAGAGCCTCAAGTACTTCTTGCATACTTCCGTATTCAAAGCTAATCCATGCGTTCTTGTCATTCGGGTCGCTACGAATTCCAATGGACGTACCGGTAGGACTATCAAACAACGCCCTGGCTGCTTCAGCATCTGTCAACCCTCGAATCCAAATCTTCGGATGCGATTCGGCAATGTCAGCATGCACGGCTGTCACCCCGGCTATCGGCGACAGTTCACTGAGATTTTGCAACACAACTTGAATGATGTCGAGTTGGTATTTGACTGCAAACTCAAAGTCCCGCTCATCATGCCCCGGCACCGCCATAATCGCACCGGTGCCATACCCCATGAGGACGTAGTCGGCAGTCCAGATCGGGATTTTGTGATTCGTCGCAGGATTGATGGCGTAGAGGCCTGTGAAGACGCCGGATTTTTCTTTGCTTTCCTGGCGTTCGACGTCGCTGCGGTTCTTCGCGGCGTTGACGTATGAGCGCAGGGCGTCTCGCGTTGTGGCGTCGACGTTGGCTTCGCCTTTGAGTACGCGTGCGCACAGGTCATGCTCTGGAGCAACGACCATGTACGTCGCGCCGAAGAGTGTGTCGGGGCGGGTGGTGAAGACTCGGAGCGTGTGAGCGCTGGTGTCGGCGATTTTAAAGTCAATTTCCGCACCTTCGCTCTTGCCGATCCACTCGCGCTGCATCGTCTTTGTGCTTTCGACCCATTCGAGGTCGTCGAGTTGCTTCAGCAGGCGATCGTTGTACGCCGTGATGCGGAACATCCACTGCTTGAGCGGCTTCCTGAGAACCGGGTAGCCGCCTCGTTCGCTTTTGCCGTCGATGACTTCGTCGTTGGCGAGAACGGTGCCGAGTTTGGGGCACCAGTTGACGGTGGTGGTGGATTGGTAGGCG
>CAZEZV010000351.1:0-3575 GCA_964516725.1 uncultured Phycisphaeraceae bacterium
GGCTTCTGCAAGATCATCCGAGGTTTGCCCCGCGGCGAAATCCTCGGCGCTCACATCATGGGCGACCAAGCCACCGAATTGATCGCCGAACTCTCACTCGCCCGAAGGCTCGAAGCAACGAGCGAAGAACTCATCGCCACCATCCACGCGCACCCGACGATGCACGAGAGCGTGCATGAGGCGGCGCTGGCGAGTGAGGGGCGCGTCATCAATTCGTAGGCCCGGCGTCTCGCCGGGCAGTCGGACGCGAGTTGCTCTTTTAAATCTCCAAATGGCTAAATTGCCAAATGGCCAAAGTTCACGGCGTATGCCAGCGCCGCAACTTTGGCCATTTTGCCATTTGGCAATTTTGAAGTTTGGCACTACGCCGCCAGCTTGATCGCCTTCCGACTCGCGCTCGTCGTCGCCGCGCTCAAACTCATCCCACCCCCGCCATCCACCCCAAACTGCACCGTCACCGCATCGCTCGCTTCGCCGATGCGTGTGCCTCTGAATCCTTGCACGATGTACTGTGCGCCCGAGCCGGCCGCGCTGGTGGGAACGGTCGCGTCGGTGAATGAGCAACGCCGCGATTCGCTCGTCGTGCCCGGTGCGCCGCCGATGCCGCTGAACGAACTCTGGCCCGGCAACTTTCGTGAGATCGTAAAGAACGCGCCCGTGCTCGCGGCGGATTCGGCCGCGTTCCACGACAGCGTCACGCTGCCGTCGGACTCAAGCACCACCGAAAAGTCCGAGGGCTTGCCCGGCGCGGGCATCGGCAGCGGCGCGCTGGGGGGCGGAATCTGCGCCGCCGCGTACACGCTGTTGGGATTGCTCTGCAACTCCGCGTACGCCTTGATCTGCCTGATGAGATCGCTCGCCTGATTGCGCATCGTGCGCGCATCCGTGTTCTGCTGAATCGTTGCCGCCTTGCTGGCCTCGCGCGCTGCCTGCGCCGCATTGAACGCCCCCCGAGCGGCAGAAGTCTTTGTTCCCAAGGACGCCACTTGGGGGGCCGTCAACCCAATCGCCATCGCCACCTCCGTCCACACCGGGACGTGGGCTTCGCAGAATTGGATTTGTTCGATCGTACTGCCTGGAAGAATGCTCATACCGTTTCCTTTCTCAATGACAATCGCCCCCGACCCTCGCAGATGCAGAGAAGTCAGCACGAATGGGCCGCCGCGTGGGTTTTCGGGCGTGCATGTCCCATTGACAGGCACGCCGCTTCGCGGTACCTTGTGGCGTCGGCAGCATGCAGCCGCGACTTCAGTCCAACGGAGAAAAACCATGAAATCAGCCATTCAAGCGCCGCGATTGACTCCTCAAGTGCCCACAACGGGAACCTACGCGGGCACTTGGATGATCCAAGCGGGCACGTGCGCTCCTCACGCGGGCACATGGACAACCAACGCGCGGACTTGGATCATCAATGCCCGCACATGGATCGCCGCCGTGCTGTGCGCAGTTGTTGCACTGACAACTGCGCCGACTCACGCCCAGATCGGCTGCGAGCCCCAGTGGTTGCCGGGGGATGGACTTCCCGGAGTTGACGGAACCGTCAATGCTGTGGTCATGTGGGACCCTGACGGCATTGGCCCGCAGTCTGCAAAGCTGGTGGTTGGTGGGACTATTGCAATCGCGGGTGAGAGTGTTGTACACAACATTGCTGCATACGACTTTCAGTCCGGCTTGTGGTCCGGCATGGGATCGGGAACGAACGGCAGCGTACTCGCATTGACAACCCTCCCCAACGGCGATCTCGTCGCGGGAGGGACGTTTACAAGCGCTGGTGGCGTGACGGCGAGTCGGATCGCTCGCTGGAACGGCTCTGAATGGGCTGGTTTCGGGACTGGCGTAAATGGCGACGTGCACGCACTTCTCTCGCTGCCGAGTGGCGACCTTTTCGCTGGAGGCGTCTTCACTTCCGCTGGGAGTTTGGCGGTCAATCGAATCGCCCGCTGGAACGGCACCGATTGGACCGCGCTTGGGACAGGAATGAGTGTGACTTCCGGCGGCGTCTATGCGCTTGCCGCGCTCCCAAACGGTGATGTTGTCGCCGGAGGTTCCTTCTTTTCAGCTGGCGGAACGTCAGTCAGCCGAATTGCGAGGTGGAACGGCACGGCGTGGTCCGCGCTCGGATCTGGGATGAACGACCACGTGCTCGCGCTTACGACGCTTCCCAACGGTGATCTGATCGCTGGCGGGGCTTTTTTCGTTGCTGGCGGAGTCGTTGCCAGTAGAATCGCACGTTGGAACGGCACAGTTTGGTCTGCCCTCGGTGTCATAGGAACCAACAACACTGTGCGAGCGCTCACAAGCCTTCCAAATGGTGACGTTATCGCGGGCGGTTCCTTCACGATTGCTGGTGACACGTCGGTAGACTCGATAGCTCGTTGGAATGGCGCTGAGTGGTCCGCCATTGGCACCGACGGCATAGGTAGCAGCCCAGTAAACGCTCTGACGGCTCGTTCCAACGGCGATCTTGTCGCAGGCGGCTCGTTTAGCTCAATCGGTGGTGTAAACGCTAGTCGAATCGCTGTGTGGAATGGTACAAATTGGACGGCATTGTGGATTTCGGC
Source organism: uncultured Phycisphaeraceae bacterium (assembly GCA_964516725.1). GTDB lineage: Bacteria > Planctomycetota > Phycisphaerae > Phycisphaerales > UBA1924 > BJHL01. The sequence goes on from CAZEZV010000351.1 coordinate 2,562, forward strand.
GGGAGTGTCGAGCAATATTTTCGCATTGACAACTCTGCCCAATGGTGAAGTGGTAGCAGGCGGGGGATTCGGTTCTGCCGGTGGCATGCCAGCTCTTAACATCGCTCACTGGAATGGATCTTCGTGGTCTGCAATCGGATCGGGTACAAACAGCGTTGTAACTTGTCTCACAGTAGTTTCCAACGGTGACCTTGTCGCAGGTGGATGGTTCACAACCGCCGGAGGAATTGCGGCAAATCGGATCGCCCGCTGGAATGGGTCCGCGTGGTCCGCCCTTGGTACGGGAATGAACGACAGGGTGCTTGCTGTGGCTGCGCTCAGCAATGGGGATGTAATCGCAAGTGGAATGTTCACGACTGCGGGAGGACTTGGGGCCAGCAAGATCGCTCGGTGGAACGGAACAGTATGGACTCCATTATCGACGGGGGTAAACAATGATGTGTACTCACTTCTGCCTCTTAATGACGGCAGTATCGTCGTTGGTGGTGCTTTCACCACGGCGGGCGGTTTGCCCGCACGAGGAGTCGCAAGTTGGGATGGCTCGGGATGGTCCGCATTTGGAACCGGAGTGATCGGAGCTGTTCAAGCACTCGCGACGGCCCCCAATGGTGACATCGTCGCGGGAGGTCTTTTTTCAACTGCGGGAGGAGTTGCGGCGAACCGAGTCGCTCGTTGGAACGGCTCGACTTGGTTACCGATGGGAAGTGGAACGAACGACCGTGTGCTTGCGCTGGCAACCCTGCCGAATGGCGACATCATTGCAGGGGGTTACTTCACAATCGCTGGTGAAACGACAGTGAATTACGTAGCTCGATGGGACGGCGCAACTTGGTCCTCATTCGACGCGGGTTTGAACAACCACGTGTACGCACTTGCAACTCCTCCCAATGGCGAAATTATCGCTGGAGGCTTGTTCACGTCCGCCGGAGCCGTGGTATCCGCTTATTTTGCGAGCTGGGGGACGCCTATTGAATGCGCCACCTGCGACTCCATCGACTTCAACAACGACACCAG
>CAZEZV010000352.1:0-3558 GCA_964516725.1 uncultured Phycisphaeraceae bacterium
GTGCTGCAAGAACGTCGCTTTGAGCCGGTTGGTTCGACGCAGACAATTGAAGTGGACGTGCGTGTCATTCTTGCGAGCAACCAGCCGCTGGAGGCGCTTGTTGCGTCGGGGCAGTTCCGGCAGGACCTGTACTACCGCATCAATGTCGTGAAGATCGAGTTGCCGCCGCTGCGTGATCGTGTGGGCGATATCGAACAGCTCGCGGACTTGTTTCTTGCGAAGCACGCGAAGGAACTTGGGCGACAGATCGTCGGCTTCACGAGCGAAGCGCTCGATGCGATGCGTCGCTATGCGTATCCGGGCAACGTGCGCGAACTGCAGAACATCATCGAGCGAGCCGCGGTGCTCGCGCGGGGGCAGACGATCACGCTTGATGATCTGCCCAGTCATGTACTTGAGGGCGCGGTGCCCCCTGATCGCTGCGTTTCCGCGCTGCGGACTGCTGTTGATGCCGCATTCACAGGTCCAAACACGCTCATCGGTGGCTCGGCGCAGACGCCTCGCTTTCCCCAGCCCGTCCCGGCATTCGCCACGGCTGCGACTGCGAACGAGCAGGGCACGCTGCGCATGAGTGGCACGTCCGACAGTGATCCGTGGGTGCCGATGACGCTCGAAGAGGCGCTGCGCGAGCCGGAGCGGCGGATTCTGATCAAGGCGCTGCAGGCCAACGCGTGGAATCGGCAGAAGACCAGCGATCAATTGGGCATCAACCGCACCACGCTGTACAAGAAGATGAAGGCGTATGGGTTGCTGGGGGATGATGATCGGCGCATGGCGGGCTAGCACAGCGCGCGTGTGCTGACTGCAGGGTGTACTCCTTTGTCAGCACAGAGACACAGAGATCAAGAGGAAGAGCAAGTTGTGGTTGTGCTTGATGCTCGACGTGGTGTGTTGGCTACGTCAGGCTTGCTTGCTGTTGAACTATCGACTCACGACGATGGTGTGTCGCCGGATCAGGGCTCAGATTCGCACAACGCTTTCAATCGCTTGATGTTGATGGTGTCAAGGCGCTTGGCGGCGGGGATGGGGACGGACTTGCCTTTGACTTTGATGGTGGGTGAGGGTTCCTTCGGGGTTTCCAGGATTTTGGGGATGTTCGCAAAGCGTGGGTCCTGCATGATCGTTGCAAAGCCTGAATCGGCGAGGCGAATCGTGTTGAACTTTGCGGCTTTGGCGGGTTTGGCGTGCTTTGGAGGGTTGCCGCCGATCTGGCCCAGGCCGATGTGCTCGTGACGGTCCAGGTGACTGGCGTGTGCGCCTTTGCTGTCGTCGATGTGCCAGACTTTGAGGTTCTTGATGCCGCATTGCTTGTCGAATTGATCGAGCGCGGCTTTCGCCGTTGCTTTGGAAGACATGTCGTAGCCCGCGACGTGGAGGTGGCAGGTGTCGAGGCAGAACGCGATGCGGTTGGGCTCGGCGGTGCGCTCGATGATGGCCTCGCGCAGCCAGGCGAGGTGAGCGAAGTCGCCACCGATGTGGCTGCCCGCGCCGGCGGTGCCTTCGAGGCAGCAGACGGTTTTGAAGCCCTTGGTGCGCTTGAAGAGTTCCTTGTACGCATCGGCGATGCGGGTCATGCCTTGGTCGAGCGTCCAGCCCACGAACGACCCGGGGTGATGAACGAGGAAGGGGATCGAGAGCTGCTCGCAGCGTTCAACTTCGACGGTCATGAGGTCAACGGACTTTGCAAAGAGTTCGTCCTGGACGCTGGCGAGGTTGATGAGATAGCTGGCGTGGCTGACGACGCGGGTGTGCCAGTTGAGGCGTTTGAGTTCGGCGTGCCAGTCGCGGACCACTGCTTCATCGAAGGGTTTCACTTTCCACTGTTGTTGGTTTTTAGTGAAGACCTGGACGGTGTCGAGGCCCAGGAATTCGGCCTCGAGGAGCGCGCCAGCCATGGAGTTTGAGATGGAGAGGTGGGAGCCAAGCATGGGGATTCACCACTAAGACACGAAGGGCACAGCGAAAGGCACTTTGAAAACAGTGCTTGCAACGGAGCGTACGGCGTGCTGATTGTGTATCACGCGAATCAACTCCGCGTGGTCTGTAGAAACTGTCCAGCCTTCTCGCAAAAACACCCGGAACACAGGGCCTCCCATACGCCTCTCAACCCGTTCCGAGATGTCGTTCGAGTGCTTCACTGAACCGACTTGCGGTTGCTGGTTGGCCGGCCTTGGGGAAAAGATCATTCTGAATGGCATACGAGCTCAGTTTGTGCGCGCGCTGGGGCGGGGGTGCGGCACGCGAGAAAACGTGCGCAGATTTTTCTCAAGTGCTGTTATTGCAGGGAATTGTCGCTGTGCGGGTCACGGGATCGGTGCTTGATCGTGCGCACAAACCCGGCCAGAGCCTGAGAGTGTGAGGGCAGACACGAAAACGAACAGCAATGAAGTGGAGCGGCACATGGCGATTGCTTGGGATGAATTGGCGGCGGGTTCGGGTGGATCGGGTGGTTCGGGGGGCGGGGTTGGCAAGAGCGAGGTCGAGCGGGCGATTGCGGCGCATGATGCGCGGGTTGTGCCGAAACTGGAGCGGCTGTGGGCGTATTACCGCAATCCGGCGCGGGGCGTGGCTCGGTCGAGTTGGACTACGGCAAAGCAGGGTCGCGGATACACGCAGGCGCAGGAGCAGGGGTTGCCGGCGCGGCTCACCGGGGTTCGAGGAAGTGAGATTGTTGATGATCGGGCGCGGGCGACCGGGGGGCGCGAGATTGTCATCGAGGACGACATCGCGTGGCGCGTGCAGGCGATGGTGGACTTTGTGTTTGGCAAGCCGGTACACATTCAGAGCGCGGCGAAGACACAAGCGACTCGGCGGATGATCGAGCGAGTGCTTGACCATGTGTGGGAGCGGAGCGGTGGGATTGCGCTGCTGCAGGACATGGGGACACTCGGGCATGTGTACGGACACGTCGATGTCGCGCTGCGGATTGATGAAGAGCGGTTGATGGCGGCGGGCGCGGCGATCAGTGCTGCGGGTGGCTTGCAGGGTTCATCTGAGAGTGAGGCGTTTGAGGACTTGCTGCGGGTGGCGGGGGATGCGCTGCGGGTGGAGATCGTTGAGCCGACGCGAGGCGTGGCGATCTTGGAAGATCGCGACTATCGCAAGATACGCGCGTACATCGTGCGGACGCGTGCGGGAACCTCTCGCCCCGCGGCATCAACTGAAGTGAGTGTGTTGACGTCGCTCAGGAAACTTCTGGGCGGCAGTGATTCGAGCCAACTTGGCGGCAGCAATGAGCTGCTGGAGATCATCACGCCGGATGCCTGGCATGTGTATGAGGAGGGCGAACTGGTATGGAGGAGTTCGCAAGGGCTCTTGCGCGGCGAGTTGCCCGTGGTGCATGTGCAGAATATCAGCCAGCCTTTTGAGTATGAGGGGATCAGCGAGGTTGAGGCGTTGATTCCGCTGCAGGACGAGTTGAACACGAGACTCAGCGATCGGGCCAGCCGCGTGACGCTGCAGAGTTTCAAGATGTACCTGGCGAAGGGCATCGAGGGATCGGGGGGGTTTGACAAGGTTGCGGTGGGGCCTGGCCAGGTGTGGTACACGGACAACACC
>CAZEZV010000353.1:0-3526 GCA_964516725.1 uncultured Phycisphaeraceae bacterium
TGCGGGCGTCACTCTCCAAGGTTCGCGACACCGATCGACTGACGGTGAGCGGCGGTCCTGATGAGTTAGCCGTCAAACGCGGTTTCGACAAAATCGTCGAGCGCAAAGTAGATTTGCCGGTGCGCTGGCTGAAGGGTTTCGTCGAAGTTCAGGCATACCAATCAGCGATGGAACCTCGCTTCACCGTTGACCGCCTGGAAGCAATCAGATTCTTGCGCACGTTGCCGAAGACCACGGCGCCCAAGACAACATTTTTCGTTGTCCAGGCAGGCAAGGGTCTCCGACTCAGCCAGACTGCCACCAAAGATGCCGTGCCCATTACGGGGTTGCAGCGATTGCAGTTGATCACGACTCTGGTGCCGCTAGCCGACCGATTGAAAATCTTCGCGCATCCGTCCGGACAGGCCTCTGAGTGGCAGCTGGAATGCGGTGGCATGACCATGCACGTGACGCTTACTGCGGAGGTGTCCCGCGGTTTCTCCGGCGAGGGACAAGTACTCTCAAATTTGTTTGATGCTGATGTCGACCAACTTCCGAAACTTCGCGCCGCCCTGAAATGGCAGTCTTTAATCGATGTTGCCGATCTCGCACGCCAGCTCGATTTGACCGTGGAGCAGATTCGCGCTGGACTGGCAGTTCTTGGATCGCGAGGCGTGGTTGGTTACGATGTGAACAACGCCTCGTACTTCCACCGCGAGATGCCTTTTGATCTAGATGCAGTCGAAGAAATGCATCCGCGTCTCAAGAACGCGCGAGAACTCGTCCAATCCGGCAAGGTAAAAATTCTGCGTCGCGACGGTGATACCATCGAGTCCGAAGTCGCCGGCACCGACGTGAATCATCGAGTTGTGCTCAAAGCTGAACAGACGGGTGGTGCACAGTGCAGCTGCCCGTGGCACTCGAAATATCAGGGTAAGCGGGGACCCTGCAAGCATGTCTTAGCTGCGCAACTCATGCTCGCCGGCGACGAGGGCGGTGACGAGGTCCAAACTTGAGCGCTCTTCGTGACGAACTCGAGTCCATTTTGAAATCAGAAAACGGCACAGCCCTGCGCAAATTTCTGTTGAGTCTAACTGATGATCAACGTGCCGAGATTGCACCGACAGCCATTGCCGCATACAAGCAGGCATTCAAAATCAGTTGGAGCAGCAAGCATGTGCCGCTTCGGCTCAACGCTGTGTTGGCGACTGCGAGCAGCGCTCAAATTCAAAAAGTGCCCTTTGTCTGGGCGGACACCAGCGATCTCGATCTGGAACTTTTGCGCAAGCTTCGTCCGCCGACTTTTCAGACCTGGATAGAGGGACGTATCGCTGCCCGACGCATTCAGTATGAACACCTAATTCAATTGGTAAAGGAAGGCTTGTGCACCAGACCTGATACCGATGATTTCATCACGTTCATGATGGGTTCGTTTCGCATTTTGGGATTCAACGTGCCGCTTGTTCCCTATTTCAAGGAGGACAAAGAGTTTCTTGAACATTATGCCTGGCGGCTGTTCGAAGTAGAGGGTGACTCAGAAAACAATCTTGCGGGACAAGACAAGTATTGCGCTCCAGATCGCACCTGGGAGTATCTGTTGGTTGAGTTGTCGCGGTCTGGCGACTTGCCGCGCGAACGATTATTGGACTGCAGTTTGCAAGCACTAGATCGAGGATTCGGTCAGTTTCGCTCCGGGTGGCATTCGCGCTTTCATGAGGCGCTGAAGCCGACCATCGAAGAGCGCATAGCACGCACCGACATGTATGCACACTTGCTGGGCAGTTCGATTCCCCCGACGGTTAGTCTCGCGCTCGACGCACTTGTTGTGATCGACAAAGCGAGCCCATTGCAATCGGAGGTTTTGCTTCAACATATTGAGCCCGCTCTGTCAGCGAAGTCGAAGTCCACAGTGAAGTCAGCTATTGTGTTAATTGACAGAGCGATGGCACGCGATCAGCAGAATGCGAGCGCTCTGTTTCAGGTTGCGATGAGAGGACTCATTCACGAGTCGCCCGATGTGCAAAAGCAAATCCTCAAGTTGTTGGCGAAAGTGCCTGGTGGCATTGATGACAGCGTGCGCGCAGAGCTTGCCCAGTATGAACCTTCTCTGGCACCCTCTGTTCAGGGACGAAACGGCTCATCGCTGGCGCGCCTCACCCATGAGACCTACGTTGAATTCAAACGGGAACTTCCAAGTCCGCTTGAGACAAACGCACAGATTGTGGAGTTTGACACCATCGACCAGGTAATTGCCGGCTGCAGTTATTCACTGGAGCACCCGGCTGAAGTACAGGAAGTCGAACGGGCCCTCCAGGGTATTGTGCGTTTCTCTCCCGAATTGCCGGCGGATTTTGCTTCGCGAACAGCTGCACTGAAGAAACGTGCGTCGCAAATCGTTAAAAGCACATCTGAGTCTGTGACCTGGCTCAATAGACAATTCGCAGCATTTGTGATCGGGTGGATAACCTCAGCTGCAGCCCCGGACATGAGTAGACGGAACGCAGTTGAGAATGAACGGTTCATGCACAGAAGGCTTGAGAAGCTGCTTCAACGTGTAATTAAGCGTGAGTCACTTCCGGAGTTCTGCGCACCGACGCACGAACGCGGTTTCATACATCCTCGTGTGTTGCTGGAGCGTTGGAATCAATGGCAGGCAGCAGGTTGTGTTCCTGAGGAGGAGGAATTGGTTATCGGACTTCTGCGCATGCCCCTCGGGCACTTATCGGAGTTGCTCCCGCAATACGTAGACGTGCCTGGCGAATTTTGGGATGCGTGTCGGTACGCGACTGGCTATTCAGAGACGAAACGGGGTGATTCCCAAATCTGGATCGCCGCTGATGCGTACCGAAATCCCGTCGTCCCCGCTGTTCTTTTGGATCTCGGCACCGGCCCGATCTGGACGCAACCTTCGCAACTGGATTTCATGCGCACGTTAGGACTTTGCTATCCCGCGCTGCGCAATCAGTTTGTCGCATCTGGTATCAGACGCTTGGGTTCCATGCTGGACGGATCGTGGGAATTTGACCGGTGCGCGCGCGCCTATATCGAGCCGTTGCTTGACACGTCTTTTCCTTTTGACCGTGACTCGTATCACATTCTGGCATGCAGTTTGATCGTCGCGGAGCCGTCATTTGTTGGTATCGCCCGCGATGTGCTGATTCAATTGGTCGACCTAGACCGACTGAGCATTGAGCAACTCGGTAAGGAGTTGGGAGTTTTCATCTATTGCGGCAGGGGCAAAGCGAAGAGGATGACCGCGTCGCTCTGGGATGTTGCGCGGATCAGCGATAAACACTTGAGTGCAGTGCGACAGCTCCTGGAGCGGGCTCTGCAGGGCGGCGAAATCGTGCCGCGGGATATATCAGTCTATCTGGAATTACTCAATGAATTGCTGCATAGCGAAGGTATTATGCTAACCAACCAGGAAACGCGCGCGCACCTCGAGTCAATAAAGACCGGGGGCAAAGCCGCCAAGCTGGTTTGCGAGTTATTACGCACTTAGCTTGCCGATTTCAGCTTGACCACAACCCTGGAAAAGGCACACGAA
>CAZEZV010000354.1:0-3525 GCA_964516725.1 uncultured Phycisphaeraceae bacterium
GTTCAAGCATGCAAAATACGGACGCGTTGAAATTGCTATCTCCTACCCCCGACCAATCCGAACCGGTCCATCGATGTACCCGGTGTTGCACAGGAAACACATAGTTACCAGCCGCGAAAAGTCGACCGTCAGTTGTGACAAGCAGATCATTGGTGCGTAGATTCTGACCTTGAAGAACCGTTCCCATAGATTGCCATTGAGTTCCGTCCCAGCGTGTCACGTATGTGATACCTGAGGCAACGACTTCGCCCGACGGGAGAACAACAAGGTCCAGCACTCGAGGCAAGTTTCCAATTGGCGACCAAACTCCGTTGCTCCACTTGGCAATGCGATTAACATTCAAGTTTCCAATGCGTGTGAAGTTACCCCCTGCAACAAGATCGCCATTGTCAAGTTCAACTGCTCGCGCGACAGTTGAATTGAATGCTCCGTCAAAGGAATTCCATTGCGCGCCGTCCCATGCTCCAACACGACGCGTAAAAGTGCCATCTGATTCTGATATTGAAAAATCACCTGTAGCGATTACTGTGCCGTTCGGAGCCAACTCCAACGACTGAATTGAACCAGCAATTCCGTCTGTGGTGGAACGCCAACCGGAGCCAGTCCAGATCGACACTCCACCGTGACCCAGCGTAGTGCCATCGCGATAGCCAATTGCAGCAAACGTATTCTGTGATAGATCGCAGAGAGTATTGGGAACCAATGGCTGTAAGAACGTTTCGGTGCTAAACATCGCTTGCCACTCAGATCCTGTCCATCTTGCAAAATAGCCAAGATTGCTGGAGCCCGTGGAAAGCCCTAACCCCACTACGACCAACGCACCATCACTAAGCACTTGAAGACTTGATGGTGCTCCACCCAGACCGCTTGCGTATGCCCGCCATTGCGCACCATCCCATCGTGCTATTCGCAGTGCGGAAACAGTTCCAACGGAATTGAAAGATCCGACAATCGCGAATTGATTGCTTGGCAACGCAACAGCGTCAAAGACTGTTGATGTAAAAGGAGAAAACTGGGTCGGAACACCACCCGCAAACGTCGACCAGCTACTTCCATTCCACGCCGCGACCCGATTGACCGCATTGCCGCCAGACGTCTGAAAACTCCCGACCGCTAGCAAGCGCCCATCGGTAAGAAATTCCATATCCATGACCGTGTTATCAAGTCCTGCACCTATCGCGTTCCAAGATGTACCATCCCACTTTGCCACACGAAGCAGTGGGGTTGAACCAAACGCCGTGAAACTTCCTCCGACTACATATGTGCCGTCAGCGCCTTGACGTACTGTACCGATGGCTCCGTTGAGAGGCGGCGAAATGATGTTCCATTCAATTCCAGTCCATGCAGCAAGCACATTTCTCTCAACCCCATCAGACGCAGGAAAATTACCGACCGCGACTAACGTTGAATCGGAACCAATGACGACGTCAAGTATTGAACAACCTAACGGGCCACTCATCGATGTCCATGTACTAGTCTGCAAGTTGTAACGAGCCGCACCACGAACGGCCATGTTTCCAGCTGCGTATAGCCTGCCGAACACCAACAACTCTTCTGCCTGCGGACCACTCGCATCTGGATCCCAAAGCAGCCCGCCGTTCGCACCATCGTTAGCGACTCCACTGAACTGCCCAATCGATGCGACATGCTCAGAACAACTTTCTTGCCCGTACGCAAATGTGGCCAAGGTCGAAGCGACAAGTAGTATGATCCAGTGCTGAAGTCGTTTCATAACTCACTGTTCCGTATCTTGTGAATCACTCAACGACAAAGTATACTTCACCTGTCAAGACGCTACTTCCAAGAAAGAAACCCAGCGTTTCCACTGGGTTTCTGTTGACCTTTTGGTCTTCGTGCGTGATAGAGAAGAATTATCGAATTCAGGCCTTAAACCCACTCTTAAACGCCTTAATCCCCGCCTCCAACTTCTTCTCGAGTTCGCCATCAATCGCCTTCTTCTGATCCAGCTCGTCATACGCCGCCTTGCCCTGGCCTTTGAAGTAGTTCAGAAGTCCATCTTCAAACGCGCGCACGCTGGTCACCGGGATGTCATCCATATATCCCTTCGTGCCAGCGAAGATCGAGATGATCTGGTCCGTCACGACGAACGGGGTGTACTGGCCTTGCTTCAGGAGTTCGACGAAGCGGCGGCCGCGATCGAGCTGACGCTGCGTTGCCTTGTCGAGTTCCGTGCCGAGCTGTGCGAACGCTTCGAGTTCACGCGCGGCTGCAAGGTCAAGACGCAGCGAGCCAGCGATCTTCTTCATCGCCTTCACCTGCGCGTTACCACCCACGCGGCTCACCGAGATACCGACGTTCACCGCCGGACGCACGCCTGAGAAGAAAAGTTCGGGTTCGAGGTAGATCTGGCCGTCTGTGATCGAAATCTCGTTCGTCGGGATATACGCCGAGACGTCGCCTTCCTGCGTTTCGATAATCGGCAGTGAGGTGATCGAACCCGCGCCGTTCTCATCGCTGAGCTTCGTCGCGCGTTCCAGCAAGCGGCTGTGCAGATAGAACACGTCACCGGGATACGCCTCGCGGCCCGGCGGACGACGCAGCAACAGCGACATCTGGCGATACGCCACGGCCTGCTTGCTCAAGTCGTCATAGATGCACAGGGCGTGCTTGGGCATTGGCTTGCCGCTGCTCAGGGTCTGGCCGGGCTTCTGGCCGCTCCACATGAAGTACTCGGCCATTGCAGTGCCGGAATACGGAGCGACGTACTGCATCGGAGCGGGTGCGCTGCTGCTGGCGTTGACAATGATCGTGTAATCCATCGCACCGTTCTTGCGAAGCGTCTCGACGACGCCCGCGACGGTTGATTCTTTCTGTCCCACGGCGACGTAAATGCACACCATCGCGTCCTTGGTGCCCCAGAATTGCTTCTGGTTGATGATGGTGTCGATGGCGATCGCCGTCTTGCCGGTCTTGCGGTCACCGATGATGAGTTCGCGCTGGCCGCGGCCGATCGGGATCATGCTGTCCACGCTCTTGATACCCGTCTGCATGGGCTCATGCACCGGCTGACGCTCAGCGATGCCCGGAGCAATGATGTCCACCTTGCGGAACTCGTTGGAGTTGACGGCACCCTTGCCGTCCTGCGGAGCGCCCAGCGGATCGACGACGCGGCCCAGCAGCGCTTCACCGACCGGCACTTCGAGCAAGCGGCCAGTCGCCTTGACCGTGTCGCCTTCCTTGATCTTCAGGTAGTCGCCATACACGACCGCGCCAACGGTGTCGAGTTCGAGGTTGAACACCTGACCCATGACGCCGCCTTCGGACGTCTGGAACTCAAGCAACTCGCCGGCCATCGCCTTCGAAAGGCCATAGATGCGGGCGATACCGTCGCCCACTTCCACGACACGGCCAACTTCGGACACTTCCAAAGCCGAGCCAAATTGAGCGATTTCCTGCTTGATAACGGAAGCGATTTCGTCGGTGCGGATCTTCACGATTGGTTCCTCAAAGAACATGTAGCCCGACCGTCAGGGAGGGCTTGGGATGACACAAAACTCACTCACG
>CAZEZV010000355.1:0-3501 GCA_964516725.1 uncultured Phycisphaeraceae bacterium
TTCTCATTGTGAAGGTGACGGGCATACCGCCGACCGAAGCGAGGGCAATCCGCTCTCGCGGCGACGACTACAGGCAGTATCAGAAGGAAACCAGCGCATTCGTTCCGTGGTTTCCCAGGAATGTGTAACCCAGCGGCACTTCGTGTGAACCTCACCCCGCCGATCAACAGTCAAGCGAGAGCGATATGAGCGTGACGACCTTTGGAATTCGAGTTGCAGAGAATGGCTGGGTGCCCACGCCCGTGCTCCGCGTTGCCATTCGCAGGCTTCTGAAGGCAAGATTGCAGGCAGAGCGCTCGCCCACCGAAGAAGCGGCGCAGGATCGCCTCCGCCAACTGATCGCAGAATTGAACGAAAGCCCCGTCGCAATCAACACACAGGACGCCAACGAGCAGCACTACGAAGTGCCCACGGAGTTTTTTCAGTTGTGCCTTGGCCCTCGCCTCAAGTACAGCTCCGGTTACTGGCCGGCGGGCGTCTCTACGCTCGCGGCTGCTGAAGAGGCCATGCTCTCGCTCTATGCGGAGCGAGCACAGTTGAAGGATGGGCAGGCGATTCTCGACATGGGCTGCGGCTGGGGTTCGTTGTCGCTGTGGCTTTGCGAAAAGTTTCCGAAGTCGCGGATCGTGGCCGTGTCAAACTCGTCAACCCAGCGAAAGTACATCGAGCAGACCGCCGCGCAGCGCGGGTGTGCGAATCTGCGTGTTATCACCGCCGACATGCGGCAGTTTGAGCCCGATCAGAAGTTTGACCGAATCGTGTCGGTCGAGATGCTCGAGCACATGCGAAACTACCGCACCCTTTTTCAGCGAGTCGCGTCATGGCTGAAGCCCGAGGGGAAGTTCTTCGCGCACATCTTCACGCACAAGGAGTTTGCGTATCCGTTCAGCGACAATAAAGACGACGACTGGATGGCAAAGCATTTTTTCACAGGCGGCATCATGCCGTCGGATCACTTGCTGCTGTACTTCCAGGAGCACCTGCGAATCGTTGACCACTGGCGAGTCGACGGAACGCACTACGCGGAAACAGCCCGCGCGTGGCTGGAAAACTTGGACAGAAACAAGGCACTCGCGATGAAGTCGCTGGCGGTGCACGGGCAGAAAAAGACACCGGCGGGTGAGACACCCGCCGGTGAGGTGACGCAGCAGTTTCATCGCTGGCGCATGTTCTTTCTCGCGTGCGAAGAACTCTGGCGGTTCAATCGCGGCCGCGAGTGGATGGTGTCGCACTATCTCGCGGTTCCCACAAGTGCAGCGCGATAGCGCGGCTCGTGCGAAGAAAGCGAGTCAGGCAACGGCCATCAGACCCCGCACAGTGTGCAAGGCCCTTCGCTGAACTGCAGCAGGAAGGCATCGATGTCGCACGGATCGAAGACCGAGCCGTCGTTGTTGAAGTCGATGTCGTTGCAGGTTGCGGCCTCGGGGATGCACGGGCCTTCGGAGTAGACGCTCAGGAAGGCGTCGATGTCCTGCGGGTCAAAGAGCGACGTGTCGTTGTTGAAGTCGATGGAGTCGCAGGTTGGGCCCGTGGGGCCGCAGTTGCCGTCGCCGAAGTTGGTGACGCCGGGGGTGAGCACAAAGGCAGGGTCGATGGTGGTGCCCAGCACTGCGCCGGTGGTCGCGTCGAAGACGAGCACTTCCAAGGGATCATAGAAGAACGGGCCATAGCCAAGGCCGTCGGAGTCAAAGGTGATGATGGTGTCGCACACCCGCGTGAAAATGTCGGCGGTGAAGCCGGTCAAGACGCCGGGCTGGCGGTCGGAGACATCGATGCCGCCCAACTGGGTCGCGTACTGGTGTGAAGGAATGCCGGCGTCGACATCATCGCCATCCTGGAAGCCAACCACATCGAGGACTTCGCCCCAGGGCTGCGAATCAAGGATGCCGTCGCCGCCCAGGCCGCCATCGAGGTCCTGGTTCACAGCACCGGTGAAGTTGCGGACGAGCAAGTACGTCGCGCTGCCGTTTTCCAGGTCGGGCGTGAAGTTGAAGATCACGACGTTGGTCGCGGGGTCCGGGCCCTGCACGCCTTCATCAAAGCTGGTGTCGATGATGTTCGTGGCATCGCGGATCAGCAACAGGCCGTTGCTGCCGGTGGTGTAGCTGCTCAGGTCGATCGCCTGATCGATCACGCCGGTTGCGGTGCTGTCGTTGGCTTCCGAATTGTCGCCATCGATCTGAACCAGCCAAATGCCGGTGAGGGCCATGTTGGGCAGGGCGCTCTTGAGTTCGACGTACTCGCGCGTGCCGTCAGCACCAGCGCTGCTGGGCGGGTTGATGAACGCCTCGTTGATCACGAGTTCGCGGGTTTGGGCCTGGGCACTGCCCGCAGCGGCCGCGAGCGCGGCGACGATGGTCACAATCTTCTTCATGGTAATCTCCCTTAGATGACAAACTTGAAACAGACTCACAGACGATGCGCTCATCAGGTTCTCCGGGCCAGATGAACGTGTGTGAACAACGCTCCGCGCGTCATGCACGAAGCAAGCGAACTAGAAGTTGAGGGCTCCTTGCCTTGAAAGCCAACCGCTGTACACCTTGAGCGATGGAAGGTCATCGAGCTGGTTGTACTGCATGCCGTTGAGCGATTGAACAGACGAGCCCCACTTGCCGTCGCGTCTGCCGTTGTCTTTGAAGAGTTGAACATTGCCGTCCGCGAAGCCAATGTTGCCGTCCATGCGCGTGGTATCGATTTCTTCGCTCTCATCAAAGACCCGTCCGCCCTTGCCGTGGGCCGGGCCCATGTCGGTGAAGTTCTGTGTGCCACAGCCGTTTCCAAGACCCGGAATTGCAACAGCGACTGTGGGGCCGTCCGTAAGCACTTTCGCCGTCGGATATGACTGCCCATCGATCAGGATTCGATCAGACGTATCGAGCGCCTGATGGGTTGCATCACCAAGAAGCGGGATCTTTGAAGGCGATGTCAATGCCATGTACCGATCACTGAGTGGGCCGCGGGCTTTGTCCTTGTTCTTCCAGTCGCTGAGTTGGCGGTGATCTTTGCGGTCGGTGTGTGCGTAATACCAGGTTTGCACGTAGTTGGTGTTGAATCCGCGCGCGATCAGTTGGTCGCGCTCCCACACGGGGAAGGGGCGATACACGCTGCCGTTGTTTATCTCACCCAAGGTTGTGGAATGCTGGGCGGGGTTGCTGGGACAAAGGAGTTTGCCGGGCAGGGCGTATTCGCCCTTGACCAAGTCCGCGACCCAGCCGTGCGTGTCCGGAGGACCCCACGCCTCGTTGGTGTCATTGTCCCATGCGCCTGTGCCGTAGAACCCACGGTAGTTCATGCTGTAGGTGACAGCTGACAGCACCAGGTTCCGCAGATTCGCCGAGCATTTCACGGTCTTCGTGGTATCACGGGCGTGGCCCAGACTTGGCAAGAGAATGCCAATGAGCAGCGCGATGACCGCTATCACGACCAGCAGCTCGATGAGCGTGAAACCGCTTGCGGACGTACTTCGATCGGCGGGCACTGGTCGATTGGTCGTCTGCGTCA
>CAZEZV010000356.1:0-3487 GCA_964516725.1 uncultured Phycisphaeraceae bacterium
CGAATTCGCAAAGTTGGACGACACAGCGATTGCTTTGTGCACACCCACTAGTATGGACTTGGAGCGACTGCACTATTGCTTTGATGGCAGCGAGGGCATTTGGATCACGCACGAGCACTGTGGTACATCCAGAGAGATGTACCTTTACAATCCGGAAGTGATAACACCAGATTTTGGCGAATACGGGTTTCAACGATACCAAGTATCCGTTTTTCGACTCACGACGCGACCGCCCGCTGAAATCTACTGCCTTTAGGGGCTGATTATGCAGACTTGCCAACTCAAGTACATGTATGACGTGTGTCGATGCACGGGCCTGGACTTCGTGCCGGTGTGGCGGTCAGATTGATGCGTCTTGGCATCAACGCCTCAGACTGGATTCTCTCAGTGCAAACCGCGGAATTCCTGTCGGTTTTGTTCGGCAGTGTTCGGAATCGTTGAAATTATCGGCTTGTTTTGCACTCCCGCCGGGGGCTTGCGCCCCTCGGCTCTTGTTGAGGCAATAATGCAGCGCAGAACCCACCCCGCCTTCGCCGGCCTAGCCCGGTTGGCGGATATACAAGCGCTCCAGTCCCGTTCGGCTGGCGCGGGTGTGTTGGAGGTTTTCTCATGTTGACGTCGTCAAACGGCAAGGCAACCCATTCGCATACCGCTCACCGCGAGGTTCCCGTGCAACAACAACACGCCGCACAGAGCGCGGCCGATCGCATCGAACAAAGCTTCGGTACCGACGTGTTCACTGAACGCGTGATGCAGCAGCGCTTGCCGAAGGAAGTCTTCAAGCGTCTCCAGCGCACCATCAAGATGGGCGAGCCGATCGACCATGCACTGGCCGATGTTGTCGCCGCGGCGATGAAGGACTGGTCTCTTGAACGCGGCGCGACGCACTACACGCACTGGTTCCAGCCTTTGACTGGCCTCACGGCAGAGAAGCACGACGCGTTCTTCGTGCCCGATGGTCAGGGCGGCGCGATCAGTGAATTCACTGGCAGCGCGCTGGTGCAGGGTGAGCCAGACGCAAGCAGCTTCCCCAGTGGCGGTATTCGCGCCACGTTTGAAGCACGCGGCTACACAGCGTGGGACTGCACCAGCCCGGTGTTCATCAACCGCGACGGCGCGAGCGCGACCCTGTGCATCCCGACGGCGTTTGTCTCGTGGACTGGCGAAGCCCTCGACCACAAGACGCCGCTGCTGCGCTCGATGGAAGCCGTGAGCAAGGAAGCGCTCCGCATTCTCAAAATCTTCGGCACCGATCAGGGAGTCTACCGCGTCATCGCCACGGCCGGCATCGAGCAGGAATACTTCCTGGTCGATCGCAGCCACTACTTCCATCGCGACGACCTCGTCGCGTGCGATCGCACGCTCTTTGGCGCAAAGCCCCCCAAGGGCCAGCAGCTTGAGGATCACTACTTTGGCAGCATTCCAACGCGTGCTCTCGGCTTCATGCACGATGTCGAGCGAGAGTTGTATCGCCTGGGCGTGCCCGTCAAAACTCGTCACAACGAAGTCGCGCCGGGCCAGTTCGAACTCGCCCCGCTCTACGAAACCGCCAACATCGCGGCGGACCACCAGATGCTGACGATGGAGACGCTCAAGCGCGTTGCGGGTCGCCATGGGTTGTCGTGCATTCTGCACGAAAAACCCTTCGCGGGCATCAACGGCAGCGGCAAGCATCTCAACTGGGCGATTGCGACCAACACGGGCGTCAACTTGCTCGACCCGCGCGACGACACGCACACCAACATGCAATTCCTTGTGTTCCTCTGCGCAGTGATTCGCGCCGTGGACACACACGCGGACCTGCTGCGTTGTTCGGTCGCGAGCGCCGCCAACGATCATCGCCTGGGTGCCAACGAAGCCCCGCCCGCCATCATGAGCATCTTCCTGGGCGACATGCTCACCGACATCGTCAACCAACTCGAAACCGGCAACCCCAGCAAGACCATGAAGGGCGGCCGGCTCGATCTTGGCGCGAGCACACTCCCGCAAATTCCGCGGCACACGGGCGACCGCAACCGCACCAGCCCGTTCGCATTTACCGGCAACAAGTTCGAGTTCCGCGCCGTGGGCAGCAGCGGCAACGTGTCGTGGCCCGCGACCGTCCTCAACACCATCGTCGCCGACAGCCTCGATGTTGTTGCAACACAGTTGGAAAAGGAACTGGGCAAGAGCTACGTGCCCAGCGAACACCCAGAACGCTTGCAGAAAGCCGTCAAAAAGGTGCTCCAGCGCATCATCAAGCAGCACAAGCGCGTGCTCTTCGACGGCGACGGCTACACGCAGGAATGGCACGCCGAAGCCAAGAAGCGCGGCTTGCCAAACTTCCGCGAAAGCGTCTCGGCATTGCAACAGATGGCGACCAAGAAAAACGCCGACACGTTCAAGCGGTTCGGCGTCCTCACCAAGGTCGAGGTCGAGTCGCGCGAGCACATCCTCCTCGAAAAGTACATCAAGCAGGTGACGATCGAGGCCGACACGATGGTACAAATGGCACGGACCCAAATCCTGCCCGCCGCCGTGCGTGCCCAAACCGAGCTCGCCGAGAGTGTCGCCGCAACCGAAGCGGCGGATGTCGATGCCAGCGACTCACGCAAAGTGCTTGAGGACTTTGTGGGGCTGGTTGGTCGCCTGCGCAGTGCGATCAACAAACTCGACAAGGCCGGTGACATAGAAGGTCACGACATCCACAAGCACGCCGAGCAAGTCCGCGACAAGGTCCGCCCAGCGATGGGCGAACTCCGCAAGATCGCCGACGAACTCGAAACCCGCATCCCGCGCGACCTGTGGCCACTGCCGACCTATCGCGAGATGCTCACCCTGAAGTAGCACGGCCTTCTAGGCCATGCGCCTCTTGGCTGCCGACGCATAGCCCAAATATCACAAAGGACCGGTCGCAAGACCGGTCCTTTTCTTTCTGTTCATCTTGCTCTCGCTTGCGCTGGAAGCCCAAGCGACTTACCGCCTGAAAGGCCGTATCACTTCGTCTCCAGCGGCCTCTGCTCCGGCGCAGGACGCATCGTCACATCCAACCGCCTCGAGCTCGGCGGCGGCACCTTCAGCGTGTTCCCGCCCGTCACGCTTTCGTTGTTCCAGGGCCGAATCGCCCAGTGCAGCGTGTCGTTGCCGTCGCCCTCCGCGATGTCGCGAAACTTGTCGAAGCGCAGGTTGAGCTGCTGCCCGACCGGCACGTCAACCTTCAAAATCTCCTCGCCGCTGCTCGTGTCGCGCAGCGTCACGGTCTTTGGCGAATGAACCTCCGAGCGAAACGAGTACAGCTCAGGCCCGCCGTCGCAGCCGGTCAGAAACATCGCAGCACCCATCACGGGCAGCGCGAAGACACACTTCTTGACAAACGAGTTCTTGAATTGCATGCTCAATTCTATCGGCTGCGCCCGCCCCACGTCGCCAATCCGCACCCTCCCAGCACCCCACGCCGATGCCTCTAAACTGCATGCCATGGGGGGGGGGGGGGGGGGGGGGGGGGGGG
>CAZEZV010000357.1:0-3482 GCA_964516725.1 uncultured Phycisphaeraceae bacterium
GTAGAAGATATAGTGGAAGAAGATCGCGAATGCGCCCAGCACAACCGTCAGCAAACTGAGCGGCTTGAGCGCATACTTCCACCACGTGTAGACGGCGGGAATCCGCGGGTCGCCGGGCAGCCCGCCATACAATTCCGGCCTGGTAATGTCGTGCAACACGTAGATAACATGCGTGCCCTTGATCGAAGTCGGGTCCCAGACGCCCGCGTTGGCGAATTCCGAATGTTCGCGTAACTGTGCGGAGCGGTTCTCAGCCAGTTCTTTCATCTCCGCCTTCGTACCGAAGTGCAGACAGCCGGTCGGACAGGCCTTGATGCAGGCTGGCTCAAGCCCCTGTCCCACGCGGTCGGAACAGAGCGTGCATTTGTGAACCTTCTTCGTCTGTGCGTTGAACTTCGGAATGTTGAACGGGCAGCCTGAAACGCAGTACTGGCAGCCGATGCAGTTCGCCTGATTGAAGTCAACGATGCCGTTGGCGTACTGCACGATCGCGCCGTCGGCGGGGCAGGCTCGCAGACAACCGGGATCCTCGCAATGCATGCACTGATCTTTGCGCATCAGCCACATCAGGCTCCCGTCGTCGCGCTGATGCTCATTGAATTTGATCAGGTTGTAAAAGTTCCATTCCGTGTCGGGCATGGTCTGGTAGGTGTTGTCGAAGAACGTCTCGCGGAACGGATGATCGTTCCATTCAACGCAGGCGACCTCGCATGCTTTGCAGCCGATGCAGGTCGTCACGTCCACGAGCTTGCAGACCTCGAGCACACGCTGCGCGCCCTCGCCCGGCGCGGCGCCCGGACGGCCTGAGATTGCTTTGATCTGAAGCGTTCCCTGTGTATTCATACTTAAGCCTTAAAGAGGGTCTCACGCGAAGACGCGAAGGCGCGAAGAATGGGCGCCTGGGTATTCCTGTCTTCGCGTCTTCGCGTGAGGTCAACCTATCGGCATCCTGGCGACCTTAATTCAATGCCATTGCGCTTGAAGGCGGGGCGACAAACGGTCAAGCCTTCTCGATTTTCACGAGGAAGCCTTTGAACTCGGGCGTGTAGGCGTTCGGGTCAATGACCGTCGGCGACAACATATTGGTTGCGTCTCTCGCTGTCTTGCCTCCGTCTTCAGCGATGCCGCGATAGCCCCAGTGGATCGGAATCCCGATCTGGTAGGTCTTCTTCCCGTCGATCATCATCGGCTTGATCCGTCTGGTGACCATCGCCTTCGCTGTGTAGCTGCCGCGCGCGCTCGTGACCTTGACCATCGCTCCGCCATTGACGCCAAGCTCTTGCGCCAGCTCTTCCGGTATCTCGACGAAAGGTTCGGGCTGGAGCTGGACGTTCATCGGGTTGTTCTTTGTCCAGTAGTGATAATGCTCGGTCAGGCGATAGGTCGTGCAGACGACGTTGTATCCCTGCTCCGTTGAGCCGTACTTGTCGAGATCCGTTTTGAATTTCCTGACCACCGGGTTGTGTGACTGATCCGGGTGCAGCGGGTTCGCAATCGGGCTTTCAATCGGTTCGTAGTGTTCCGGGAAGGGCCCTTCGGCAAACGCCGCGAGCGGGCCGAACAGGCGACCGACGCCTTCGGGATTCATGATGAACGGCCCCATGTGATCTTGTGGAGGCGAGTCGGCTTTGAAATCGGGCACGTCATTGCCGACCCAGCGTTGCTGCGTTTCGCTCCACCAGACCTGCGGGCGTGACTGATCCCACGGCTTGCCCGATGAATCGCACGACGCGCGGTTGTACATCACGCGCCGATTCGCCGGCCAGGACCACGCCCAGTTCGGATAGACGCCCAATCCCGATGGGTCTTCCGTCCCGCGCCGAACCATTTGATTGCCGCTTTCAGTCCACGACCCGCAGTAGAGCCAGTTGCCGCTCATCGTCGAACCGTCATCTTTGAGCCAGGCGAAGCTCGGCAGTTGCTCTCCCGCTTTAATCACTTGCCCGGCCTTCTCGTCGTTGAGATCGGCGAGCGCCTTGCCGTTGATCTCTTTCGCGACTTCGGCCAGCGGCGGGTTTTCGGGGGTTGAATACGACCACGAAGCGTTGAGGATCGGATCAGGGAATTTGCCGCCATCTTTTCGATAAAGCTCGCGCACCCGCAGGAAGATTCGCGCCAGAATTTCCTGATCCACTTTCGCCTCTCCCGGCGGCGGCAGCGCGACGTGCTTCCATTGCAGCCACCGCGCAGAGTTGACGAAAGCCCCGTCCTTTTCGGCGAAGCCCGCGCCGGGCAGGCGATAAACAGTCGTGTTGATCTTCTTCATCTCTTCGGACGTGACGCCGGGCGAGCGCCAGAATTCGCTCGTCTCATCAGGATAAAGTTCGCAAACGACCAGCCAGTCCGCCCGCTTGAGCGCCTCGATGTTCTTCCGTGAGTTCGGGCCGATCATCACGCCATTCATACCGAAGGCGAACATGCCTTTGATATGGCCCTGATACATATCGTCCCAGATTTCGGTCCACGAATACTTGCGACCGATCTTCGGCAGGTAATCGAACGCCCAATCATTCTCTCGCTTCGCGGCTTCGCCGTAGATCGCTTTCAAAAACGAGACGGCGAACTTCGGCGTGTGCTCCCAGTAGTTGTATGAATCCCACTCCGAAGGCTTGGACGGTCGAGGCGTGATGCGTTTGATGTAAGCGTCGAAATTCGCATCGTTCGGATCGGGCATCTTCAGATAGCCCGGGAGCGTTTCAAAGACGCCGGCCATGTCGGTCGCGCCCTGAATATTGGAATGGCCGCGCAACGCGTTCACTCCTCCGCCGGCGCGCCCAACGTTGCCGAGCAACAGCTGCAGTATCGCCGCCGCCCGGATGATCTGCGTGCCGGTCGTGTGCTGTGTCCAGCCCACGGCATAGATGATCGTCGCCGCTTTTTTCATATCTCCATCCTTGCGAATGGAGGTGAACATTTCCGCGGCTTTGAGAAATTGATCTTTCGGGATTCCGGTAATGCGCTCGACCATTTCGGGCGTGTAGCGCGAGAAGTGTTTCTTGAGAAGTTGAAAGACGCAACGCGGATGCTGGAGCGACGTGTCGTATGCGACGTTCGGCGGAAGTTGCGGTTGCCGTTGAGCTTCATCGGCGGATTTCGTCGGCGCCCCCGATTCGCCCGCCCTGCCCGTCAAGTTGCCGCCCTCTTCGTAATTCCACGACGATTTCTCATAAAGCTGAGAGGCGGGATCAAAGCCGGAATACAAGCCGTCTTCCGGCAACTTGAATCCCTCTTTGATGATGAAAGGCGCGTTGGTGTAGTTGATGACGTAGTCACGCGCGATGCGGTTATTTTCAATCGCGTATTTGATCAGGCCGCCGAGGAAGGCGATGTCGCTGCCCGCGCGGATTTGCAGGAAGAGATCAGCCGTCGCCGCCGTGCGCGTGAAGCGCGGATCGACGACAATCATCTTCGCGTTGCGCTGCCGCCTGGCCTCGATCGGCCATTTGAAGCCGCAGGGATGGTTCTCAGCCGGATTGCCGCCC
>CAZEZV010000358.1:0-3481 GCA_964516725.1 uncultured Phycisphaeraceae bacterium
GATTTTTTCCATCGGGCGGCCTTTGGCGAGTTCGTCGACGAGTTTGTCGACGTATCTGGCTTTTCGCGTCAGCGGGTTCTCGATGTCTTCGATGCGGTAGCCGCAGATGGTGCCGGTGATGAGTTTGGCTTTGGGATTGAGCTTCGCGGCTTTGAAAAACTGCTCGAAGGTCGACTTGTCGGTGATGTGCTTCTGCAGAGACTTCTCATTGAAGCCAGTCAGCCACTCAATCACCTGATGCAACTCAGCCTTGGTGCGGCCTTTCTTTTCCACCTTGGTGATGTAGTGCGGGTAGACCGAGGCGAAGGTCATTTGGGCGATGCGGTCGTTGTGTTCTTTGGTGGGGGTCATGACGAAATCAGGTGAACTAGGATGAACATTTGTGAACGCCAATAGTCTGAAATACTATGGTGTGGAAGTCCTGGCGCACTCAAGGCAGCACAACAACTCGCAAAGTTCTCGGGTACTCAACAGACTCCAGTTCGTTTGCGAAGAACCTAAGTCGCATGCAATCTCCGTGATCATTTGAATCGTGATTTCGATCAACACGGAGAGTTCGTCAGGACGAAGATGCAATAGCTCAAAGTGGTCAACAGTGTTTATCTGGTTTCTTATAGTCGATGAGAATCTGTCTTAAAGTGTGGGATTAGATTCTCCCTGACGTATACGCAGTTGAAGTGAATTGCTGACGAAGTCAAACCAGCGATTCAACGTTGGCATGTAACCACTTCGTGATCGGGAGTTGCCGAAACCAAGTGTTGCGCCCATGGGTGCTCCGTCTCGGAATCTCTGTACCGTAATGCCCGAACACATCAATCTCACCGAGATCGATCGCGAACTTACTCCAACTCATACGAAATCGACCCACCATCCTTACCCGAAAACTCGACTTCCTTGCCATCAAGTAACAGCCGCACGTTCAGGTCGCGTTGGAGTCTTGGCATTTGGCCTTCGGTGGACTCGATGCTCACGGTGATTCGGTTGGCTTCGCGCTTGGCTTTGTAGTTTGTCAGTAAGTAGAAGCCGTGGACGTATCGGTAGGTGTTGCCTTCATCTTCATAGAGGGAGCCGGTGGCTTCTCCGTTGTCATCGAGGTTGATGATGAGCGTGAGGGGATTCAGCGGTTTTTGGCCGGTCCATTCGATCACTGGGCCGGTCGGGATGATGGCGCCGGGGCGGACGTAGAGCTTTGGTAGGTCGTCGTTTACATCGTCGAAGCCGGTGGAGGTGTTGCCAGCGTCGGTTGGGATTTGGAAGTTCAGCGGCTGCCAGTTGCCTTTGGGCAGCGCGGGCACGCGGCTGCGATCCGGAACCATTTGGGGGACGACCAAAAGATCCGCGCCGAAGAGGAAAGCGTCGTCTTCGCTGCGGAGTACGAGGTCGGTAGGGTCGGCGAAGAAGGTGGGACGGAGGACGGGTGAGCCGTCGACGCTCGAGGTGCGGAAGGTGCTGTAGATGTAGGGCATGAGGCGGTAGCGGCGTTGCAAAGCAAGGCGTGCCGTTTCTTCGACTTCGGGGCCGAATGCCCAAGGTTCTTTGTCGATGGTGCCTTTGCCGGTGTGGCCTCGTGAGAAGGGCATGAGAGCACCGAAGCCGATCCAGCGTTCAAAGAGTTGCGCGTCGCCATCGCTGGCAAAACCGCCAATGTCGGGGCCGTAGAAGCTGAAGCCTGAGAGACTCATGTTGAGGGTCATGGGGACGCTGGACTCAAGGTGATACCAGTTGGCGGTGTTGTCGCCGCTCCAGCCGGCGTGGTAGCGTTGACCACCGATGTAAGTCGCGCGAGAGAGCACGAAGGGACGCTTGTCGGGCAAGGCCTTTTGGATGCCGTCGCGCGAGCCTTTGACCATCATCATGCCGTAGACGTTGTGATAGCGAGCGTGATCGCCTTTGGCTTGATCGCCTTGCGGCTTGCCGTTGGGTTTGATCATCTCAGGGTCGCCCGCGTGGATGTTGTCTTCGGGCATGGTCTTGGACTTGACGTTGAACACGGCGGGCTCGTTCATGTCGTTCCAGACGCCGGTGACGCCTCGGGCCATGAACTCGCCGTACCAGATCTGCCACCAGTCACGGGTTTTCTTGGCGGTGTAGTCAGGGAAGAAGCACCAGCCCGGCCAGACTTCGCCTTCGTAGGTCTTGCCGTCTTTGTCTTTGACGTAGACATCAAGTCGGCCGCCGCTGTCGCGGAGTTCGCGGAAGCGATTTTTCTCCGCTTCGCGTTCGTCCTGGAGTGCTTTTGGTTCTTTGGCGCGTTCTTCGGCGGGTGGTTCGTTGGGGCTTGGTTCTTCGCGGCTCTTGATGCCCGGGTTGATCATCCAGACGTTGTGGAAGCCTTTACGCAGGAGGTCGGCGTTGAGGTTTTGCGGGTTGGGGAAGTAGCCTTTGTCGAAGGTGAAGCTGCGGAAGGATTCGTAGTAGTCGATGTCGAACCAGATCGTGTCGCATGGGATTTTGCGAGATCGGAAGCCGTCGGCGATTTCGCGGACGCGGGCTTCTGGGTAGTAGGAGTAGCGGCACTGGTGATAACCGAGAGCCCACTTGGGCGGAAGCGGCATGAGGCCAGTGAGTTTGGTGAGGCTTTGGACGACTTCGATTGGAGTGTTGCCTTCGATGATGATGACGGGGAAGGCGGGCCCGTCGGCGGTGAAGGTGATGGCGTCTTCGCTGGTGGCGGCGCAGTCAACGTCGCAGCGATATGTGGTATCGGCGAGGATGCCGAAGGCTGTGCCGTCGGGGCGAACGGCGAGCACCCAGGGGTGGCTCTTGTAGAGACTCGGTGCGCTGTCGTCGTAGCCGTAGGCGTCGGTGTTCCAGCAGGTGATGGAGCGGCCGTTGCGGAGGAGGGGGCCGGTGACTTCGCCCGTGCCGTAGAGAGAGGTGCCGGGGGTGATGCGAATGGTGGCGCGGTGCTTGGCGTTGTGGAGGGAGAACTCGGGCGTGACTTTGGCCGCGGCGAGCGGTTGGCCAGGACCGGATTCTTTGGCGATGGCATAGCTGGGGAGTGCGTCTTCGCGTGCTTGGGCGCTTTGGAAGAAGCGAGAGACGCCGGGGGAGAGTTGTTCGCCGAGGGGTGGTTCGGCGGCGAGGGAGGTCGTTGAGAGGCCTGCGATCATGGTGAGCAGTCCGATGTGGAGGGAGAGGCGGATTGTGGGAGAGTTTGTGAACATATGTGTTGCCTTCTGAGTTCGCGGGTGCGCGAGTGGCAGCGTACGCGGGGAAGTTGAGGTGAGGGTGGAGTGCTTGCGAGCGGCACGTGCGTGACGTGCGCCGTGCCGCTGCATCGCGCAGAGACCGAGCGGGTCGCGAATGGACGATGTGCCGGGCGCGGAGCAGCGCATAGTTGCGGAGTTTCCAGCGGACTGGTTCAATGGTGGTCGGCGAGTAGCCCAGACCTAGCGCGGGCGGCTATCGGGCGTCGACGCGTCGGGGGATGCATCGCTGTTTCCCTTCGCGCGTGGTTTGGTGGGTGTCAGTCTGCCAT
>CAZEZV010000359.1:0-3479 GCA_964516725.1 uncultured Phycisphaeraceae bacterium
AAATGACAACTCGACCACCGACGACGCAAAGCCGTCGTCGGTGGCACGGTGGCTAAGCACATCAAATTCGCGTTGCGAGCAGAATGCGATCAAGGCCGTCTTGGTCTTTGAGGATGCGTGCGTCCTTCAGCATCGGGTTCCGCTGCGAGAGAGTGAGCACTGCGGGCGCGTTGGCGGTTGCGAACTCGATCAAGATTTGGCCATCGGGTTTGAGCAGTTGCGGGGCGTGTTCGATGAGCGGGGCGACGAACTGCATGCCGTCGCTGCCGCCTCGCAGAGCGACGTGGGGTTCGTGCATGAAGACGTTCTTGTCGACATGGCCGTTGCCGTCGTCGTCGGGCCATTCGGCGTCGGGGATGTAGGGCGGGTTGGCGACGATGTAATCAAGGGTGTTGGGGCCAGAAGTTGGTGGGAAGTTTCGAAGTGGCGTGAGTAGATCGCCTTGCAGGAAGTCGATGCGAGTAGCAACCTCGTGACGCGCTGCGTTTTCTTTCGCGAGATCGAGCGCGTCCTGACTGATATCTGTCGCAACCGCTCGCGCACCGGGCAGGTTCTTCATGAGCGAGATTGCTATCGCGCCGCTGCCTGTGCAAACGTCGGCGATCAAAAGGCCTTCGCCGCGCGTGGTGCCCGAGCTGTGCGCGGGGCCGTGATGGGCGCGATGATGCTGGAGAACGTGTTCAACGATAGTTTGCGTGCAGGGGCGTGGAATGAGGGCTCGCTTGTCGCTCTTGAATGGCAAGCCAAAGAACCATGCTTCACCCACGAGGTACTGAACCGGCTCGTGGCGAAGGGCGCGCGTGACGAGGTTGCGAAGCGTGTCGCGTTCGAGCGGGGTTGCGGGGCGATCAGGATCGAGATACAACTTCAAGCGATCAACACCCAGCACGTGCGAGATCAGAAGTTCGGCGAGCAGTCGAGGCGACTCCAAGTCCTGCTTGGTGAAGGCCTCGGCCATCCACGCGAGGAGGGTGCGCGTGGTCCAGGATTTGGCGGGGGCTTGGGGCATTGCGATTACTTTGTTTCAGCCGCGTTACGCTTCTCGATCGCGCGGCGTTCCATCTCGTCAAACCAGTTCGCGTACGAAGTTCTGTTCTCCGCCGGGGCGAGTTCGAGTGCTTTGCCCTTGTGTTCGTTCGCTTTGTCGATGTCTCCAAGCATGTACAGAATCTGTGCCATCGCGACGTGGCGCTGCGGTTGTTTGGGGTCGCCCACTTCGTACACGGCGTTGGCAACATCCATCGCAAGCTCACGATCAACGTTTTTCACAGTGACTTGCGGGTTCAGCAGGGGCACAACGACTTCCATCATCTTCGCTGAGTCTTTCTTCGCCTTCCCTGCTTCAAACATCGCACGCCCGATCGGGTACGCCTTGTCCTCGTGACCCGCGACGAACAGCGCGTTGTATCGCTCGCCCTTGCTCATGTTGACAAAGTGCGGGTACTTCTTGCAGACTGCATCCCACGCCCTTTCGCCATCGTCGAAAGTGTTCTTGTACGCTTCGAGTGCAGCCCCGAACTCTTTGCGAGCCTCGTTGATCATCTTCGGGCCTTCGGTGACGCTCCACGAGCCATCGAGGACCATCGGGATCACTGCGTCGAGCGCGATCGGGTGGCCGATCCATTGGATGGTGCCGGTGCCATCAACCAGGAACGCGGCGGGGATGCCATTGCGGCCTGCGGCTTT
Organism: uncultured Phycisphaeraceae bacterium; assembly: GCA_964516725.1. Lineage (GTDB taxonomy): Bacteria > Planctomycetota > Phycisphaerae > Phycisphaerales > UBA1924 > BJHL01. The sequence goes on from CAZEZV010000359.1 coordinate 1,687, forward strand.
CATCCACTTGTCGGCCATAAACATCGCTCCGCCGTCGTAGGCGACGGTGTAGGCCATTTTGTCGCCTTGGTCAGCGACGAACTTCTTCACGCGCTCAAGCGTGTCGGTTGTGTATTGCTCCCGCTCTTCCCAGACGTTGACGCCGATGAAGGTGATCTTGTCCTTGTGCTGCGACTGCATCTCCGACATGTGCGGCATCATCGCGACGCACGGGCCGCACCAGGTGGCCCAGAACTCGACGACGTAGAGGTGGTCGGACTTGAGTTCAGAAATCGCGTCGCCCTTCACGAAAGTTTCGACTTTGAATTCAGGGGCTTTGTCGCCCGCGCGGAGCGATGGAGCGGGCTTGGCGGGTGGGGCTTGTGAAGGTGCTTCGGCGGGTTTGGTGTCTTGCAGCGCGAAGGGGCTGAGGAGGAGGGCGACGAGCGGGAGTGTGAGCATTCCAAAGAGTAGGTGCTGGGATGTTGTGTTGCGATAGCGGCCAAGCGAGCAACCAAGTGGTGGCACAGGCGATCACGCTTGTGCCACTACTTGTCACTTGCCCTCAAACCACGTTGTGCCCACGCTCGAATCAGCCTTGAGCGGCACGGAGAGTTTCATCGCGTTCTCCATGTGAGCGACGACAAATGCGCGCACGGCGGGTGCGTCTGGCTCGTTGCATTCGAAGACGAGTTCGTCGTGGATTTGGAGGAGCATGAGGAACTCTGGACATGCCGACGCGGTGGGTGAGGGCTTTGACGAATCGTCGCGCTTGGAGCGTGGTTTGGTGTCGGAAGTCATTGGTGGGTCGAGCGCGACGGTTCGCAGAGCCGCGTCGGAACGGGTCGCTCGAAAAATATTCACCATCGCCAGTTTGATGAGGTCCGCCGCGCTCCCTTGGACGACGGTGTTGATGGCGAGGCGCTCGGCGAGGGCGCGTTTGCTGGGGTTGGTTGATTCGATGTCGGGGATTGGCCGGCGGCGGCCGAGGATCGTGCTCACATAGCCATGCGCCTTGGCTTGCTCAACGCACTCTTGCAGAAACGTCGTGATGCCGGCGAACTTTTTCTTGTAGCCTGTGATAATCTCGTCGGCCTTCTTGTTGTCGATTTTCAACCGGCGCGCGAGACCGAACGCGGTGATGCCGTAGACGATGCCGAAGTTGACCATCTTCGCGCCGCTGCGCTCTTCGCGCGTGACGTCCTTGGGGTCCTTGTTTGCAATCTGCGCGGCGACGGCCGTGTGGATGTCGGCGTCGTTCTTGAAAGCTTCGATGAGCGCGGGGTCGCGCGAGAGGTGTGCAAGCAGCCGCAACTCGATCTGCGAATAGTCGGCAGAAACGAGGATGCGACCCTTTGGCGCGATAAAGGCTCTGCGGATATCGCGCCCGACTTCGGTGCGGATCGGAATGTTCTGAAGATTTGGATCGCTGCTCGCAAGTCGACCGGTCGCGGCGACGGTCTGATGAAAACTGCTGTGAATGCGACCGGTTTGCGGATGAATCGCGTCCTTGAGCGCGACGAGATAGGTCGAAACGAGCTTTGTCAGTTGGCGGTACTCAAGAATGAGCGAAGGGATCGGAGTCGTGATGCGATCGTCGCTCGCGAGATCCTCGAGAACTTCGGCGTCGGTGCTGAAACCAGTCTTGGTCTTCTTGGTCCCCTTAATGCCAAGGCCGCTGCCGCCCGGTGCGTCGAGGTCGTCGGGCTTGTTGAACAGCGCGGCGGCGAGTTGCTTGGGGCTGTCGGGGTCGAAGGTTCTGCCGATGGACTTCTTGGCTTCGGCGTTGATGGTGCTCAGCAACTCGTCGATCT
>CAZEZV010000360.1:0-3469 GCA_964516725.1 uncultured Phycisphaeraceae bacterium
CGGGTCGGTGAAACTGTAATGCGGCACGACGCTCGTACCACCGGCAGGCGTGCTGGCATCTAGGGGCCGCACCTACGAGGACGATGCACACCAGTCCTGACAATCTTCACGGACTTCGTTCTCGCGAGCGACAGGGACCGTAATCAGACCGTCGTCGCTCGCTTGGCGTGCGGCGCTGCTACTATTCACCTGGATCTTTAGCGCCTCTAATCGTCTCGACGAGGCGCTACTCCAGATGGATGCCTTCGCAGCGTTGTCACGAACAGACAGATATAACCATCGCGTGTTGCCGTTCTCCACTAGCTCGCGCGCGCTACTCGTCGACAGCAGCGTGCCACGTAGATCAAGACTTCTCCAGCGGCCTCGCGCTGCCGCCGTCAAAAGTGCGCGTTCATTCACTCTCATCTCATGCAAATCGACGTGAACAACGGAAAGACTGTATCCGCACTCTTCGAGCGTCTTATCATCAATCACACAACGCGTAAATCCGATGGATTTAAGATTTGGTAACAGTCTAAGTGCGGCAATCGTCTTCAAAGTGACTTCAATTCCGCAGAACTTCACAGAGTAGATTCCCACTGCATCGCGGCGAGTCGCGACATCGCTAGCCAAGTGACGGATCACATTATCGGAGTAGGCCGCTTGTCGACAAAACGCTATTTCCATCCCGGACTCTCGATGTCTGAGCGTCCCTCCAGCCGCCGTAATACATTCAACTAAAGCCACTGCCTTGTCGGGACCCGCAATGCGAGGAAAACGAAAAACCACGCACACGCAAACCATCACCGCCAAGATACACAGATACTCTAGCAGCCACCTTAACAATGGCGTTCGTAGGACATAAGACTTTGGCATGTCGAGCGCCTATGCGACTGGATGTGTGAGGGCCTAGCATTGCACTCCCTGGCAACTCTAATACGCAGGAAACAGTTCCTGTGGAATGCCGTTAATACCGTCTCGCCAACGTTGATAGGCACGAGTCTCGTAGATACGATTGAACGCATCATACTTCCACGTGTCCGGTTCATATCCATTTATTGAGAAATCGCCCGTCGTGATTCTGCGGCCTTCTTTAAGAAGTGTAGCAATCTGGGTGTCCACGGCTGAGGCCCATCGACAATTATTGACGTTTCGGCCGGCAGCTATTTCCGAATCCCAATAGGTACTGGTCCCGCGTTCAAAAAAGTCATACGATAGCACGATGCGGTACGCAAATAGGGAATCCGCGGCGCCAACTATCCTGTACGTAATGCTATCACTTGGTGGCCCAATCGCACCAGCTTCACTCTTAAGAATAACGGCTTCACGAATCGCGTTGGCAACGTCAAGAATCCCTTGGTCGTTGCGTTCTCGCGCCGCTGCAACGAGCATTCTGTGAATTGACTTTACATAGAGATCTTGTGTCTGGGTAAGTCGATCGGTGTCCCATTCCACAATTAGTCGAGTACCACTGTAAAGAACTGGTGGGAGCCCGAACGCAACTCCCCCAAGAATTCTTAGTACACTTGTCAAAACTGCAAACTCTGCCCCCCTGCCGCTCGGGTCGCTCATGCCGATCGGGTCGTTGTGCGCGTACGCATAATCCTGGAATGTCAAGGGGGTGTTTAAGTCGCCCTCCCAAGGGTCGGTGGCTGTGAAGCGGCCGGTGCGGCTATCCAAGTACCGCGCACGCAGGTAGGTCAAGCCCAGCCCGGCGTCCCAGACTTCGCCCCGGTACAGGTGCGTGTTGGGCAGCCCGCCACCGGTGTGCGCCTGCAGGACCAGCGTGCCGAACGCGTCGTACGTGTAGGCGTCGGTCACCGCCGCGGTGCTGGGCGTGTTGTTGAGCAACTGCCGCACGCCCGAGTGCGCATCTTGCACATAGACCGAATACGTCGGCGTGATCACCGTGCCGTTCTGCGTAATGTACGGCCGCGCCTGCTCGATCAATTCCCGCCCGAATACATAGGCCACGGTACGCATGTCATTTTTGACCATCTTCACGGATCGGCTCTTCGGGAGCGATGACCGAGATTACGTCGCGTACTGTCTTTTGAATGAACCACTGGATAAACAATGCGACGCCTGCAACCACAAATGGCGTTGCAAAGGCGGCCCAAACCACCTCATCAGCCGACTCGTCGGCGATCCTTGACACATACGCGACACATACTACGCACATGCCTACTATTGCAGATAAGATCGCACGGGCGCTTCGCACGCGTCGTCGAAACGGTTCCAGCAGACTTACGCAGGCGCAGGTGGGTGTGTCAAACCCGTAACCTCGACATCGCAGCGCGTTTCTTAGCTCGCGCAAAGTAAGGTGAGTCCAAAAGCATACTGGCAACGCCAAGAGGACCACGCCTATGGTCAGTCCAAATAGTACCGTTACACTCATCATGTCAATGTAGCCAACGAAGAAACAAAGTAGTGGACTTAACAGTTCAGTGACTGCTAGAAGTGCGATCAACTGCTGACCAGTGCGCGCAAGTCGGTCCGCAAGGATCATCGCACAATTGTCGTTCGCGGTTGCACGCGAAGGCAAGGCAGACGCGTAGGGATTGACATTCATCATATTCTACCCCCAATAGTTCGCGAACAGTGCAACTCGCATTTGCCACCTTTTGTGATCAGTGGAATATGGCGCTGGAGCAAGTTCCGCGACGCTACAGGCCCACCGCCCGTAATAGGCTGCGAATACTGAACCACACGATGCTCTGTGGAAGGTCGACCCGGTTCTGCATGCGATTGCGCCACGATAGCTGCGGATTGCCGATTGGTCCCTCGATGTAGGCGCCTTCCACTTCGGCAAGAGCGAAGTCGACGCGATCAAGCGCCCATTCCTGCCACTGGACCTCCGTTTCCGGTAGGAAATTGTAGGACGAGGCGCGCTCAGGATCGGAAACGTCATTGAAGACGAACCAGTTGCGCAACGCGTCCGAGAGCCGTCTCTCAGGGACTAATAGTTGTCCGAGGCCGAAATATGCTCCAAGGATGTTCGAATAGTTGTCTTCGACACCGAACGCGCTGGCGGCGTTTCCACGACCATTGTCGCCGCCGAAGACCGATGTTGGATCGTCAGTGGGGCCGAGCGAAACCAGGAACTGACCGAACTCGATAATGGATCCTCCGTAACCTCCTACAATCTCCGCATTCGTCGGTTGCAAGAAAATTGCAGATTTTGCAGACTGCGCAAAGTGCCGCAAATCGATCCAGCGGCGATCCTGGCCGGAAAATACGTAGTAGTGATTCTGGCTGGCATCGGCCTCGACATTATATTTCAGTGGGTGCGCTTGATAGTCAGCAAACATTGCAAGCATTTCGTATAACGTAGCAGGCCGACCATTGTCTCTTAAATACTGCGTTTCCAGTTCGCGCACGATGGCGACAATTTCATCGGCGCTTTTAGCGCCTCGGCGATTCGGGTTCCAACCGGTCGGATCGCGACGATCGATCGGGTCGCCGTAGGCATATACGTAGTCGTGGAAAC
>CAZEZV010000361.1:0-3451 GCA_964516725.1 uncultured Phycisphaeraceae bacterium
CGCCTGGTTCGGCCTGGTGATGCCCGCCCTGCTCGCCAACTCACTCTTCTGGGGTCTGGTTGCTTACGGACTCCGAATCCAACTCCACAAACTCAAACGCCGCCTCAGCCCACCAGGCACATGCATGAAGTGCGGCTACGACGCACGAGGCCTACCCATCTGCCCCGAATGCGGCACGCCCTCCAAAGTTTCCTAGCATTGCTTTATGTCCAACCTCGCGGTGTCTGACTTCGCGGAGGCGTAAGTGTGCTTAAAGAAAAACTGCAAACTCTTGGGACACGCATCACGACCCGCCGTGCACTTGTATTTCTATGCGCGGGCGCACTCGCATCGGCACTGTCTGGCATGTTCTGCAGTTTGACTCAGCGAGGTCTTCAGTTTGACAGATATCAGATTCTCCGCTGGCAAGATGTTTCGAGCAAAAATGACTGGCCCGGCCCGATACCGAAAAAGTGGAACAGAATCTACGAACTTCCCGAGCAAGTCAAGTGCACCAATTTCATTTATGTTGGTTGGACGCACCTTTCCTATTGCAAGTTCTGTGCGAGCGAGAAGAAAACAAGTTTCATGTACCATGTGTACGCATGGGGATTCCCCTTTCCAAGCATGCGGCTTGACGAAGCCAGAGGCATTGACAACTTTGGAACTTTGAACGTCGTTGACAGCAAGATGCACCGCGGGTACGAGTTCTACCTGAATCCGAACGCTGCGATGCCAATGCGAGTCCCCCTCATCCCCTGGTGGCCCGGCTTCATCCTCAACACCCTCCTCTGGTCCCTCGCCCTCGCCTGGACCGCCAAAACCCTCCAACACGCCCGCTGGTTCAAGCGAATGCAACGCGGCCAGTGCATCAAGTGCAAGTATCAGGTGGGATCACTTCGCACGTGTCCCGAATGCGGCACTGAAAAGCCATGTCCCTAGAATCGTAAGATGACACACAAACGCATCCGGCGATTGACACGGCGCATCGTCATCTTCGCCCTCGTCGGTATCGTTCTGTCGATTGCAACCGCGTGTGGTATTGCATTTCTGCCAGAAGCGCAGCGATCAAGCCCTGCGGCGGAGACCAAGGTCAGCAAGTCAACGCAGTGGCTCTGGAAACCGGCAAACAGTGCGACCTGCGCCTACATCGCCGCAGAACAGAAGTGGTGCAGCACTTTGAGAGTCGCTATTTCCGCGGAAATGGTCGGCGTTCCCATACGAACCGCGTTTGGAAGAGAGTCTCCGTTGCTCTCGCAGGAAGAACATGCTTTGGGCTGGCCGTTTGCATGTCTGGCATCTCGAAGGGAATCGGCTATCGTCGATGCGGGATCATCGTCAACGACAATATCCAACTGCAGGGGCTTCATGGTTGGCCGCGATTTCATCATCATTCCGTTGCGACCCAAGTGGCCACAACTGATTGGAAACACGGCCGTGTGGGGCACACTGGCGTATGCAGTGTTCTGGGTGTCGGTATCGAGTCTTCAATACGTCAAGCGTCGTCTTCGTGCCAAAGACGCGTGCGTGAGGTGTGGCTACGACGCCCACGGCCTCCCCACGTGCCCCGAATGCGGCACACCCACCCACGTTCCCTAACATCCCGCATGCCCAGCGACCACAACGCCAATCACAACGGCACCGGTTCCACTTCACAGCAAAACGGCGAGGCAACGGCGCACAGCGGTCGTTCACACTCACACGCAGGTGATGGTGGTGTTCGTGGCGTCAGCGGGCGCGAAGGGTCGCGTGTGAATGTCGTTGAGCACGAACGCGGCACGCGCCAACCCTCCATCCAATACGCCCCCGCCCCCGAATCCGTCAAAGTCGAAATCTCCGACCGCTACGGCCACTACATCAACGGCGACTTCATCCTCCCCCGCGACAAATCCGCGTTCTTCCCAACGCTGAACCCCGCCACCGAAGCCACGCTCTCCCTAATCGCTCAAGGCTCCGAAAAAGACGTCGACAATGCCGTCGCCGCCGCCCGCAAAGCACTTCCAAAGTGGCAAGCCCTCCCCGCAACCGAACGCGCCAAATTCCTGTTCCGCATCGCCCGCCGAATCCAAGAACGCGCCCGCGAACTCGCCGTCCTCGAAACCATGGACAGCGGCAAGCCCATCAAGGAATCCCGCGATGTCGACATCCCCCTCGTCGCCGCCCACTTCTTCTACCACGCGGGTTGGGCCGACAAACTTGAGTACCTGAAAGCCGATGCCAAGCCCGTCGGCGTCTGCGGCCAAATCATCCCCTGGAACTTCCCGCTCCTCATGTGCGCCTGGAAACTCGCTCCCGCCCTCGCCTGCGGCAACACCATCGTCCTCAAACCCGCCGAAACCACATCGCTCACAGCATTGCGACTCGCAGAGATATTCAAAGAAGTGGGGCTCCCCGATGGCGTCGTCAACATCGTGACCGGCGATGGCCGCACCGGCGCCGCAATCGTCAACCACCCCGGCATCGACAAGATTGCCTTCACTGGCAGCACCGACGTCGGCAAGAAAATCGCCAAAGCCCTCGCCAACACCAAAAAGAAACTCACACTCGAACTCGGCGGCAAGTCCCCCCACATCATCTTCGACGACGCAAGCATCGACCAAGCCGTCGAAGGAATCATCCAAGGCATCTACTTCAACCAAGGCGAAGTCTGCTGCGCCGGCTCACGCCTCCTCGTGCAAGAGTCCATCCTCGAAGAAGTCAAAAAGAAACTCGAACTCCGCATGGCCAGCCTCCGCGTCGGCGACCCGATGGACAAAAACCCCGACGTCGGCGCAATCAACAGCAAAGCGCAGCTCGACCGCATCAACTACTACCTCGCCGAAGGCCAGAAAGAGGGCGCGCAACTCTGCTCGCCGACAAAGTCGCAACTCCCAACAAAGGGCTTCTGGTGCAAGCCCTGCTTCTTCTACGACGTCCAACCCTCCCACATCGTCGCCCGCGAAGAAATCTTCGGCCCCGTCCTCGCCCTCATGAGCTTCCGCACCGTCGACGAAGCCATCACCAAAGCCAACAACACCCCCTACGGCCTCGCTGCTGGCGTCTGGACCAGCAAAGGCAGCAAAATGTTCGAAGTCGCCGGCAAACTCAAAGCAGGCGTCATCTGGTGCAACACCTACAACCGGTTCGATCCGACAAGCCCCTTCGGCGGCTACAAAGAAAGCGGCTTCGGCCGCGAAGGCGGCATGCAAGGGCTCGCGGCGTACTTGAAGTAGGAATGTACCATCGCACGGGGAATTGTTGATGAATCAAGGCGACTACATCGCGATCGCAACGATTTCGCTCCCAGTGATCGCGAGTGCGCTGCTTGTGAGTTTCAAACGTGAGAAGTCTGTGTCTTCGAAACGAGTGTTGGGAATGGTGGCTGCTGGCTTTCTCGTTCATATTCTGATTCAGGCTCTTTCGACTTGCATGTGCTCATGGTCGCCCGCTCGGTTTATCACGCTTGCGGTTTTGTGCGCCGTGGCCTGCGCGA
>CAZEZV010000362.1:0-3442 GCA_964516725.1 uncultured Phycisphaeraceae bacterium
GGACAACGATGCTCGTGGGCGCATGCCCGCTCGCGATCGACATCGTGGGCTGGTGGTCGGCGGTACCGACACAACTCTCGTGGATCTGCACGCTTGGCTGCCTGCACCTGGCACTGGCTGCCATGCGATCACCTTCGATGCGAGCCGTGCTCGTGCGAGCGCTGCTGGCCGCCCTCGCCGCGTTCGTCGGCGCGTGCCTGAACGAGCAGCCGACAGCGATGCTGCTGGGCATGCCCGCGTTGCTGCTCGTTGACAGGGCGCCGAACACAACCGTCCGTCGCGCGCTCTGTGTGTCTAGTGTCGTCGGCGCGGCGTGCGCCGCATATGTCGCGCTCATGCTCTTCTCTGCGCCGCCCGACATGCCCGGGAGCGTCCAGAACATGACGCGGGCAGGGGAGTTCTTTGCGCGGGCGACACGGGTGCAGCAAGAATTTTTTCGGCACGTCGCACTCGAACGGATAGGCCGCCCCGGGCTCGAGCTGGCATGGGCGCAGCTGCGGCAGGGCGCACTCTCCGCATGGGCCGCGCTGGCGGCGGCGCTGTGCGCGGGCGCATGGGCCTTGCTCGAGTGGCGCAGAACCGACTCGCACGCTCTCGCGCATCCGTCGCAGGCGAATCACACCGCACGTCGATGGGCGATTGTGCTCGGGATGGTGCTCATGGCCGCGGGCGCGATGTTGCCTCACATGGTGTTGCGCCAGTATGACACATTCTTTCGACACGCATTCTTCGTGTTTGTGCCGTTGACAGCCGCGGTCGTGGTCATGGGGCAGGTCGCGATTGGATTGATGAGGCGACGAATCCGACCGAACGAGTCCTTGCTCGCGCCGCACGAGGGGGGAGGGGCCGGAAGCCGGGGGGCGCGTTCGGGGGCGCGTTTCGCTGCACGTTTGGGGGCAGGCGCGATCGCGCTGTGCGTGACGGCCATCCTCGCCCTCATGAGTTTCGGCGTGAGGTCCGCCCTCATCGAGCGCTGGCGAATGGACAACCACATCGCGCAGCAGCTACGTCAGCTCTTTCCAAGCTTGCCGCCGGACACCGCGTTGGTGACAATCAGGGCGAGCGATCGCCCTGTGCACACTTCAAATCCGTACTTCAACTTCTACTTCGTGGGCGCAACCCACGCCAATTGGGGCATCGAGAACTGGGCCAGGCGCGCCTTCGGCCGCGCGGACATCTGGGGCGTGCCCGGATACGGCCATCAATCTGAAGTCCACGCACTACTCCCGGATCCCGCCGCCGACGGTGCCGGAGCGATCCGAGTGCGCGGGCACATCGGCCTGCCACCCCCCTTGCCGCCGCCATCCGCGCCAGATTGGACGTTCCGCCACGATCGCGTCGCGGCCTTCGTCGTCGCAGATGATGGAACGGTTCGAGCGGTCGGCCAGATAGAGGAAACCAACCCCGCAACCGGAACGACACACCGAATTGCGTTCCCGCTCGCCCCCGCCGGCAGCATCACGATGCCTCGCTGATCGGCAGACGGAATGAACTTTCCCTGTGCCATCAATCCGCTGGCTTTGCAGCGGATTGATGAGACGGATTGAAAGCACCTACCTCTCGCGCGCAGATTACCCAATTCAACAAAATGTTCCTACCGATTGTCAAAAATCGCGTACTTTGTAATGAACCGACGGATTTCTTGTCAGGCTTTTGCCGGCTGCTGATATCTTTGTGCAGACACAGGAGGCTTTCATGTCCACTGATTCGATTCGCGCCGGTTGTCATATCTCGCGGTCATTCCGGGCTTCAGTTTCGACTTTGTTCGCAGTATTGTTGTGTTCGTCGCCAGCGCACGCTCAGCCAGCAATCGTCGGTTTCACGCCTGCACGAGCGGGCGGGGCCGCTTTACCGTCAGGCAGTATCGTCTCGACCCTTGGCAATGGTCTGATCAGCGCATTCCCGACTGCCACGTTCCGAGGCATTGATTCTCTCATCGACCTCAACGTGACAACCGACGATGTCGCGATTCTCTTCTCCGCACGAGCCGCGACCGTAGCGATTTCGCCGTTGACTCCTGCCGAGCAGTCTTCTCTCCTTTCTTTCGTGCAGTCGGGTGGCTCGGCCGTGATCTTCGTGGACAACGACACGTTCAACGGCGGCGCCAGCGATCCGGCGAACGAATCTCTGCTCGACCCATTCGGTCTTGACGTGGTTGGGACCGGAGCAGCGTGGGCAAGAAACGCAAACGTCACAGACTCGTCGGCATCCCCCATCACCAGCGGACCATTTGGGACAATCACGACATATCAGATTGGCTGGACAGGCTGGTTCAACCAGCTCGGGCCAAACGCGACATCACTCGCAACCGCTCAGGAGAACGGGCAGAGTGTGCTGGCAGTGATACCTTGCGGCGCACTGGGCCCTCAAAGCGGACCAGTTATTTTATTTGCCGACAGTTCAATGGCCGTCAACGGTTTCATTAACACAACGAACCTGAACCTCATTCGCAACGCAGTTGCATTCGCCGCCAACAGATGCCAGCCGACATGTGACTCCATTGACTTCAATAACGATACCTCGCTCTTCGATCCGCAGGACATCGACGCGTTCCTGAGCGTCTACGGCGAAGGACCCTGCATCCCTGAAACTGCATCGTGCAACGATATCGACTTTAACAACGATGGCAGCGTCTTTGACCCCTGCGACATCGATTCGTTCCTCACGCAGTTCGCCGAAGGTCCCTGCACACTCTGCGGACAATGACGCAAGAGGCAGGTCGCACAACTTTGTTTACAGTTCGGTGGTCGGGAGGTTGGAGCAGCGTACAAGAGTCAGCGGTTTTTCTTAAGTGGAGGATGTCATGGTGCGGTGTTCTGTCGTTTCAGCGTTCTTGATCTCGTGTGTCGCATTGCCGCTCTTGTCGCACGCAAACATCGTGCAGAACGGCAGTTTCGAGGCCTTCGGCGGTTCTGGAAACAGCAACATCGGCGCGGGCATTAATCATTGGACCATTGGCGGTGGAGGCATCGACATTGTGCAGACCGCGACTTGGCAGGCGGCAGACGGTAACGTGTCGATCACTCTGGGCTGGACCTCGCCAAGCTCGGTGACGCAGACGCTCACGACCGTCGCAGGTCAGGCGTACGAGATTCGTTTCTCAATGGCTGCCGAGATTTTCGGCGGCTCCGCGCTCCGCACGATGGATGTGCGTTGGAACGGTGCGACCGTCGGTTCAACCTCGTTCCAATACACAGGCCAAGGACCCAACTCCATGGGCTGGACCGAGTTCGCTTTCGTCGTGCAGGGCACCGGCTCCGATGTTCTTTCGTTCGTGAGTACGACAACTATCCAGTCCAATTACGGCCCGGCACTGGACAACGTCAGAGTGATCCCCGTGACGGTGTGTGACTCCATCGACTTCAACAACGACACATCGCTCTTTGATCCACAGGACATCGACGCGTTCCTGTGCGTCTATGGCGAAGGCTCCTGCATCCCT
>CAZEZV010000363.1:0-3426 GCA_964516725.1 uncultured Phycisphaeraceae bacterium
TGGCCCAAGGCCGACCGGCCCCTTCGAGTGGCGATCATTGGCTGGGCCTGGCTGTTATGCGTCGGTGGATTTTGGCTGGCGCAAGCGAATGCACGGTGGAACGGAGCAGAAGAATGCACGCAATGGCTCGGCTGGGCGAGCGTCTGCGCGGGGCTTCATGTGTTCGCTGCACTGGGCACGACACGCATGTTTCCCGCAGCGGCGAGTTGGCTTCGGCGCGGCGTCGAGGCCGCCAGTTTGTGCGGTGCCGGAGCCGGGGTTGCGATAGCGATCGTGATGACTTGCTTGAGTTGAACTCGTTCAGGCGACCATCGCCGCCTTGCGGAGATTCAGAATCAGTTCGATCTGCCCGGTCGGCTTGGCCAAACGCTGCGCGATTTGAACCGGCGAAAGGCCCGCGTCCGCCAGCGCGTGGACTTCAGCATGTGGGTGCGAGTTGGTGATCCCTGCGCCTGCCGATGATGAGGCATGCACGGGGTGATCAGCTGCTTGTGCATTCGCCGCTCGCGCCTGCGTGGGAACTGCCGACGCCCTTGGGAAAGACGCATGCTGCCGCTCAACCGTTGTTGATTGCAGGTTTCCCGGCGTGCGCTGCTCAGCGGCAGATTTGGAGGGCATCGGGATTGACAAACGCTTCAATTCGATAATGCGGGAGTCGGCCTGCTCGATAAACCTCTCGAGTTGCCCCGCGCGTTGCTCAAGTTGACGAGCCACCCGATCCGCCGCTGCGATGAGTTGCTGATGCGCCGGCGAGGGTGACGAGAGTGCGCCATGACTGGTTGGCGTTGCCGGTTGAGCACGGCTGACCATCCCGGCCTCGCGCCGCGACGCTCCGAGCAAGCCTGTCGCACTGCCGCGCGATCTGCGGCCCCACTGCCACAGGGCCCAGAGCAGCAGCCCCGCGCCTGCCGCGACAGCGACGCCGGCAAGGGTCGTGCCTGCCGGCTGCGTTGCGGTTTGCGATGTGGGCTCGAGCGAGCCTTCTTGGATTTGCGAGGTTGTGTCGGAGGCAACTTCGTTCGAGTCAATGCTGCCTGCTTCAAGTCTCGACACGTCGATCTCGGGTGTTGTGGAGGGCTCGGCAAGCGTCGAAACGGTCGCCGCAGATGGCAACGGAGCAAGATCAATCTGAGTGAAGCGCACTCCCGCCGCGGCTTCGTGAAGGGTTTTGGGGAGTTCGGGGGCGGGGGGGCTAGAGGAGGGGCGGAAGGTGTGCTGCATGGCTTACCTCTCGAAAATGCGTGACGAATGCCGAGTTCATATCATCGTCCCGTGAAGCCTTGGAACGTGACGCGCAGCGCCCTCAGAATGTCGACCGCACGCGAGGGCGGTGCGTCGGCTGATTCCAGACGGGACACAGTGCCAAAGGGACCGCAATTGGCTGCCGGACGAAGGCGTGCGAGCCACCCCGACGCCGGCACCTTGATTCGTCGCACCGCCCTCGCCTGGCGAACACACACAGGCGGCTCGACGATTCGTGATTCGGCCCGAAAAACACTCATCGCATGCTCTGGCGGGGCGGATTCGACGGCGCTGGCGGTCGCACTCTGCGCGGCTGTGTCCGAAGCTCCGCGCCGGTTCGTGATCGGGCATGTCGTCCACGACCTGCGGCCCCCAAAGCAGGCTTTGGCGGATCGGGATCATGCCAAGAAGCTGGCTACGTGGCTGGGGGTTGAGTTTTGTGAGGCGAAGGTGGTGGTGAAGGGAGCGAGAAAAAAACACACACGCTTTCGTATCGCGTTGAGCAAAAACCCTGAGGCCGCGGCTCGCCTCGTGCGGTACGACGCCTTGGCGAAGCTTGCGAAAGAGCACGGGTGTGGATATGTCGCCACGGCGCATCACCTCGACGACGCGCTCGAGACGGTGCTGATGCGCATGATGCGCGGTTGCGGACCCGGCGCAATGCGGGGGGTGATGCCGGTTCGGCGGTTGAAGTCTGGAAAGACTCAGTGCATTATGGTGCGGCCCATGCTTGGGTATCCCTCTGGCGGGATCGAAGGGTTGACGAGAGTCGATTGTGAATCACTCTGCAACGCGGCGGGGGTCTCTTGGCGGCATGACGCGACGAATGACGACACGACGCGATTGCGTGCGGCGCTTCGGAAGAACGTGCTGCCCGCGCTGCGTTCGATTGATTCAGGCGTTGCGCGGCGAATGGTCCGGAGCGCTGGTTTGTGCGCAGAAGCAGGTGAAGTCGTCCGCAGGCGGGCAAGGACAGCCTTGAAACGTGCGAGAATTGATCGCGGCGAGAGCGGCGCTCGAAAGCGGAGCGAGTATTCCAGAGAGCAACTCGCAAAGGCTCCCGCGCCGGTGTTGCACGAGGCAATTGCGATGATGGTGCGCGACGTTGGAGGCGCAAAAAGGCAAGACCGCATGCGGGCAAGGTCTGTTGGCGAGATCGCGAGGTGGATCACCGATTCATCGACGCACGTGCGGCGCGTCGTTGTCGGCGGGTGTAAGGTTGTGGTCGACGTCCGCACAGTTGTTGTGAGGAAAGCGACGTCTTAGTTGTCCGTGCGTTTTTTCAACGATGTTCGTGTAGACAGGGAAGAAGGCATCGAGGTACGACGCGTCAAGGCATCAAGCAGGCAAACATGGCAAAACCACGCACATTGCATGATGAGTTTTTCCTGAAGGCCAAGGCCGAGGGGTACGCCGCGAGATCGGCGTACAAGCTTCTGGAGATTCAAGAAAAGCGCCGGCTGATCCGGCGCGGCAACGCCGTGCTCGACCTTGGCTGCGCGCCGGGCTCTTGGTTGCAGGTCGCAGCCAAGTTCGTTGGTGATGATGGTGTCGTCGTGGGCATTGACTTGACGCCCGTGACCATCGACCTTCCGGAGAACGTCACGACGCTCGTTGGCGATGCGTTCAAGTCTGACGCTTCTGTCCTGCTGCTTGGTGATGAAACTCGCCGGTTTGATGTCGTGATGTCGGACATGGCACCGAACACCTCGGGTCACGGCGACGACTTTCTCTCGGCGCGGCTGTGCGAGCGAGTGCTGGACTTATGCCCCAGCGTCCTCAAGCCAGGCGGCAAACTCGTGATGAAAATTCTCGAAGGCGAGCCGACGCCCGACGTCATTAAGCGAGCGAAAGGGATGTTCAAGGAAGCCGGCACGACAAAGCCAAAGGCGAGCCGCGATGTCTCACGCGAAATTTTCATTTGGGGAATCGGGTATGAACCGGCGGGCGTGATTCCGTTCAAGAGACCTCGCGTGGATACTCGCAAGACTGGCGGGCGCGGGCGGTAGTGCCATGATGTGCGATTGCACCCAATCCAGAAGTTTTCCACATTCGATAACTATTCGATCACACGGGCGTTGTGAACAAGCAACAGAGTTCAAGTCCTTGTGAACCATAGTCTTAAGGACTTTCCGTCCAAAATCCTTCAAAACTCCGTACAAACCCCTTTACAAGATCGCGAGT
>CAZEZV010000364.1:0-3404 GCA_964516725.1 uncultured Phycisphaeraceae bacterium
CTGCGGGGCCGAAGACGAGGTCTTGATTGATCGTGGTCAGCTTCGTGCGGAGGGCTTCACGATCGGTTTCGGTTGCATCGGCGTGCAACAGCGCTTTGCTGAATGAGATGCGGGCGTCGAGGAGTTTGCCGTCCTTGAGGGCGCGGTCGCCTTGATCGACGAGGGAGAGGACGCCGCCGTCGGTGATGTTGGGGGTGATTGAGCCAGGGGTTGTCGGAGGAGTCGTGCCGGGCGTGATCGCGCCGTTGGTGTTGGGGGTTGTGGCTGGCGTGGTGCTGGGGTTTACGTCGCCGGTCACGTTGCGCGCGACGGGTTGGACCTGGCCCGGAGTCGTTGCACCTTGCGTGATTTGCAGCGGATCGGGAACGACTTCCTTGACGGCTGGTGTTGTCGCTGGCGTCGTGATTGGTGTTGTAAGTGGTGTTTCAGGCAGCGACGTGATTTGGCGCGGCGCTTCGTATGTGCCCGCGGTGCCCGACTTCTCGGCGATCTTGGTCGCGTCGTTCTTCTGTGTGGAGTTGCCGTTCCACTTGGCGAGTGCGTACACCGCCATGCCGACGAGGGCGATGCCGAGGAAGATGAGACCCATGCGAGCGGCGTTGCTCACGCCGGGCTGCGCCATCACGCTGCGATTTCCGTCGCCACTACGTTCGGTTTGAGAAGGCAATGCCATATGAACCCTTCCGTGAGTATCCGGCGCGATGACGAGAAGCATCGAAGCCGTTTGTTTCTCGCCGACGGGTTCCACCGTCGGCATCTGGTTTTCCGCCCCCCGTGACCCTCCCCCCGAACTCGAAAGCCTCAATGACACGCAATCAAGCGGGTCGGAGTCAATATCATATCCATGCGCACGTCCTGCGCGTGCGCTTCCACATTCATCGGCACGATATCCACGATTTGTTCATCGAGGCAGACGCCTGTGAATTTCGCGGCGGAATTTTCGTCGCGAAGGCGGGTGAGGAAGCGGTCGTAAAAGCCGCCGCCTCTCCCGAGACGACCGCCAGATTTATCAAATGCCAAGCCGGGCGTGAGGACAAGTGCGATTTTTGCGAGCGGGAATGCAGGGAGATTTTCGTGGGGTTGCCAGAGGTTGTGGCGAGTTCTTTGCCAGTCGGCGAGTGTCGATAGGGGCTGAATCAAGGCGGCTTTGGTTGGGGAATTTGGTGGATCAAGCGACAAGTTTTGCACTGCCGAGAACTCGCGCATTTGGACGGGGTCCATGTGATGGGTGGTCCAATGCACGCGCGGGAACGCGACAGAGATGCTTTGGGAGGCGAGGTGTGCGAGATACGTCGTGAGGTTGAGTTCGCCGGGCGTGGCGATGTAGGCCATCACACAGGTGTTGGCTGGGATGTCGAGTGTGGCGCGAGCGAGACTGCAGAGAGCGTTGCTGAGAGACGACCAATCGCGCGGCGTGGCGAGGGTGGCTCGCATTGTGGATCGCAAGGCGCGTTTGGGGTCCGGCACGGGTACCTCGGGTCGTCGTGGGCTTTGGCGAGTGTGATTCAGTAAGAACATCTGGGATGAAGTCGAACCGCTCCTCAGCGGTCGGACTGCATGCTGCGTTCACAAGCACGCGAGATCGGCTTCGCCCAGCAGGCGGAACTCCTTGCGGCGGAGGATTTGGCCTGCAAGAGTCAGGTCGTCGACGGCGAGGGCGATCGTCGCGGCTGCGCCGGGCGTTGCCATCAGCGGATACGCAAAGTGAATCGACAATTCCGCTCGCAGCAATGACAGACACATGCTGCTCAGCGTGTGATTGCCGGCAAGGGCGACGACCAAGACATCTCGCTCGGTGAAAGCCAGTTTTTCGTTCTGCAGTGTGGTGCGGCCGAGCTGCGCGTTGCTTGTAATGAGGCGGACGACGGCGTGATCACTGGCTTCATGCACAGAGAGCGCATTGATGTGACAATGGCTGCGATCAAACACTTCCACCAAGTCGTGCAGCTTGCCCACTTTGTTCGTCAGAAACACCGAAAACTGCGTCACTGTCGGTGGTGAATACCCGTGCGCCGTTTCCATCTGCGTCGGCGTGCCCGGGGGTGTGGTTGGCGCTTGGCTCATGTCGGCAGAGTCCTTCTACTGCGGCGTGACGGAAGCACTGCGGCACCCCCCACCACGCACGCTCCCTTTCCCAAGCATACCCGAAGTATTGCCCGCACACAACCCTTTTCAGGCTTCTGAGCCGCAATCTCGCCGCGCAACAGAAAACTGAAAAATTGACTGTTGGTGTCTCGCAAAAATGGCAATCAACCCGCCCAAACCCCTCCCCAGCCAGCGAAACACCGAACCTCCCGGCTCGAATAAGCGTCTAATTGAATGACTACCGTAGTAGTCGGTGTTTTCAGGGGCCTCACGAGGCATGTTTCCATGCATCCAAAGGCGGAAATCGCCGAATTATGTTTGGGGAGAGGGCGATGGTGCGCACGCGCCAAATCCCCTCGCCGCGTTCAGGTTCGCGTCAAAGGATCGCAATGCGCACTCTTGTTCAGATGTTGAAGTTGGTCAAATTCACGAGCGTCGCCGAGACGGCGACAGCTACCCACATGATGGCTCACGACTCTCGCTCGGGCCGTTCGTCCCAGGACTCCAAGGGCACCCCGAATCAGGGCGGTGGATCAGGTGGTCCGGGCGGACCCAAAGGAGGCCCACCCAAGCCCGGCATCCCTCAACCCTCGCGCGGCATCTTTGGGCTTGTCAGCGTGCTTTTGATCGGGTTGCTCTTGCTGACGATGTTCACGACGCAGGGTCGCGGCAAGAAGATCACGTATCAAGAGTTCGTGAACTACTGGAACTCCAAACAGATTGACCCCGCCTCAGTCGTCCTGCGAGACGACGCCCTTGTCGCGAAACTCATGGCGAGCGCCGAAGGCACCGGCGGCGCGATCATCGTCCCGCTCAACAACGTCGGCGGCAAGGCGGTTGCCGAGCAAGTCCAGGAACTCACGGGCTACAGCGTCACGCAGCAACAGACCGCGGTGTGGCAAAGCCTGCTCATCTGGGTCATCGCGCCCACGCTTGTTTTCATGCTGCTGCTCTGGTTCCTCGTCGCTCGCGGACTCCGCAACGCAGCTGGCGGCGGCGGCATGCTGGGATCGTTTGGCAAAAGCCGGCACCGAACGCTGAACAAAGAGATGACCAACATCACGTTTGCGGATGTTGCGGGCATTGATGAGGCCAAGGACGAAGTCACTGAAATCGTCGAGTTCCTGAAAAACCCGAAGAAGTTCACAAAGCTTGGCGGGCGCATCCCTCGCGGCGTGCTGTTGGTCGGCAATCCGGGCGTTGGCAAGACATTACTTGCGAAGGCGATCGCTGGTGAGGCAGATGTGCCGTTCTTCAGCATCTCGGGCTCAGACTTCGTCGAGATGTTCGTCGGCGTCGGCGCCAGCCGCAAACGTGAT
>CAZEZV010000365.1:0-3400 GCA_964516725.1 uncultured Phycisphaeraceae bacterium
ACAAGGGCTACCCGCGCCGCGAAATGGGCATCCTCGAAGCCCCGCGCAGCGAGAACGAACCCAAGCTGATGCAGGGCGGCCTGTGCAACGAATGCGGCAATTACAGCGTCATCCGCAAGGACGGCTGCGATTTCTGCACCGCCTGCGGGGCGGTCGGCACCTGCGGCTGACGAAGAACGCGAGAAGGGCGAAAAATGGCAAAGCAACCATCCGAGAGAATCATCAGGAGCCGGCTGATCCTTGAGAATCCGTACGCCCACCTCGACGGCGAGGATGGTTTCAGCGCCGCTGAATGTCCCGACCTTGGCGACCACGAAGAACGCAGACGCAAGATCTCAGACAGCCGGCGCATCTTGCAGAACCAGTATGCTCATGTTGATGGCGAGGGCGGGTTCAGCGCTGAATGGACAAAGACTGGTCGTGAGCCAAGAACGACGGCGACACTTTCCCCCGAAGTGTCCGCGGAGTTTTCGAGGTTCGCCAAGAAGAATTCGACGAATCCCCGACGCTCAATGGCTAGTTTAGAGTCGCTGGCTCGGGACATTCAACGCCAGATGTGGAAGTACAGGCACCGAATTTGGCCTGACTCGAAGCGTCACGATCCAATTGACGTTCTCGACCCCGCAATGGCGCTTCGCCTCATGGGTTTTGAGTACGAACTTACCGAGACGCTCGGTAGCTTTCATTGCGACGGAGAAGATTTCGAAGTTGCTGGCGTCATCGACGATTCGGTTGGCGAGGTTCGCATTTCTCGGCGATTTGGCCGCGAAGTTCGGAGCTTCACAACGGCTCATGAACTTGGACACGCGCTCTTGCATGAAGCTAGGGGATTGCATCGTGATCGGCCACTGAATGGCGGTTCGATTTCGCGTGACCGTGTTGAGCTCGAGGCGGATAAGTTCGCGTCGTTCTTCCTCATGCCAGCGAAACTCGTACGAACCCGTTTCAAAGGTGCTTTCGGCACCGATCTTTTCGAACTGAACGAAGCTACAAAGTTCGCGTTGCTTCGGAACCGTGCACAACAACTCGACCGGGACAGCCTGACGGTTCGGGATTTGTCCCGAATTCTCGCGAGCGTGGGTACTTTCAACGGAACTCACTTCGTGCCGCTGGCCGAGCAATTCGGAGTGTCGATTGAAGCTATGGCTATCAGAATCGAGGAACTTCGGCTAATCGCGTGATTAGCCAACCGACCGGCCAAGGAGAACAACAATGAAACTCCCGGCAAGGCAGGACACTCAGAAGGTAGAGGTCACCCGGGTGTCGAAAACCGGATTCTGGGTCTCGCTGCCCGAGGAGGTGGTGTATCTGCCGTTCGATCACTTCCCGTGGTTCAGGGATGCGCCAGTGGGCAAGCTGCTCAACGTGCAGCACCCCTCGGCGCACCACCTCTGGTGGCCCGAACTGGACATCGATCTCGAACTCGAATCGATCTCCTACCCCGAGCCCGCCAGCCCCGTCGCCAGCGACGGCATCTGGCGCCTCGCCGACTGAACAGGACCGCGTGACGCAGCAACGATTAACAGGAAGCAGCACCCGCAGCAGGAAAAAGCCCCGCCACGAGCGGGGCTTTTTCCTGCTGCGTTCGGAGTATGGCCGCTGTTCTGGGCCTAGAGACGACGTATTTGTTTCGGCCAACGACTAGCCAAAGTCTCAGTCGAGAGCGGAAATCAGCAAACCAAAGACTTCACCTGCGAGGAAACGATGATTCTCGACCGCAAAGATATCGAGCAGTTGATACGAGACAGAACACTCATCCACGATCACGACCCCAACAAGATCACGAACTGTGCATACACACTCCGAGTTGGAGCAGTTTTCGAGCCACAGACTGGCACAAAACACTTGGTACCTCCTAAACCGAACAACGGTGGAGAGGCGCTTCATTGGACGATCGGACCCGCAGAATGCTGGATCATCAAGACGAGGGAATCGCTCAACATGCCACACAACATTTGTGGGCATTACTCTCCGCTGTATCGATTGGCCAGACAGGGTGTAATGCTTATCAACGCAAGCTTGATTGAGCCCAACTACTCTGGTCCCTTGTCCTGCTATTTGGTTAACTTCTCTTCAAACAATGTCGAAATCTCAATCAATGAAGAGATCGCCAAGATTACCTTCTACCGAGTTGACAACGCGACACAAGGGACAGTTGAAACCCTAGATCTCGCTGCATACGAAAACAAACTCGCTTCGTCCGCCAAGCGATTCGCAAGGTCTTTCCTTGGGGTTGGGGACATTGAAGAACGCGCCGCAAAGCGCGCAAGTGAGACAGTCAAGCACTCCGTGATCGGTGGCTCGATAGTCGTGGGACTCTTAGTTCTCTTCGCGCAAGCTGAACCGCTATTCTCGCGCTGGCTCTGGGAAAAAACAGGCGTGATCTCAGCCACCCAGAGAGCAGAAGAAGTTAAACTTTTGAAGGAGCTTGAACTCGCTCACCAACAACTCAAAAGTTCAAACGACGAACACAGAATAGATTCGACACTCGCATCGATCTCCAAGCAACTGCAATCTCTTTCCGACCGACTTGAAAAGATGGAGAACGCCAGTGATCGAACTCCAACTCGGCGACAGTAGAGCATAAGAGATCAAGGTTTATTATGACGAACGATTCCCCGATCAACATACTGTCTGCAAAGGAGGGCTACAATCGAATCGCGAAATACTACGATTCGTGGCGTTGGTACAGCTTTTGGCGAGAAAACGAAACCCCAATAGTCGCAAACTGGCTCCAAAGAGTCGGCGGAACAACACTAGATGCCGGTTCAGGAAACAGCCCATACCTAGATTTGCTGTACGCAGCATCAGAACGGCTTGCTTTAGTAGACCTGAGCGAAAATATGCTTAGGCTTGCGAAGAAAAAACTTCACGGAAGGGGCAATGTAAAGCACTTGCTCTCAGTAGGGGATTTGCGAGCCATTCCTCTCGCGTCTCGTTCAATTCGACAAATCATCTGCACTAGGGTTCTGTCTAACATCAGTACCATTGCCCCAGTGTTCCGAGAGTTCGCCAGGATTCTTGAATCCGGTGGCCGTGTGTTGGTAACCGACATTCATCCCCTTCATCGCTACCAGTACACTCGGATTCAGACTCCGCGTGGGCAAGTGTACATCGAGACATACAAGCACAAAGTGTCTGACGTAATTGCCACAGCTGGCAGTGTCGGGCTAACGTTGGAAGAAAACAGCGAGTTCAACCTTTTCCAGCTTCGACACCCCCCGCCCCAAAGCGAGTTCTCTAAGTTGTATGTAATACCTGAAACGCCGATCTTCTACTTGCTGTCGTTTCGTGTGAGCTAACTCGTACCGTAACATAAGCAACAAGAACAGCGAACTAAAGGGTTCAGGGGCCAGTTGTATTCGCCAAGGCGGAACACATATATACAACCCGTGTTCGC
>CAZEZV010000366.1:0-3381 GCA_964516725.1 uncultured Phycisphaeraceae bacterium
GATTGTTCGTGGCAAATCCCTTCCAGGCAATCTACTCGGAAAACAAGCCATTCGTATATGATTTTGAGGAGCTCTTTCGGGTCTTGATTTCTGGCGGACCGCTGCCGAAACCGAATCACGAGATGTTACTGCGCAAGTCAAAGTGCTGGGACTATGAACGAGAATGGAGGTTCATTCACGGCGATACTGCGCACGGCGACTCCGTGATATTTCTGCCGATTCCTAATGGAGCAATTTCAAAGGTGTTTCTTGGTGTGAAGGTGTCGGACGAGAAGCGGGACCAAACTCTGGCCGCGATTGCGAAGTTCGAATCATCTCCAGATGTATTCGAAATGACGCTGGAGCTCGGCAAATACGGTCTAAGGGCGGTTGAACTTGGCGCGCACATCCTGCGGTTGTGAGCAACTCCAATCTGCGTTCCGTAGCGATGATAAACGCCAATGGCGACTGAATTCCAACCAACTGTCGATCTACAACACATCGACCACTCACCGCTCCAACATAAAACTCCGAAATGGATCTTCATCCCTTCGCGTCCCATCCAAGTTCACCTTGTAGAACGTCACCGTCCATGCCTTGCTCCACACCTCGTGATCTTCTTCTGGCACATCAAGACCGAGCCAGAATGGGCCCGACCCATCATCAATGAACGCCTGCCGCGCGTTGGTGTCATATCGCAATAGTTTGATGTGGCTGTAGTCGAGTTCCCGCGCGTGCTTGATGCTGATCGTGTACACGCCAGCAAACGACCTCGCCCACGCTACCGCCTCCGTCGGATTGAAAAACGCATTCGCCGCGCCGCCCAGCACGATGTCTGACTCGGGCGGAAAAGCCGGCTCAGGCTTCGAGTAAGGAATTACCTGCTGTTGAACCTGCACCGCCGGACTCACCGAAGTTTCAAGTGGCACATAATCTGGCTTCGCCACCCCAATCTGCACTGGCGCATATGTCGAAGACGAGCCCGCCCACGAACTCGCGTTGTCAGATGACGATGACGGCGTCGAAGTCGAAAACGTTGGCGTCGTGCCGCTATTGCGATTCGACTTCCCCCACAGCCACAAACCACCCCCAACCACTCCAATCAATACCATCGCCTTCCACACACGCCCAACGATCGCCCCGCCCACAAGTCCGATCGCCGCCGCGAGTATCCACTTGTTCTCCCCCGTCATCCGCGACCCAACCATCAACGTCACCACCAAAAATCCGATTACACCAGCCGTCGCGTTCCACGGTTTGTTCGCCGCGACCGGCTTCGGTCCGCCAACAACACCGCTGCGCGGCTTTGGCTTCGAACTGAAGTCAAACATGTCGCGGACGAGCCTCGCCAAAAGCGAAGGCGGCTGCGCACGCGAAGTCACACCGCCCCCACCGCTCTTCCCGCCACCAGACGCACCACCACTCTGCCCACCACCCCGCGGCGCGTTCCAACTCGCCCCAGAGTCATGCGGCTTGCTCGCGTCAATGAAATCACGCGACCACTGCGCACTCTTCGCGGCGCTCTCCGCGTACAACCGATCTTTCTGCGCCTGCTCCGCCATCGACCCGCCCGGCGGCGTGTTCGAACCAGTCGGCGTAAACCCATCGTTGTTGTTCGTGCCCATGCAGCACCTCGGCTTTCATCCAATGATAGCGTGAGCGATGTTTCAGCATGAAACGTAGGAACATCCACCCGGAATAACATCCGCAATCGCATACATCACGAAAGGAATGAAATGTCCCACTCCTCCCTCACCCAATTCGTCAACGACAACGCCGAGAAAACTCAGAACCACGGCCTTTTCGAACTCGAGTCAGATCGCGTGCTCGAAGTGAACCTCGGTCAAGCCGCCGGCAGCAACACCAACATGATCTGGATGAAGCACGGCGCGATGATCGCCTACACAGGCCAGATCAAGTTCACGCGCGAAGGGCTGATGGAGCAGGGTCTGGGCAACCTCCTCAAGAAAGCCGTCACTGGCGAAGGTGCAACCCTCTCCAAAGCCGAAGGCCAGGGCAAGCTCTACGTCGCCGACGGCGGCAAGCGCATCACCGTCCTCTCCCTCACCAACGAAGCCATCTTCGTCAACGGCAACGACCTTATCGCCTTGGAGCCCACGCTCACCAAAGAAATCACCATGATGCGAAAAATGAGCGCCATCGCCAGCGGCGGCCTTTTCAACGTTAAAGTCGCAGGCACCGGCAAAGTCGCCTTCGGTAGCCACGGCAAACCCCTCGTCCTCCGCGTCATGCCAGGCCGCCCCGTCTTCACAGATCCCCAAGCCACCGTCGCGTGGTCCGGCAACCTCCAGCCAGAATTCAAGACCGACATCAGCCTCAAAACCTTCCTGGGCCGAGGCAGCGGCGAGAGCTTCCAAATGCAATTCCAAGGCGACGGCTTCGTCGTCGTCCAACCCTACGAAGAAATCATGATGCAAGGCTCGGCGGGCTGATTCTTTTCGAAAAAGCCCCACCCTCCGGGAGAGGATGGGGTGGGCGAACACGAACAACCAATCGCCAAGAAACTTCAAGCCGCCAACCATCACTCATGGCGAGCCTCGACGCTCCATATCTGCGCTGGCCCAGAGCATTGCGACTGTGCTTCGCGATGCTCGCGCCCGCCATGTGGTTCTGTAGTTGGTTCGCTGCGACTGCAACTCCCGGAATGGAGCCGTTTCCGACTTGGACAAATTACTTCACTGCATGGTTGTTCATGTCTCTCGGTTTGTTGGTCATTCCAACACTCATCGTGATTCCGATCGCAATTCAGGTTTCCAAGCAGAAACACAAAGTCATCGCTTCTGCGATAACGGCTTTAGAACTCACCTGGCTTTTCACGATTGCTCATGTCGCATGGTGCGTGGCATACCTGCTTGCAGCGAGCTATGCGCCGGGTTTCAACGGCACGACCTACTCAGGAACACTCCCAGCGTCTTGGCAATCGTTTCTCAACGCCGCATCAAACCCGCTTTACGAAGTGCTTCTCACACTCGCCACAATTCTTACCCTGAGCGTCGTCGCCACCGGCAGACTGAATGCATCGGAGAAGTTCGTCACCAACAGTTGCAACCACTGCGGCTACAACCTGCAAGGCATCAACTCGCCCATCTGTCCAGAATGTGGCCATCACACAAGCATGTAGCCCGAACGTAAGGGAGGAATGCCGTTCAGATAAGCACATTGTTCTTCAGGCCGAAGGCCTGCAAGCCAGTAGCCGGGGGTGAAGCGAGGCTTTGCGAGCGCCACCCCCGGAAGCATGCGTCGTCACAATGGCAGTCTGAAAGACTGCTCGTTGGGCCGGTGAAATAGATGATCTGTACGAGCAGTCCTTCGGACTGTGATGCGTTGACGCAACGTACCGGGGGTGTCGCTCGCAAAGCCTCGCTCCACACCCCGGCTACT
>CAZEZV010000367.1:0-3350 GCA_964516725.1 uncultured Phycisphaeraceae bacterium
TCTTTCGCAACGTCAGCGGTTTTCTTCGCGGCGTCGCCCGCAGCATTGGCCGCGCTCTGTGCCGAGTTCTTTGCTTCCTCGCAGCCCATCAGGGACAGACCGCATGCGAGACCGGCAACCAAAATGACATTGCAAACCTTCATTTCATCATTCTCCATGAATCGCCAAGCGGCTGCTGCGGCTTTCGATCGCGTCGGTCGCACTCTGCAACCAACATCGCGCACGCACGTTTTCGCTTCAAGGCGAGTGAGCACCAAAGTCACCATCTTTTCAGGTGGACAGTGCGCCCCGTTCAAACCATGATAGCCCGATATCTCAGACGTTTCTTCAATAGTACGTATAGCGTTAGGTTAATCAGGCAGAGTTTCGTCTCACTCCGGGCGTTCGGCAATAATCCCAGCCACACCCGCAACCCACCCAATGGCCAACTCAAACGAACATCACAACTCGCCCTCCGCGCTCGCGCGGCTTTGGGCTCTCTCGCTCTTGGCGGGCAGCATCCTTGGAATCATCGCCTCGCAAGCGATTTCAATCCCTGTCATCACAACCAATGCAGGCGCGACTACCTACAGCATCCCGGCTTGGCTGTGCGCGCCGTTCCTTCTGCTGCTCGCGTGCATCGCTACAGGCCCGCTGCTCTTCCAAAGATTCTGGCACCGCTTTGATTCTGCGATTGCATTTTTTCTTGGCGGCACGATTCTGGGCTTCTATGTTGTTGGTCTGCGCGACAACAACTACGGCGCGACTCACATGCTGCACGTCGCGCTCGAGTACATCGGCTTCATCGGGCTGGTGGGCGGCTTGTATGTTGCCAGCGCGGGGATTGAGTTGATGTTCGTGCCGCTGGGCTCGCGGCGCACGCCGGGCCTGGAACAAATGGGGCACGCCGGGCCGTGGTCCAACACGTTGATTCTCCTCATCGGCGCAGTGCTCGCGAATGTCATCGGCACGACCGGCGCATCGGTGTTGCTCATCCGCCCATTCATCCGCATTAACGCCAGTCACGGCGCTGAGGCTGCCGGCCACAAAGGACAAGGCGCACTGCCCGGACGATTGCGCCCGCTGCACGTTGTCTTCTTCATTCTCATCGTCAGCAACTGCGGCGGCTGCATCACGCCCATCGGCGATCCGCCGTTGTACCTGGGCTACATCAAAGGCATCCCGTTCTTCTGGACAGTCGAACACCTCTGGACCGACTGGCTGCTCGTGATCGGGCTGTTGCTCGCCGTGTTCTTTGTGTACGACTCGTGGATTGAAACGCGGTTTCGTGCCGCGCAGGGCAATCGCTACGAGCCGCCCGCGAAGTTGCTTTTTCTTAAGGTCCACGCCAGCCCTATCAGCATCATCCTCATCTGTGCAATCGTCGCGTGCGTGTTCGTCGATCCGCTGCTCCATAAGTTCTTCCCGAGTCTCCACGTCCCCGTCGGTGCAATCCTCCAACTCGCACTCGCGGCTCTTGCCTTCCGCCTCGCCAATCGCGACATCGTGAAGCGCAACGAGTTTTCCTTCGCCCCCGTCCGCGAAGTCGCCACGCTCTTTGTCGGCATCTTCCTGACAATGACCCCCGCGCTCGCCTACCTCGCGATGCACGGCGGCTCCTGGGGCATCAACACGCCAACATCGCTGTACTGGGCCACCGGCGGCCTGAGCGCCGTCCTCGACAACGCACCAACCTACCTCAACTTCGTGCAAGTCGCCCTCGCCCCCCAAGAAGTCAATCGCCAGACGCTCAACCAACTTCTTTCGACGGAGGTCGGCGTCAAAGACATCATCGCGATCTCCACCGGTGCAGTCTTCTTCGGCGCACTCACCTACATCGGCAACGGCCCAAACTTCATGGTCCGGGCGATCGCACAGGGCAGAGGCGTCAAGATGCCCAGTTTCTTCGGCTACGCACTGAAGGCGTGCGCGATTCTCGTGCCGATCCTTGTGATTCACTGGCTGGTGTTCATCCGCTGATGCTGCACACTTCGCTCGGCAACTGCCGAAACTCGTTGCACGCCGTTCCAATGAATACGGCCTTTGTGCACAGCTTTGCGCGGTCGGTGACAGTATTCATCACGCAGCGAAAATCACTGCGCCGGCTTGATATCCCCGCTTGCAAGCACGCGGAACGCGATCGGCAGCACATACCGCTCGCCCTTGTATTCCATGACGCGGGCCGTGAGAGCGAACGCGGCGTTTTCGCCCATTTGCGACACGGCGTCTTCGATCATCTCGAGCTGGCGGTTGGGAAGGATCAACATCGGGCCAGTCGCACTTATATTCGCCGACCCTGTAACGACCGAGCCCGCACCTCGCCCGGGCATCTGCACACCACCGCCCCCCACCCCCGCCCCCGCCGGGCTGTTGGGATCGTTGTCAACCGCGAACGCGAACCGGCCTGATGCTTCATTGAGGCGAACGAGCCTGCCGCGGACGTTGGAGAGCAGCGTTCGTTCGGGCACGAGCGCGACGGGCTTCATGGTGTTGGTGTCCGAAGCTTTGTCGCGGGCAGTGTCAGTCGCGACTCGATCGGGGCGAGAAATGGTTCTTCGAGCGGACCACGCGCCTTCGAGGTCTTTGATGACTTCGCTCACACTTGATGCTTCCGGTGCCGCCCGAGTGCCAGACGCCGGCTGGGTTGTTTGCTGTGGCGTTGTGGATGTTGAAGATGAGACGGGTGCGGCAGGTGATGCCGGCGGTTCTATCTTTGTGTCCGGCGACGCGGGCTTTATTGCTTCGGGTGGTTCGGAAGTGGGCGCTTCGTTCGCAGGCGTCGTCGGACTCGCTTCGTCAAACACAATCGCTGTCGGCAGCACGAACGCTCTGCCGCGATATGAATATAACTGTCCGGAGAGTGAGCCGTGCGACTTGTCGCCCCGGCTCTGGAGCGACGTAGCGATCTGAGCCAAGCGCTGGCATGGCAAGAGAACCATTGCAGGAGCAACCGGCGAGAGCGGAGCGTCCGAAAGGTGCGAGCCTTCGTCGGGCAGGAACACGAGGTCTCCCGCAGTGGTTTTTAGGAGCGTGCCCGACAAGCTTGTGACGATGACGCCTTCCGCGAATGACGCCGAGCGCTTGAGTTCAAACCCATCGGGCAGGCCCGAGATGGACAGCTTGAGCGAGGGCTCGACCGTCGTGCCGGCTGGCGCGGCGATCGTCGGAGCGACGGGCGGCAACTCGCCTCGCCCTTGCGCGAGCGCGGGATTCCAGCATGAAAGCGCAGCGATCAGACAGGACGCCGCACGCTGGCGCGGACCTTTCACTCGTTCGCAGAACTGAGAGCACAGTTGTCGCATATGACAATTATCGGCTTGGGCTGGGTTGACCGGCCAGTTGCAGGGCAAGGCTTGATAGTATGTTTCTTG
>CAZEZV010000368.1:0-3333 GCA_964516725.1 uncultured Phycisphaeraceae bacterium
GGGGGGGGGGGGGGGGGGGGGCGGGGGCGGGGGTGGGGGGGGTGGGGGGTGGGGTGGGTGGCCCGATCGCTACGCGTACGACATCGTGATTTCTGCGGAGCGACTGCCGACGTTGTGCCGCTCGCTGTTCATGCTGCTGCCGGGCCGCGTGTTTCCGATTCTGGATGTGCTGGGCCAGGACGCGCACCGCGAGATCGATCCATACATCGCGTACGACCTTGTCGGGCTTGATTCGTTCTTGGATGGTGTGCGCGAGTTTGGTGAGTTCCTCTACGAAGACGGCATGTGCGGCTTCGGCGTGATGTCAGAGGATCCGTTCTTGTATGTGTTCATTGACGAACACAAAGTTGTCACCGTGCGCGCACAGCCCGAACTCAAAGAACGGGTCGAACGCGCGCTGCACGCATTCGACCTTGAAATGACCGACAGCGCCGCAGGCGCAGACGCCGCGGCCCATGAGCATCGCTCTGTGCTGGTCGCACCGCTGGATCGGACCGATCTTTGGACTCCCGAGCAAGTCGTTGAAGAGTTGCAGGACCGATGGCGCATGCTGCTCAACGTCGATCCTGATACCAATACAGACGACGCGGGCCACGACTTGGGCGTGACGACTTGGCGTGCCCTCGTCCGCTGCGAGTACGAAACCGGCCCAGTCCGATATGCCGAGGCAGTCTTCGACGCGGAAAACCTCCGCCAAGCCGAGCGAGTCGCGTTCACGGCAATCGAGGACTTGACGGATCGCGAAGTCGCCACCGGGAAGACTGGTGCGGGCTCAGGTGGTTCGAGCACCGGGTCGGGAGCGGCGGGTGGCTCGGGGGCCGGGGCGGGGGGGGCGGGGGCAGCGTCTAAGAAGATAGAACAGGAGTCCGATGATTGGCGGGATGCCAAGTTGGTCATCATTGATCGAATCACCCCCAAGCAGTTGTCGCAAGTCCTTGCTCAGGCCGGACTTTCAATTGAAGACGGCAAAGTGAAACCCAAAGCAAAGCCGGGCCAAAAGGCCCTGCCCGGAAAGACAAAGGCCGGAAAGAGTGGGGAAGAAGCGGCTTCGAGCAGTTCCGGTGGTGGGGGTCGGGGTGAGCGGGGTGAGCGAGGGGATCGGGGTGAGCGGGTGGATCGGGGGGTGCCGGAGGCGGGCCGCGTGTACTTTGCACGTTGGCTGGACGGGATTTAGGCGAAGTTTGTGCGCTGCTGAACCCAAAATCTAATTTTTGTGCATGAGACTGCTTGCGGGGGTCTTGCACTCCTGTGCAAAAGCGGGTATCTTGATTGTGCTGGTCGAATTGGAACGATGGCTGCGCCCTCGCGTCGCACTTTCGTTTCAATCAGATCGCAGATTGTCAGAAGATGGCAACCGTTCGCTCAGGGCGAGTGAACAGAAGAGACGTAGGTCGTGCTGAGGGCGACCTGTCACGAGGTGCTGGCGAAGGCAACCGCAACGCGGCTGCGATTTGTCAGCGAAATGTGCGGAACGCTGATTCTGCGCGACGACCTCATAGCCCAAGAGGAACATATTGGCGTCGGTCAGGTCTAGTGGGGGGGCGTGTTCAACAGTGGTTGTCTGGCCAAGTGCCAATTTACCCACTTTGCACGCGCCTTGACGCAGGACAGTGACGTATCCTCTCGCCCCGCAGTTTCCCCGCATGGCGAAAGCCGTGCGGAATCATCGTCATCAGTCTCCGGAGATGCTGCATTGGCTCGCCGGGTTCGAAGTGTGTTGTTTTCGAGATTGGGAGTTCATCCATGTTGACTGGCACTGGCCGCACCGCATTGAACACGACCGCCAAGCGATCCATCCGTTCGATCCTCGCAACTGCGGGCTCGCTGGGAGGGATTGTGGGAAGCGTCACCGGCGTCACCGCTTTCGCCCAAACGCAGATCCCGCAGACGAACGTCAGCACGCAGCCCGTGGTCGCATCGGGTGTCTTGCAACAGCTCGACGCCGCCGCGGCTCTGCTTGATCAGGGCAAGGTCGTGCAGGCTCGTACGACGCTGCTCGAAATGACTACTGGCAGTGGTCTCGTCGGGATGAGCGAATCAGAGAAGACCCGCGCTCTCGCGCTCGCCGCAAACGCAAACCGCAAGTTCAAGGCGCTCGACAGCATAGAGGCCAGTCTTCAGACGGCCGAGAGCGGCATCGCCCGCAACGATCTCAAACTCGCCATCGCTCAGGCGCAGGCAGTGATCGATGCTCCGAACGCGACCAACAAGCAGGTGCAGATCGCTCGCACGCACCTTGACGCCGCGAAGGCGAAGCAGAATGAAATCGCACCGACCATCGCAAGCACGCTCGACGCGGCTCTCGCCGATGTCGCCGCAGGCCGCACCAGCAGCGCAAGGACAAAGCTCGACATCGTGAGCCGCAGCGGCGTGACGCTCGACGCAACGCAAAGCGCAAAGCTCAGCCTCGCTCAGATGGACTTGGTCGATGCAGCCAGCGACGCGGGCAGCCTCGGCATGATGCAGCCCGGCGTCGTGAAGCGCCGCCCCGAGCCAGTCCCAACGCCCGCGCAGCCCGCACCGGCGGACGCAGCGCCCGTCGAAGCCCAAGTGCAGGAAGCAACCCCGGCAACCCCGGTCAACCAGGCCCAGCCCGCAGAGCCCGTTGTGATCGCTCAGGCTCAGCCCGTGCAGCCCAGCACCGATCCACTCGCCGCCGCTCGCCAGTGGCAGGCCCAGAGCCTGCTCGCCGAAGCTGACTTCGCGTTTAATCAGAATCGCTTCAACGAGGCGGTCGCCAAGTACAACCAGTTGCTCACGCAGTTTGGCGATCAGTTGACCGCCGAGCAGTCCGCCGCCGCTCGCCAGCGCATGAGCGACGCGCAGGTTCGCCTGGGCAACGACGCGACGCAAAGCAACCTTCTGGATCAGGTCATTCAGAATAATCAGGTCGCTCGCCAGAGCGCAATCGCCGAGTTCAACAACGACATCGCACAGGCAGAGGCCGCGCTGAGCCGCGAAGACACCCAGCGTGCTCGCGAGTTTGCGACGCAGGCCCGCGTCCGCGTCGGCGCGAACCGCAACGTGTTCACCAACGAAGAGGCGGAAGGCTACGGAGCGCAGGTTGACAAACTGATGGGCGAAATCGATGCCCGCGAAGCGATCATCCGCACGACGCTGGTTGAGAAGCAGGCAGAGGACGCACAGAAGGACGCGGCATCCCGCGCCAAAGCACAGTCAGAGGACCGCGCCCGCAAGCTCAACGAGAGCATTGATCGTGTTCGCGCTCTCCAGGTCGAACAGAAGTACGACGAAGCGCTGCAGGTCGTCGAGAGCCAGATTCTCTTCTTGGATCCGACGACTCCCACAGGTCTCCTGCTCCGCGACGTGCTC
>CAZEZV010000369.1:0-3324 GCA_964516725.1 uncultured Phycisphaeraceae bacterium
TTCTTCTCGTCCTTCGGCTGGAACGTGCCGATGCCGACGCGGTCCTTCTCAGACAGCACAATCCGCCGGACCTTCACATGGTCCATCACCTTCCGCCAATCGCCGTTGTAGAACGCCATCAGGTCTTCAAGCACTTTCCGGCAGAACGGATCTGGGTCGCCCGTCACACGGAGTTTGCCGCCGTGATACTTGGGCTTGTAGGCTTCGTTGAGTCGCGCCAGAACATCATTGCGTGCCTCGCGTGGAATCAGCACGAGTGGCTCTTCGTGCATCGGGCACTTGAATTCATGTGTCTTTGCGGCGATCTTCGGATCAGTCTCGCTCGCAGCAACTTCACAGTGCTCGTCGAGGAGCCAACTGAACGAGTACATCGCCCCGTCCTGCGTGCGCGAGTAATTCTCGATGCCTTTCTTGAGCAATCGTGCAATCGTGCTCTTGCTACTACCAACAGGGCCGTGCAACAGCAGAATGCGTTTGTCCGTGCCGTAGCCTTCCGCAGCCGAGCGCAGGAAGTCCACCAGCGACATCAGCGCGCTGTCCAATCCGAAAATCGCGTCCGCCCCGTTGTCAAACGGATCATTGAAGAAGTTGTACTTCACAACTTCCTTCTTGAACACCTTGTAGCGCTCAAACCCCTGCGTCATCACTGCGTCGTACAAACGCTGATATGCGTTGCGGAGCACGGCGGGGTCCTTCGCGCAGATGTCCAAGTATTCCCAGAAGGTCCCCGTCCAGTGGTTATCCTGAAAGCGCCGGCGATCCAATCGATTCTCAACCGACGCAATCAAGTCCGCGCCGCTCACGTTGCCGATGCTCCCCGGCACAGCCGAAGCACCCCCCGAATCTCGCACAGGCCATCGTGCATCCGACACAGGCTCACGCCGTGGCCCGCCTGAGCCAGCGTCAGAACCCAGCGGACTGCGAAGCACGGAAGAAAAACGATGCGCGTCCATGTGCGGCCTCCTTCAACCCGTCGCCCGTGCGCACGCGCACGGCTTCCACCATTCTGTACGTTTGCCAGCGACGCCGGATCGCACAATCGCGAACAAGGCGTGCATAAGTGGAGTATCGACAATTGGTTGATGGCAGGTCAGGCAAAATCGCGAAGATCGCGGGTTGGTATTTATGCGCGCCTGTGCCAACGTAGAAATCGGGGTTGCACGCGAACCAAGCGAGTCAATATCACCCAGTCATGGGCGATAACACCACTCGCCAATGAACACGTTTGTCGCTCACACCGGACCTGAGCGGTCTTCGAGCGAAGGTCCGGGTATGCCGCCCACGACGCACGAAAACAACATCACCGCCCCGCGCAATCCGAACGTCCCGCGCACGACACAGCATCGGAACGCGTTGCGTGTGCTGTGCAGATGAGTTACACGGCGCGTTGACGACAAGAAGTGATACGCCACAGTGTGCATGCTGCTGCACGATGCGAAAGTCGCCGAACTACGTGAAAGTGGCATTCACGTTCAAGAGCATGAAAATCCGCCATCGCAGCGCGTTGATCGCCGCAACGCTGTCGCTCCAGACACTGGTACTGGGCGCTGGCGGCTACCTGATGTTCCAGGGCACAAAGACAGGCCTGCAATCCCGTGTAGGCGAGGGCCTCTGTGCTGAGAACGAACGCCTCGCGGAAAATTTTCTGCAACTGGTTCGCCGCCACGCCAACGAACCATTCACTTACGGCTCTTCCGAGTGGAAAGCCGTGCAGAGCGAAATCGAGCGCTTCAGTCTACCGGCCAACGCGCAGTTGATCGTGCTCGACGAATCCAATCGAGTGCTCTGCCACAGCGACCTGCAGAGCACGCCCGCGCTGCGTCGTCTCGATCTTTCATGGCAGCAGGTGCGCGAAGTAAGGGGTGATGAAATCTCGACGATCGCCGCCGCTCAACCCGTCGGCAAGGCTGTGTCATTCAATGACGCGCTCAGCGATGGCTCGTCCGGCTCTGCAATGGCCCTGATGTTCGACCCCGACGTGCGCGTGAAGGTCCTCGTGCATCGCCCCGCTGGCACTGCACTCATTGCGTCGTCACGCCTCACCGACGAAGCCCTCCTCTGGGCCGCCGCCAGCGGCGTGGTTCTCGTAGGCATCACATTGCTGGGCTCGTCGATTCTCGTTCGTCGCTACGACTCCGCATTGCAGCGCCTGAACGGTCATCTCGAACAGGAAGTCGATCGCCGCACCCGCCAGGGCCTAGTCATCCGCAACGCCCTGATTTTCGGCCTCGCAAAGCTCGCCGAAGAGCGCGACAACGACACTGGTCGTCACCTTGAACGCATCTGTCAATACTCCTCCGTGCTCGCGAGCGAACTCCGCAGCGAATTCGGCGAAATCACCAATGTCTGGATCGAGCGCCTCAAACTCGCCGCGTCCATGCACGACATTGGCAAGGTCGGCATCCCGGACAGCATTCTCTGCAAAGCCGGCCCGCTCACTGCGGGCGAGCGCGAGATCATGCAGACCCACGCGCAGATCGGCGCGGAAACCCTCGCCGCGATTCGACAACGCGTGGGCGACGACGAACTCCTCAACATGGGCATCCAGGTCGCCCTCGCTCACCACGAACGCTTCGACGGCAAGGGCTACCCCCACGGCATCGGCGGCGAATCCATCCCCCTCGCCGCCCGCATCGTCGCGCTTGCCGACGTCTACGACGCCCTTACGTCTAAACGCGTCTACAAGCAGGCGATGACCCACGACCAGGCCCGCACCGCAATCCGCGAACAGCGCGACAAGCAGTTTGACCCCAGAATCGTCGACGCCTTCGAACGCATCCAACGCCAGTTCGACGGCATCCGCAAGGAACTGGCCTGCGACACGGACGCGTTGGAAAAGCCGAGGGTGTTCCGCCTCTCCGAGCAACATGCCGAAGTCGCGAAGAAGAAAAAGGCGGCGTAACTGCAATGTGCCGGATTTCGTGCCACCGACGGCGGCTTTGCGCGGTCGGTGGTGTGCTGCAGCGTGGCTCTGCATAGGTAACTCGACCACCGACTACGCAAAGCCGCGGTCGGTGGCACGTTTACCTGCCCGAGCAATCGTGCCACTCTGCTTCCTACACTCGCCCGCCTATGCCCTCAATCACCATCAACGGCAAAAAATGTGACTTCACGCCTGGCCAGATGATTCTCCAGGTCGCCAACGCCAACAGCGTTGAAATTCCTCAATATTGCTACCACGATGGCCTTTCCATCGTCGCCTCTTGCCGCATCTGCCTGGGCGAAGCGATGGTCCCGGACGCCAAGACAGGCCAACTCGCCCCGTTCATGGGCGGCAAGCTCTTCCCCACCTGCCAGACTCCCGCCAGCGACGGCATGGTCGTG
>CAZEZV010000370.1:0-3305 GCA_964516725.1 uncultured Phycisphaeraceae bacterium
GTCGTCGGCATGCACTTCTTCAATCCCGTGCCGCTCATGCAACTCGTCGAAGTCATCCCCGCGATCCAAACCAGCAAGGACGTCGTCGAGCGCACGATCGCCCTTGCGACCAAACTCGGCAAGACCCCGCTTACAGCCAACGACCGTGCGGGCTTCGTCAGCAACCGCGTCCTCATGCACATGATCAACGAAGCGTTCTACGCGTGGATGGAAGGCGTTGCGGAACCCGAAGCCATCGACGGCATCATGAAACTTGGCTGCAACTTCCCGATGGGGCCCCTGCGCCTCGCCGACTACATCGGCCTTGACACCTGCGTCAACATCATGAACGTGCTGGCAGAAGGCCTCAACAACGATCGCTATCGCGCGTGCCCGCTGCTCAAACAACTGGTCACGGCGGGCCGGCTGGGCGACAAGTCCGGACGAGGCGTATTTGAGTATCCAGCAAAGTAAACGCTCGGGAGGCTTTGCATGTGGAAGTCGCTGAAGCAAAGGCTGTTGCTGCCGAGAGCGACTGCGCTGCGCGATGCGGATGTTTCGTTTCGTGATTGGTTGTTGCACGCCGCGAACGCATCACGATCGTCGGTGCTTATTCGATGGGGCGTCGCAGTCGCTATCTCGATGATCCCAGTCGCTCTGTGGCTGATAGTCTGGGCGATTGTTGAAGCGACTGACTTCTTCGAGTACTCGTTTACTCTGGACGAAGTCCACGAAGCGATCTTCGGGTGGTACTGGAATGACGAGACGACGCTCATCACCGTTGCAATTGCAATCGTGGTCATCGTGTCGCCAATCGCGTTTGCGTTTCTCACCCGCCGCCGCGTGCTCGCCTTGCTCAACCATCGCGCACGTTGCCCTCGCTGCCTGCACGACGCGACGAATCAGTCGATCAACGACGCCGGGATGGTCACGTGCTCGGAGTGCGGCTTTGCGATAGCGACGCGCGAAGTATGGAACGAGCACTCTGGCAGAGCAACGGACTCTCCACAACTGTTGTTCGGTCCCGCCACGAATCTTGTCAAGTACTTCTGGACGCGCCGACGACTGAAAGTCGCTGGCATAGTCACAGCATCGCTCGCACTAGTTGCTAGCGTCGGTTACGGCGGCTGGTGGGGTTTGCGGGAGTGGCGGTATCGCTCAATGGCCGAGCAAGCAAGTTCTGCGGTTCGCAACCTTGACGCGAGCAATGAGATTATCACTAGTCTGTTTGCCGAGGATACTGCTCAAAGCGGTCCGACGATTTGGACTGAACTTGAATCGCTACAGCAGGCAATTGACGACGAACTGCGGGCCGCCACAGAGCGGCACAAACCTACTGATCCAGATGTCGCACAGGATTACTTTCCAGACTTTGGTGACTTGCTCGAATCGAATCAACCACCGGACGAACGCACCGCGAAGGAAGGCTTCAAGCTGAGTCGTCTGGCTGCTCGAGAGGCGTTTGAGGCGTTGCATGAATCTGGTGTCTGCGCTCGCATCGATCATCTGGCAAAACTTTCGACAAGGAATCCGCCGCTGATGTCCGCGCAGGACCGTGTCACCGGGTTGCAACTTTCGGCGGCGCGAAGAATTGTTCGACTAAATGCCGCACGAGCGGCGAGTTCGATTGAAAAGGGGGATGTGGAAGCGACGATCGCAGCATGGAGAAGTTCTTTGGCGGTTCTGCAAGCGCATTCAAGATATCCGCTGTTCCTCGCCCACCTCTCAGCCGCTGCTTCGTATGGAGTTGTCTGCGACGACATTCGCCGAGCCTCGCTGACGAATCTGAACAACGACACCGCGAAGCGTGTCATGGAATTGCTGAGCGAATTCAAGCCCGAGTTTGACTATCACGCAGTAGTCGCCGTGGAGCGCGGAATAGCGCTCGACAGTGTCGCAGACTTTTTCGCCGACATCAGCGAGGCCCAAAAAGGTCTCGATGCGGACTATTTCGCGATGCTGCACACGCTCAGTGACGGTCCGATTGGACGGTTGGGTACATTTGCGGAGAATGTCGACGCCATCAACGCAGAGTTTGACAAACTTGATGCACAGCCTTCGCTTGAGGCTGGGCAAGACCCAATGAAGAAAAAGGTGTCGGAGGCAGATCTCGCGATTCTTCATTGGGTAGTGAGTCTGGACATGATCCACTCAACGTGCCTCCATGCGAATCTCGAGATCAACGCAACGCTTACAGCCATCGCGATAGAGTCCTATCGCGAACGGGAAGGAAAGTACCCGCAAGCACTCGCGCAACTCGTTCCAAGGGACATTGCGCAGCTTCCCGTTGATGAGTGGACCGGCAAACCATTGTGCTACCGCTATCCGCTCGAATCTGGAGCGCAGTCATCGCACCCCTTCATGCTCTACTCAACTGGGCCGGATCGTGAAGATAACGCTGGCCGAGTTGAAGTCGCTCAGTTGAACCCATTTGCGAACGTCGGCGCGGGCTGTGACATCGTGTTCACATACAAGAAAAATTGATGCCAGCGCGTCCGAGTCGTGTCCAGGTAACTCCTTACAATAACGCTTGTCCACAAGCAAACCCAAAGTCCTTGTCGCCATGTCCGGCGGCGTCGATTCCTCCGTCGCCGCGTCGCTGCTGCTGCGCGATGGCTTTGACGTCGTCGGCTGCTTCATGCGCCTCGGCTCGCCCGGCGAATCGCTGGAGGGCATGCTGTCGTACGAAGATGCCGCGGTGGGCAGCGTGTGCGAAACAACGGCATCGCCACGCTCGATCAAAATCGGCAAGCAAGGCTGCTGCTCCATCAACGACGCCGCCGATGCAAGGCTCGTCGCTGCGGAACTCGGTATTCCGTTCTACGTCTGCAACTTCAAAAAGGACTTCGGTCGCATCATCGACTACTTCGTGAAAGAGTATGTTGATGGCCGCACGCCCAACCCCTGCGTGCGCTGCAACGACTGGCTCAAGTTCGGCAAGCTGCACGAGTACGCACGTCAGATCGGCGCCGACTTCGTCGCATCCGGTCATTACGCGCGTGTCGAGCGCGTCGGCAACGAACATCATCTCCTCCGCGGCATCGATCACGACAAGGACCAGTCCTACGTCCTCTTCGGCGTGCAGCGTGAGCAGTTGTCGCACATGATGCTTCCTATCGGCGGTCTTGAGAAACCCGCCGTGCGCGAAATCGCAAAGCAGCGCGGCCTCCCCGTCTTCGACAAGCCCGACAGCCAGGAAATCTGCTTCGTGCCCGACAACGACTACGCCGGATTAGTCGAGCGACGCGTGCCCGACTCCGCCAAGCGAGGCGAGATCGTCGACACCACCGGCAAAATCGTCGGAGAGCATCACGGTCAGCACCAGT
>CAZEZV010000371.1:0-3297 GCA_964516725.1 uncultured Phycisphaeraceae bacterium
GTTGCAGTCGGTACCCAGTGTGGCGCGGATGCGGAACATGCCGTTGCCGTACCAGGTCGCGGGATCGCCGAAACCGTAGTTGGTGACACGGATGTGAACCGGCACGCCACCGGCGTAGGCGATGCTGGCGGTCGAGTCGAAGATGCTGGTGTCGGAGCAGTCACCGCCCGCCTGATCGTTGCAGATGATCTGGCCGCCGGCGCACGCGTCAAAGAGGCTGACAACGGTGTCAACGCCCGGGACGCCATCGCTGATGAAGTTGCGTGAGCCGCAGGTGGTGATGGTCAGTAGGCCCGCGTCGGGGCTGATGAACCGATACCACGCGTCACGCTGGCTGCTCAGGCCGCCGCAGCTATCGCTCTGGGCGCTTGGAGTGTTGTCGTAGAGGGATCCGACGACAGCCACCCCATTTGCGAGGAAGGCTGCGCCAGGGCCACAGTTGTCAGCGCTCGCACGCACGGGCGCATCGATGTTGAGTTGCACGTTTCCGGTCTGGCCTGCCCAGCCGACGACGCGGATGATGTAGGTTTCACCCTGGACAGCGCTGAAGCTCACTGCGGACTGGTTGCTGAATCCACCGCCGCAGACGGCCTGATCGTTGCAGGTGATCTGGTTCGCCGTGGTCGCTGGGCATTCGCTGTGAATGCTCAGCACGGTGTCAAAGTTGCTGCCGCAGGTGGTGATGTTGGCGGTGCCGGAGGTCGGGCTGGTGAAGAGCCAGTAGACATCGCCCGCGGGGTTGAATTCGCAGGTTGAAGAGCCTTCCTGGTTGTTCGCCGCGGTGGTCGTCGCGAAGTAGGAACCGTCCTCAACGATGCGCTGCGCGGTTGCGCAGGTGTCGCCGCAAGAAGATGGCGTGATGTTGAGGCGGAAGAGACCGCCGTTCGTGAACGAGTTGAAGAATGGCGAAACACGGATGAGGACTGTCTGTCCCGCCGCGAGCGTCGTGGTCACGAACGAGTCACGAATGTTGCCCGCCTGCGTGCAGCCAGGGATCGCACTGTCGTCGTTGCACTGGATCACTGTGCCACCGCAGCCAGTGTAGAGCGAAACGACCGAGTCCATGCCGTTGTCCGTCCCGCCGGCCCAGTCATGGGTCGTGCAGGTGTCAACGTTGAGTGTCTGAGCGCAGGGAGCGGTGTAGCTGTACCAGATGTCGCGTGCCGAGCCGGTGGAGCCGCACGTGCCCGCAGCGTCGTTGGTTGCGCCGAAGACCGAGCTGAAGATCGAGCCAGCGCCGACGGGCGTTGCCGTTCCGCAGGCATCGCTGCCAAAGCCGGTTGCGCCGGGGCCGCTGATGTTGAGCACGAACGTGCCGGTTGCACCGGCGTAGCCCGCGACGCGGATCAAGTATGCCGAGCCGTAGGACGCGGTGAACGTCACGGAGCTCTGCACGCCGCAACTATCGTCGTTGCAGGCGAGCGCATTGTCTGGCGTGCCTGGGCACGCCGTGTGAACGCTGAGCATCGTGTCGAAGGCGCTACCGCAGGTCGTGACAGTCACGCTGCCAGACGCTGGTGCGATGAACCGATACCACACGTCGTTCTCGCCGCCGCCTGCACCGCCGGAAAGGCCTGTGCAGCCCAGCGCACCGCCATCGGTGGTTGAAGCGACGTTGGTGCCATTGGTCACGTA
This sequence comes from uncultured Phycisphaeraceae bacterium, assembly GCA_964516725.1. Lineage (GTDB taxonomy): Bacteria > Planctomycetota > Phycisphaerae > Phycisphaerales > UBA1924 > BJHL01. Next base: position 1,636 of record CAZEZV010000371.1, read on the forward strand.
ATCGGTGACGTTAAACGCGTTCTCGCAGTTGTTGTTTGCAGGAACAGCGCCGCCGTTGGTGAGGCAGCCGCGTGAGTCGCGGTGGCCATCGATTTCACCGATCGAGCCTGAGCCGGCACCGGTGAAGGTGTTGGCGCAGGTGATGAACGGATTCATCGTGCTGCTGGTGCAGGTGCAGTGGTTGGCTGACCAGTTGTGGCCCAGTTCGTGGGCGACGAGGTCAGTCTGGCAACCAAACGCGCCCGACCAACTGACTTGCGAGACGCCGTACGCGGATGCTCCGCACACGACGCTGACGTACGCAAGGCCGATCGTGCCGCCGGTAGGACGGCTCGTAAAGAGGTGCGTCACGTCACCCCTGGAGCCCGGGCGATTGATGTTCCAATCATCACGCAACTGGGGCAGCAGCGTGAAGATGTCGTTGGTGTTGTAGGGCTCAGCGCCTGTGCGGGCGAGAATAAAGCTGATGCGGTGCGCGATGTTGAGTTCGACCGTGTACTGATGGTTCATCACGTTCAGCACGGCTTCCGCGCGATCCTGTGCGCCGACCGTGCCGCCGTAGGTTGCGAGGTACGTGCTGTCCATGTCGATGGCGATGTCTGCGATGCAGATGCCACCGCCGCAGGAACCGCGTTCGCCGAACTCGCCGCCTGGGACAGCATGGTTATGCTCAGGGCCATTGCCGCAGACGCCGACGCACTCGGTGTCTTCGCCGCGATAGACGACGTGGAGGTTGCGGGCAGCGCCGGGGATGAAGTCAGACAAAGGCTGGACGACCAGGCGCGTGCCGTCGGGCTGCCAGATGCTGGCGACAAGGCCGTTCTGAAGGAGCGAGCCGCGTGCATCGCTGCCGTTGACGCCGCGGATCGAACCCTGGTAGGTTCGCACAGCCGGCGCGACCATCGGCACTTCCACGCCGTTCGCCAACTGCTGATGCAGCGCGAAGTCGGGGCTGCGGACGCTTGTGAGTGTCAGCGCGATCTGGGTGTTCTTCCAGGCGGTGCTGGGAATATCGATCGACCAGTCCTGCGGGATGTCCGCCGGGAGGTCGAGGGCGATGATGTCGCCAGCGACAACACCATTGAGGTTCATCGTGCCCGCGTCACCCACGATCCGTGCGTCACGGAAGTCGTCGGCAATCGGAGCACCCTGTTGATTTTGAGCGTGCGCTGTCTGCGTACACAGACCGGCGCACATCCCAGCCACCACCGCAAGCGCGGCGACATGCTTCCAACCACTGATCTTCATACAAATCTCCTTCTTCCAAACGAAGAAACCACGATGCTTTCGCCCGGCAACCACCGCGAACGCGGCGTATTTGCCTTGCCCATGCACCAAACTGACGGGAAGAGCGAAAGCTACCGCCCATTCAAACCAATAATTCCAAAAAAGAAAGAGAACTCTTCAAAAAAGATCAAAATCAAGCGTGATTTTGCCAGTCTTTTTTTGAAAGACAAAAGCAGCCACCAGTCAGGTGGCTGCTTTCGCTCTCGAGAGTTGAGAAGGGTTGAGGGGTCAGTGTGAAGCGGCAGCGAAAAAACTTACACGCCGCAGAGGGTGCATGGGCCTTCGCTGAAGACCAACAGGAAGCTGTCGATGTCGCAGGGGTCAAAGAGCGAGCCATCGTTGTTGAAGTCGATGTCGTTGCAGGTCGCGGCTTCC
>CAZEZV010000372.1:0-3295 GCA_964516725.1 uncultured Phycisphaeraceae bacterium
CTCAATCCGGGCGAGCGGGCGAACATTGTCAGCACGTGGTGTTACTACGCGGATTATTCATATCCGACGCCGAGCGTCGAGCGCGACGAGATTCTGTCGCAGGTGATTCCATGGCTTGAGGCTCGCGGGATTTTCTCGCGCGGGCGGTTTGGGATGTGGAAGTATGAGGTTGCGAACACGGACCACAGTTTGATGCAGGGCGTGGAACTCGTGAATCGGCTCATCCTCGGTGAGAAGGAAACGACGATCGGGATGATCTACAAAGTCACGGAAGATGGTCGCAACGCAGCGACGCATGAACGACCGGCCCACGCGGGCAGCGGCGAGAAACGACTCGCGGCTGCGGATATCTCGGCACCGGGTTCCCTGCCTCTCCGAGGCGGGAGTGTCACCGTCGAAGCAAAGCCACCGGTTGGAGATATCGCCGCGGGCGAGATCAGCGAAGATGAATTAGCGGTTGGCGGCCCCACAAACCCCTAAAACTGAAAAGTTACGATTTTTCTTGCCCTTTCGTGCTGTTCCCGTCGCTCATAAACCGTCGGAGCGGTGTCATGCGCTCACGCTCCCCATAGAGAGGAGACTGTCATGCGAACCAGTTTGTTGCACGCATCGTTAGCCGCTTTCGTTCTCGCAGTGTCCAGCAGCACTGCAGTCGCGCAGCCCGTGACCACGGCCTTTACATACCAGGGCGAATTGATGTCGAATGGAGCGCCGCTCACAGGCACAGTCGACCTTCGCTTCAGGCTGTTTAGTTCCGCCGGAGGGATTCTGCCCATCGGACCCGTGCTGTGCGCGGACAACGTTGGCATTGTCGATGGCAAGTTCACACTCTCGCTCGACTTTGGCGATCAGTTCACTGGCTCGCAAAGATTTCTCGAGGTCGCCGTTCGTGCAGACGCGGGCCCGACGTGCGCGACATTGAGCGGCTTCACGATTCTGACGCCGCGCCAGTCACTCACTGCGACTCCTCATGCGTCATTTGCACTCAATACTGGGCTGCTGGATGGCGTGCCCGCAGGCGACTTTGCAAGGCGTGGATTCGCAAACACGTTCACCTCCTCAAATCGCTTCAACGCGCCGGTCTCAATCAACTCGGCTCCCGCCGCGGGTACGCAACTGACTGTGAACGCCAGCGTGGGCACATCGCTGCTTGCAACAACGACGGGCACAGCAATACCGCTGCTTGTGGACGCGAACAACTCAGGCTCGCTTGCGATGGTCGCGCAGAACGGCAACGTGGTCTTCACCGACGATCTCGGTGTCGGCGCGACGACGCCGCTGACGCGGCTGCACGTTCGTGAGAACGCTATCGGAAGCCTGACGAATGCCATCGGCCCCGACATCGTGGTCGTTGAAGCGAGTGACGCATATCTGGGTCTCTACAGCTTCGATTCGGGCACGTTTGGTTCCGGCATTTCTCTCAAGGAAATGAACAACAACGCGCTCGTCAATACTTGGAACATAGCCAGAGAGTCCACGACCGGCGGCAACGACCTCCACTTCCTCTTCGGCACGTCCAACACGCCCGGTGGCAACAACGCTCGCATGTCCCTCTCGTCAACGGGCGATCTCGCAATCGACGGCTCGCTGCTGACGGGCGGCGGTGTCACCACGGATTCAGTCACTGTCGGCTCGGACTTGCAAGGGACGCCCGATGGGCTGATTGACTGCGTGCGTGGTCCAACCACCAGCAACTTCCCGTCTCTGGGCATACCCGCAATTTCCGGCAGGTCAAACCAAGTCGGGATCGGGATGGGCGTTGCTGCGATCGGCCTTGGCGATGACAATGGGCTTCAGGCATACTCCGAATTGCGAAACGCGATCGAAGCGACCGCCAATGACGCAAACGGTTCAGCGATTCGCGCATTTTCAACTAATGGCCTGGCAATCGAAGCCTTTGGTGATCTGGTCGCGTCAGGAACCAAGTCGTTCCGAATCGATCACCCCGAAGACCCGGAGAATTCTTACCTCCTCCACTATTGCCTCGAAGCCCCGCAACCCCTCAACATCTATTCAGGCATCGCGGAACTTGACGAGCATGGCGAAGCGTGGATCACTATGCCCTCATACTTCGCGAAGATAAATCGCTCGCCCCGCTACTCACAGACCGCGATGGGACAGCCCATGCCCATGCTGCACATTGCAGAGGAAATCCGCGCGGCGTCTCTTGAACAAGAGAGCGAATGCATGTTCAAAGTCGCCGGCGGTGCGCCGCTTGGAAGGGTGTCATGGGAAGTGAAAGCGGATCGGTGGGATACGCGAGTGCGAGCGAAGGGAGCGCCGGTGGTTGTTCCGAAACGCAAGGAAGTTGAGCGTTGATCGTGATCCAATACGCACCGCCTATGGGTACCCAGCCTCTCCGAGTCGGGAGTGTCACGGTTGAAACGAAGCCGCAGGTTGGTGATATTGCGGCCGGGGGAATCAGCGAGGATGAGTTGGCAGTCGGCGAAGGCTCGAAGCGATGAACGCCTGGATGTACTTCTGGCACTTCGTTTTTGTCGCCGCACGGAATCGCAGGCCGGGATGTTTTTCGCCGCAACGCGGCGGAGGTCAATAGCCGTGGGTCGTCGCGGATGCGACAACCACGGACGAAGCGGCTTTGGCGCAAAAGCACCACGCAGTGGTGCAGGCGACTTGAGCACACACCTTTACCACTTCGTGGTGAGTTGTTCCAAAACACTTTTCTCCGTGGGTGCCGCGTTCGCGGCGACCCACGGCTATTCACCGACACGGCTTCGCCGTCAACATTCGCACGCAAGTACAAATCAAGTCAACAATCACAACTCCGCGAACGGCGAATCACCCAAGTACGAATGACCCTCCGGCGCTTCGCCAAACTTCCTTTCATGCTCTCGCTCAAGTTCATCAAATCGCCTGATGTGTTCAGGCGTGATCTTCTCTGTTGGCACAACTTGGAATTCGTAGCACTCCACCAGCCCGCTGAACACAATGTCCTCAGGCAACTCCATACTTCGCACGAGCGGCCAGCCGAATCTCGCAAATCCGTACCAGCCCTGCACGTGTTCGTACCGAATCACGCAAGGCTCCCAGCCTCCCATGCCGAGACAATGCTCCTGAGGCACCGGAACAGTGATCCACTCGCCTTCGGTTGTCTCGATCAACCACGTCGGAATGTCACCACTGGGGTCGAACCAGAAGACTCGCTTGGCGGTGAAGGCAAAGATTTTAACAATCGCGTCTGGTGGCAACGTCCTGCGAGTCCAATTGGTTCTCATGCGCCGCCCCGTGATCGCTCCGAAGAGGTTGCGAGGAACATTTCTGGCAACGACCAACC
>CAZEZV010000373.1:0-3279 GCA_964516725.1 uncultured Phycisphaeraceae bacterium
TTGTTGCCGTCGCCGACGTAGGCGATGCGGAGGGGAGAGGCACGAAGTGCTTTGTCTTTCCCGACGCGCCTTTGTGCCTTCGTGCCTTCGTGCCTTTCCTCCCGCCTTTCCCACAACGTCATCATGTCCGCGAGCGCCTGGCACGGGTGATATCGCTCGCTGAGGGCATTGATCACGGGCACATCGGCGTGCTCAGCCAGTTCCTCAATCACGCTCTGCGAATACACGCGCGCGACGATGCAGTCGAGCCAGCGTTCAAGGTTCTTGCCGTAGTCCTTGACGCTTTCGCGAACGCCCAGGCGTTGCTGGCTGTGGTCCATGTAGATCGCGTGTCCTCCGAGCAGCCCGACGCCAGTCTCGAACGTGATGCGCGTGCGCAGACTTGCTTTTTCGAAGATCAGGATCGCTGTCTTGCCTGCGAGCAGGCTCGAGAGCCACGCGTGGTCGCGCTTGCCGCCCCGCGCGCGTGCGGCTTTCATCTTTGACGCGAGTTCGAAGAGTTCGAGGATGCAAGGCTGTGTGAGTTGCGTGAGCGTGAGCAGGTCGCGGCCACGTAAGTGTTTGAGTGAATTTGCTGGCGCGTGCTGCGTGAGGATGGGCGAAGGCTTGTAGGGAAGAACGGAGATGATCGTTGGAGATGTCATTGCGGATGAACGTTTCGTGAAAAGTGCGAGATGGTTTCAAGGCGTGAAGTTACTCGATTGGCGGTTTACCCATCATCGATCGAAGATAATTGATCTGTCCGATGTGATACGAATTGTGCGGCACAAGGTAGACAAGTCGTGACGCGTCTTTGATTGTTGGGTCTGCGATTGCTTTCGCGATTGTCTCGTGCGACGCTTTGAAACGTTTGATGGTTGCTTCCCATGCGGCCTGCGACGCGTCTTTGATGACGGGGAAGTTGTGTTCTGCAAGACGCTGCGGCGAGTTTGGTGTCGGGTCTTTCAAGTGCCGGATCGCGTCTTCATTCCAGAAGCACATGTGCAGCACGATCTGCCAGATCGAGTGTCGCCCGTTGGCGGGAGTCCACGATGCTTGTTCTGGAGTGAGATCAGCGACGGAACGTTCCCACGACGCGGCCCACAGGCCTGCAGTCCATCCTTCGTCCCAGAGTTTGGCGAGCAGTTCGCGGTCGGTTGCCATCGAAGATGATATTGCAGAATCAGGCGAAGCGGCGCGAAACTTCGTGATAAACCGATGAATGTGCGGCGTCACTGTGCTGAAACAGTTGTTCCCGTTGCAACGCCATTCGCCCAGTTTTCAAACTGCTTCGTGTCCGTTCCCGACAAGATCGTGACTGGAGCGCCGATATCTCGCGACGTTTCCAGCGCGGCTCGTACTTTCGGGATCATGCCGCCTGAGACTTCGCCGCTGGCGATCATGCGGTCGATGGACTTTGCGTCCAGATGTGGTACGACGTTGCCCGAAGCGTCCTTGACACCTGTCACGTCGGTCATGAGGACCAGTCCGCGCGCGTGCAGCACGCGAGCGATGCCAGCCGCGGCGTCGTCGGCGTTGACGTTGAGCAGGTTTCCTTCGGGGCTGATGCCGACGGAAGACAGCACGGGGAGGAAGTTGTTGGCCAGAAGCGTCTTGAGGAGTTGGCCGTCGCTTCTTGTGTCTACTTCACCCACGCTGCCAGGGTCGAATGAAAAGCGAGTTGTTTTTGTCGTGCGCATCGCGCAGCCGTCGCCAAGGCAGAGGCCAACGGCTCGCGTCGCGTGAGTGGCGCTTGCCGCCGCGTTGATCGCGCCGACAAGAGTTTTGTTGAGCGTGCCCGCCAGTACGCCTGCGATCACATCCATTTGCTCTGGCGGCGTAATGCGGATGCCGTCCTGACGTTGCGTCACCATGTTGAGTTTCGCCAGCAACGCGTCGACCGCTTTGCCGCCGCCATGGACGAGGACAACTCCGCCGGGCACTGAGGTGTGCACCTTCGCGATCGCAATCCAAAGCGACGCCGCGGCCCGTTGTTGTTCGAGGGCGACGCCGCCGATTTTGATGATGAGGGGGGAGGACATAAGAGTGATCGCGGAGAGGCGGGGGAGTGGAGGAACGGGAGAGAAGTCAACGGTGGCTTACAACGCCTCGCTTTCATCGAACCCAAACTTCACATTCAAACACTGCACCGCTTGCCCCGCCGCGCCTTTGGTGAGATTGTCGATCGCGCTCGTGATGATGAGGTGATGATGGTGTTCATCGACGGCGAGGCCGATGTCGCAGAAGTTGGTGGTTTGAACGTCAGCGACGGCGGGCCAGACGCCGGGTTCGCACAACCGCACGAACTGCTCGCGTTCGTAGGTCTTCGCGAGGGTTTCGCGGACGCGTTGTTGAGTCCAGCCTGATGCGAGATCGACGTGGATGGTGCTGAGGATGCCTCGGTCGTATGGCCCCAGGTGCGGCGTGAAGAGCGTGGGTGTGCCGACGTACTCGTTGATTTCAGGTTGATGGCGATGCTTGAACACCCCGTACGCCTGCTGAGAGACTTCGCAGAAGAGAAATCGCTGCTGGGCCTTGCGACCCGCACCGCTCACGCCGCTCGTGGAGTCGATGATGGGTCGCGTGTTTGGCGCGATGGCGCCGGCTTTGAACAACGGCGCGAGGGGCAGGATGATCGAAGTGGGATAGCAACCAGGGGCGGCGATGAGGCGCGTTGTGCTCTTCTTCAGTTGCTCACGAAAGAGTTCGGGCATGCCATAGACGGCTTCCGCCAGCGCACGCTGCTGCGTGTGCTCAAATCCGTAGTAGGTCGGATACGCGGCCGCGTTCTTGAGACGAAACGCCGCCGACAAGTCGATGACAACGAGGCCGCGCTCGACAAGTTGCGGCGCAAGTTCCAGACTCGCTTCGTGCGGGGTACATAAAAACGCTACTTGAGCCTTCGCCCCAGCGATCGCGTCAACACTCGTCGCCTGCACAGGCAAGTCCAGCACCTTGCGGAATCGACCAAACACCTCGCCAAACGTGGGCGGAGCCAGCCCGGCTTTTTCGCTTTTTCCGGAGCCGTACAGACCCACGATCTCCGCATATGGGTGGCGCAGCAAAATCGTCAGCAGTTCAGCACCGCTGTAGCCGCTGGCGCCGATGACGGCGATGCGGACGGGAGTGGGGGAGTGGGAGGAGTTTGGGGATTTGGTCATGGCTCGGTGCGAGAGGAAAACGAGATTCTCCCACATCATTCGCAACCTGTCCGGTCGGTTTCAGCGAATATGTGTGGGAAACCTCATACGCATCGGCGAGCGCGGCCCCACCCCCCCGCCCCACCCCCCGCCCCACCCC
>CAZEZV010000374.1:0-3255 GCA_964516725.1 uncultured Phycisphaeraceae bacterium
TGGCGATGGCTTTGCCCAGCGCGCTGAAGGGGAAAACGCCCACGGCGTAGTCCTTGTCCTTGACGAGGCCCTTGGCTTTGAGGTCGCGCTCGGTGAAGCCCACGCTGGCGACTTGCGGGTGGCAGTAGGTGCAGCCCGGGACGACGGTGTAGTCGAGCGGGATGGGCTCGTGGAGTTTCTTGCCGTGCTCGAGTTTGCCGTCGCGCCAGGCGATGCGTTCGACGCAGCAGATCCCTTCTTCGCTGGCGACGTGGGCGAGCCAGGGTGGGCCGATGACGTCGCCGATGGCGTAGATGCCGGGGAGGTTGGTTTTGTAATCAACCGCTTCGTTGATCGTGCCCTTGCCCGGGCCGTCCCAGTTGAGCGGGCGGAAGTCGGTCTTGATGTGATCGCGCTCCGTGGCGAGATTGAGCGAGGGATCAAACAAGCCATCGAAGCGGCCCTTGACGCCGATGGCGAGCAGGACTTTGTCGGCTTCGAGGACTTCTTTCTTCGAAGCATCGGGCGACATCTTGCCGTCCGCGCCTTTGACCATCGGGCCGACGGTGACCCTGACGCCGTTCGCCGTCTTCTCGATGTTCATCACGCCCGTGTTGGTGCGCAGGTCCATGCCGTGCTTCTTGTAGACTTTTTCCATCGCGGCGCAGACGTCGTCGTCTTCGACGGGGAGGATGCGGGGCATCATTTCGATGACGGTGACTTTTGTGCCGAAGGTGTGGTAGAAGTAGCCAAACTCCATGCCGATCGCGCCAGCGCCGACGACGATGAGGCTCTTGGGCTGAGCTTTGTTGAACATCGCTTCGCGAGCGCCCCAGATCTTGTCGTTGTCAAACTTCGCAAAGGGCAGGTCGCGGGCGACCGCGCCGGTGGCGATGATGATGTTGGTGGCGGTGATGGTTTCGCGCGCTGCGCCGACGGCAACGGGGCTATCGGTGCGCGTGTCTTGCACGGTTGCGTCGTGGATCGCGATCTTGCACGGGTTGCTGCCTTGGCGTGCGCTCAGTATCTTCGCGCTGCCCTTGATGGACTCGATCTTGTTCTTCTTCATCAAAAACTCAACGCCCTTGTTGAGCTTGGTCGCGACATCGCGCGAGCGGCCGATGGTCTTGTCCCAGTCAAACGACACATCTCCATTGATCTTGAGGCCCCAAGCCTCCTTCTCCTGCAACTTCTCCATGAGCTCCGCGTTGGCGAGCAACGCCTTGCTGGGAATGCAACCCCAGTTGAGGCACACCCCGCCGAGTTTGTCGCGCTCGATGATCGCCGTCTTGTACCCGAGTTGCGCCGCGCGAATCGCGCCGACGTACCCACCGGGACCACCACCAACAACCACAACATCAAAGTGACGATCAGCCACGGGAGAGTCCTTTCTTTGCGCCGGTCCGAACAGAAAACAAATACAATTCGGCACCAAATCTGAATCAGGGGTTGAGTATAGGAGATTGGCGCGGCGATTCGCAAGCGAGCTCAAACACGCGGCATATCAGCGCGTGCTTGCAAGAGCGCCGGGTCGCAATCACACCGGCATTTGGTACTGCTCACGACGGTCTTGACACATCTGGTAGAATCGCTGAAGTCTTTCCCGCAGCCGTAGGATGGTGTTGTCATGGCAAACTTTGGCCTGTCGATGGTTCTGGCCGCAGCCTGCGTTTCCATATTGACTGCTCGTTCGTCGTGTGCGCAGGCACAGTGCGATCCGCAGTGGCTGCCGGGCCAAGGTGTGCCGGGAACGAGAGGCTGTGTGTTTGCAACCACGATGTGGGACCCGGATGGGATCGGTCCGCAGTTACCTCAACTGGCCCTAGGAGGACAATTCGGTCTTGCGGGCAACGTACTCACAGAAGGAATCGTGAGCTACGAACCCATATCACGCACTTGGTCGCCGTTGGCACCGGGTTTGTCTGGAACGAACTTGTTATGCATGACCTCTCGGCCAAATGGGGATTTGATCGTCGGGGGCACTTTTACGACTGCTGGTGGTGTTAGTGCTCGTTATATCGCGAGTTGGAACGGGACGGAGTGGACAGCGATGGGATCGAATCCGTTCAACTATGCCGTCCAAGCACTCATTACGCTGCCAAATGGAGATGTGATCGCAAGCGGAAGCATTGCTGGAGGTGTTGCCCGTTGGGACGGCACAAGTTGGTCCGGGTTGGGAAGTGGAGTAAGTGGTGGCGGGATCTTTGCGCTCGCAGTGTCGCCGAACGGGGATATTGTGGCTGGCGGCACTTTCACCAATGTTGGACTACACATCGCGCGTTGGAATGGAACAAGTTGGCAGGCATTCGGAGCTGGGCTCATTGACCCTGTGTACGCAGTCGCTGTGTCGCCCAACGGAAACGTGTTCGCGGCGCAGTATCACACTCGCCCTGATGGTGTCACCATCGGAGCAATTTCAAGGTGGCAAGGGTCGGGCTGGAGCACAATTGGAACGACGTCTGCACCCATGACATCACTGATCGCACTCCCGAACGGCGATGTCATCGCAGGGGGTGGCTTTACCTCGATATCAGGCGTAGCCGCGAACCGAATAGCACGCTGGAATGGCACAAACTGGTCGCCGATGGGCTCGGGTATGAATAGGTTCGAACTGACGGAACTGACGCTTCTGCCTGATGGCGACTTGTTTGCATCCGGTTGCTTTAATACTGCCGGCGGGATTGGCGCGAGAAGTGTCGCGCGTTGGAACGGATCAGAGTGGTCTGCCCTGTCGCCGGGTATGAGCGAGCCCGTGACCGCACTAGCGACGTTGTCGAATGGTGAAGCCGTTGCGGGTGGTCCGAATGGTGGAGTCTATCACTGGCACGAATCGGACTGGTCCCGCGTACAGCCGGAATTGACAGGTGAACTTGTCGGCATTTATGAATTCGCTCCTTTGCCCAATGGGGGCTTTGTGGTTGGAGGCGGCTTCACCAATGCTGGCGGAGTCGTCGTCAATTGCATCGCTCGTTGGAATGGGGTGCAGTGGACCGCACTCGGCAACGGAATTGGAGGCAATAGCAACAACAATGCAGTAACGTCCCTGGTTGTCCGACCAAACGGCAATATATATGCCGGTGGGCGTTTTCAATTCAATGACTTTAATGGCGCTCAAGCGTACAACATCGCGCGGTGGAACGGATTAAGATGGTTTGCGCTTGGATCAGGAACCGACAATGACGTGCGTGCGCTGATTGCCCTTCCAAACAGCGACCTAGTGGCGGGCGGAACCTTCACAACCGCAGGCGGTTTGACGGTCAATCGTGTTGCTCGCTG
>CAZEZV010000375.1:0-3243 GCA_964516725.1 uncultured Phycisphaeraceae bacterium
CAGGTGCGATCGGCCGCGATGCGGAGACGGGGACCGTGCGGATCAATGATCGGACGTGCATTGGCTGTGCGACGTGCGCGAATAGTTGTCCGTACGAGGCGATTCGGATGGTGGCGATTCGCGATCCGTCCGGCGCGTTCATGGTGGATGCGGGAACCCAGCAGCCGATCGCGAAGGCGACAAAGTGTGATTTCTGTGCTGGTCAGTTGACTGGGCCCGCGTGCCAGAATGCGTGTCCGCATGATGCGCTGGTGCGGGTTGATTTGACGGATCTCAAGGGGCTGGCGAGTTGGTTGGGGCGGTGAGGTCAATTGCGGATTGAAAGACCATGCAGTTTCATGCTTACCGGCGAATTCGGAATACGGGCGTACTAGCGCTCGTGCTGGTGGCGGTGTGGTTGGTGGTGCGGGTGCAGGAACGGAATTTAGGTTCGTCGGCGTTTTTGACGGGGTATTTACTGATCGGGACCATTATCTTCCTCGCGCTGTACAACGTGCGGAAGAAGTTGCCGTTTTTGCCGCTGGGAAGTTCGGCGACGTGGCTGACGTGGCATCTATATGTCGGCCTGGGGACGCTGGGACTGTTTGGGATGCATGTCGGCCTGACGTTGCCGCAAGGGATTTTGGATGGCTTTTTGGCAGGCGTTTATTTGTTGACGTTTGCGAGTGGCGTTGTTGGATTGTATTTCACGCGGACAATTCCGACGCAGTTAGCGCGGGTTAGCGAGGAAGTGATTTACGAGCGGATTCCAGCGTTTCGTCGGCAAGTACGACAGCAGGCGGCGGACGTGGTGCTGGGATCAGTGGCCGCGTCTGGGGCGACGACGCTGGCGGACTTTTACACACGCCGGCTGTACGCATTTTTTGCGCGGCCGCGGAGCGCTTGGTATCAATTACGGCCGACGACCACGCTGCGACGCGGGTTGATGCGCGAGATGGAAGATTTACGGCGTTATCTTTCTGACCAGGAGCAAGGGGCGTGCGAAAAATTGTTTGCGCTGGTGCGTCGGAAGGATGATCTCGATTTTCACGAAGCGCGGCAGGGCGTGCTGAAGTTGTGGTTGTTCGCGCACATCGCACTTTCTTACACGCTGGTGCTGCTGGCGGTGCTACACGGATTGTTGGCTCACGCATTTGGCGGAGGTGCCGCTTGAGGGAGCCGAAGCCTAATTACTCTTGCAACCAATACGAGCGGCCAAACCAGCCGTGGGTTTGCGGATTGGCGAGCGAAGGACAGGCGTGTCCGGCAGGGCCGACTGCGGGCGGGCGGTGCCCAGCGTTGGCGGAATGCATGCCGCTGCGCGATGGAGACCGTTGGCGGTGTAATCGCTCAGTCTTGCGGGGTGGAGTGTGTGATGAAGGGCCGACGCCTGAAGGTGGGTGCTGTCGCGTACATCGTTGCCACCCCGTGCGCAGTTTGCGAAGCGTGCGGGCGCGGTTCGTCGCAATGTGTTCGCTGCTATTGGTCGGCGGATTGCTGCTGGTGCTGAGTGCGAATCGACGGGATGAGGTGTTGTCTCCCGGGCCGTTGGCGCTGCAGCATGCGCAATTGACGGGGCATGAGGGGTCCAATTCCAACTGCGCGGCTTGTCACAGCGCGGCGGAGCGTGGGCCAGTGGGTTGGACGATGGCGACGCTCGTTGGGCATGGCGGGCGGCCGAGTCAGCCGGAGCTTTGTTTGCAATGCCATGAGAAGACGATATCAAAAGAGTCGGCGCTGGCAGCGCATAATTTGTCCCTGAAGCAATTACAGGGGATTTCGCATTCGCGGGGAATGAAAAGCTCGCCGCCGCTGGAACCAGTAGCATGTGCGGCCTGTCATCGGGAGCATCGTGGGGCGATGACCGATTTGACGGCGATGGACAACGCGTCTTGTCAGGCCTGTCATCAGCAGCGGTATCGCAGCTTTGCAGAGGACCATCCGGACTTCGGCATCTGGCCGTACGAGCGGCGGACGCGGATTGTGTTCGATCATGCGTCGCACCAGGCGAAGCACTTTGCGGAGAAGAAGCAGACGTTCGAATGTCGGAAATGCCACGTGGAGGATGGCAAGCAGCAAGCCGAATTGTTGGTGGGTTATGTAGGTGCTTGTGCGAGTTGTCATGACAGCGGGGTTGCGACGAGCGTGGCGCAAGGCGTGCCGATGATCGCACTGCCGACGCTGGACGTGACAGCGCTGCGGGCGGCGGGGTTGAATATTGGTGCCTGGCCAGAGCAGGCGACGGGGGATTTTGACGGGCGATTGCCGGCGGTGATGCGGTTGTTGTTGGCGGGTGATCCGGCTGCTTCGCAAGCGATGGATAAACTGGGGGCCGACTGTGATTTTTCAGATGTAGAGCCGGACGACAAGGAGCAATTGCAGGCGTGTGCAACACTGGCGGTTGCGATTAAGAAGTTGCTGAATGATTTGAGTGAGGCAGCCTCCGCGGATGTAGGTGAGCGATTAAAGGTGGCGTTGGGGCGTGCGGTGCCACGAACGGAATTGGATGCGCTCACGGCAGGGTTGAGTATTGACACAATCCGGCCGGCGGCGAGTGCCTGGCAGTTAGGGGAGAGTTTGCAAACGAATGAGGTCAGTGATTCGCAAACGAGACAAGCAAGCCCCTCCCCTAACGCCTCCCCGAAATGGAGAGGGAGATCGGAAGCGCTGTCGTTTGCGCCGGCGGGCGCCTGGTTCCGGGATGATGTGACGTTTTCGATTCGTTACCGGCCGACGGGGCATGCGGACCCGGTGATGGCGAGTTGGCTGAGTTTGGTGGTGGCGACGCCGCATGGGGACGAGCTGCCAGTGTTGCGGGAGGCGCTCAAGGAAATGTCCAGGCCAACGGCACCGGGGCAATGTGCGTCTTGCCACAGTCTCGAACAGACAGCGGCCGGCGAGTTGGTAATCAATTGGTGGGCGGAGGGGGGCAATTCGGGAAGGCCGTTTACAAAATTTTCGCATGGCCCGCATTTGACGCTGCCACAGTTGGCGGATTGCACGGGGTGTCACACGATCGACAAGCACGCCAAGACGGCCGCTTCGTATGCGGACCGCGATCCGCATACGTTTGTGAGTGAGTTTGTGCCGCTATCTAAGAAGCAATGTGCCGCGTGTCACACAGCGTCTGCCGCGGGGGATCGTTGCCAGTCTTGTCACAATTATCATGTTAATGTGGTGGATGACTGGCGACTGAACTCTGCGATCAATAGCAAAGACGACCGAGCTGCACTTCCATTGCGGAATGCGGAATGCGGATTAAAG
>CAZEZV010000376.1:0-3235 GCA_964516725.1 uncultured Phycisphaeraceae bacterium
GCAACCCCAACCCCCGCCCCCCGTACAGCAAAGAGCCGCGTTCTGCGGCGTGCTCGATTCTCTCCGCTTGATCAAAATCCCACCCACGACCGCGTTTTCGCATTGAGCGAAAGGGACACCCCATGCGCACTCAACACCACCGTCGCCTTCCCCGCCCCGGCACAACCATCATCGATGTCCTTGTCGCCATGTGCTGCGGCTGCGTCTTCCTCATCATGATACTGCTCCCCGTCATGTCACCAAGACGGTGCTGCGGCTCCCGCCAAATGAAAGACTCCACCCAAGTCCGCGGCGTCCATCAGGGCATGATCCTCTTCGCCCAATCCAACCGCGACAAGTACCCCCTCCCCTCCATCGACGACAAAGAAAACTTCACCATCGCTGCCGACGACGCGACGTCGAAAGACACCACCGCCAACATCTACTCCATGCTCATCTACGGCAACTACTTCTCGCCCGAACTCTTGGTGTCGCCCGCAGAGCAAAACGCGAACATCGAAATCGACACCGACTACCACCTCGCCACGCCGCCCAACACCATCGACCCCGCCAAAGCTCTCTGGGACCCGACCTTCGCCGCCGACTTCACCAACAGCAAAATCAAAAGCAACACCAGCTACGCCCACCACATCCCCGCACCAGATCGCCACGACCGCTGCAAGAGCACGCTCCAATCCACCGAAGCCATCCTCGGCAACCGCGGACCACAAGTCACCGCCGTCGACTCGTCATCCAAAACCATCAAGCCACAATTCACAATCCCCAACAGCGTCACGCTCTCCATCCACGGCGGCCGCACAACCTGGGAAGGCAACATCGCCTACAACGACAACCACGTCAACTTCGAAACCAACGTCTTCACCGACGCCGCAACATACACGCTCGCTCCGCCCTCGCCCAACGCCAAACCACGCTACCTGCCCGATGTCTTCTTCTTCGACGAACCCGACGCCAACAACCGCGACAACGCGTTCATGAGCATCTTCACCAAGTCGGGCCCGACAACAACGGACTTCAACGCCATCTGGGATTGACTCGGGCACGAGATACTTGTTTGCGTCAGGATCACTTCTAATGCCAACCAAAGCCGACATTCCACGCCGCCCCGGCCTGACCCTCATCGAAGTTCTCGTAGGCTGCGCTTGCGTTGCGGTCTTGCTTGTGCTTGCACTGCTTGCCCTAGGACAAGCCCCAAGCACCGCGCGTCAAGTAAAGGACTCTCGTCAAATAGCCAGCGTTCACCAGGGCTTTGTCCTATGGCAACAGTGTGGCAGTCCTGGATATCCGCTTCCCTCCAACATGGACGGGGGCAACTACACCGTCTTTGAACAAGAAAAACACGCCAAGAACACCACCGCAAACATCTACTCGCTACTCATCTTTGAGAACTTCTTCTCGCCAGAGATCTTGGTCTCCCCCGCAGAACAATCGTCGAACATAACGATTGATACGGATTATCGCTTGACGAGCCCGCCCACAGCCGTCGACCCTTCCCTCGCACGCTGGGACCCCGCGTTCAACGCCGATTTTTCCGGCAACAAGAACGGCAACACAAGCTACGCACACACAGTCCCAACAAACAAGACGCGTTGGGAAAACTCTCTTCAGTCCAACGAAGCCATTCTCGGCAACCGCGGCCCAGAAATCACCACCGTGCAAACCACGGCGTCCTTCTCTGGCTCAATCACGCCAACCCCACAATTCGCAAACCCAAACAGCATCACCAATCAAATCCACGGCCATCGCGCCTCGTGGGAAGGCAACATCGCCTTTAACGACAACCACGTCGAGTTCTTCAAGAACGTCTACTCAACGGCAGCCACCTATGAAGCGGCCGCCTTCACCCCAAAGTCTAAAAAACGCCAGATCCCCGATGTCTTCTTCTTCGACGAACCCGACGCCGTCAATAACGACAACTCCTACCTCGGCATCTTTACCAAAGCCGGCCCGACAACAAAGGACTTCAACGCCATCTGGGATTGACTCACGTACGCTGTCCCTCCGAGACAACCGCATCCCCAAAGCCCGCAAAAACCGCCTTTCCCCGCGTTTTTTGCCCGCTCCCCAGCGCGAACCTTGCCTTTCCGGCAACGTACTACAAGAGAACAAACTGCGAGTCTCTCTTCAAAAACCTTCTCTCTCCTCCGGTGTGCCGGCGCTCCGAAGCGCCGGTACACTGTTTTTGTGACGACCTCTTCCTCCACTTCGTGCCTCCGTTCCTCGGCGCCTTGGTCCCTGCGCACTCTGTGCCTCTGTGCCTTCGTGCCTCTGTCGCTCCTCCTCGCCTCCTGCCAAACACCCCTCTACGACCCCCGCGCCCCGCGCAGCCAATACGACCGCGCCGACTCCCTCCGCGACACGCGCCCAGAACAATTCGTCTACAACGAATACGGCTCCCGCAAACCCAACATCCGCGGCAGACTGCTCAACCAGTAACGCGCTTCTCTCTTCCCCACTTCGTCTCTTCGTCTCACTTTCTCTTCGTCTCTTTTCCGCGCCACTTGCCCCGCCCTCGCACGGCTCATACTTTTCTCAACGACTATTGCACGCGCGTCCATCGCATTGCCGATTGGATTCGCGCCGCAAAGCTTCGCACGGATGCGAAGTCAGCGTCGCCCCCACCTCCCTCGCAGCGTTCGGACGCGCTGCATCGAGTCCCCCCGTGCCCAAGCCAACACGCAACTCGCGCTCAGCGCCAACGCGCTCCCGCTCCAAAAAACCACCCACAGACCCCAGGCGCGTTCTCGCTGTTTGGGCCACCTTCATCATCGCCATCACCCTCGTCGCCGGCGGCCTGTGGCTGGGCAACGCCAAGAACCTCAAACTCAATCCAGCAACTCTCGCTGTGCAGCCCTTGCTCGCAACCGCGAGCGCGACGGATGTTGAATCAGTCCTCCGCGCCGTCCAAACCCCCATCCAGCCAGGCCGCTGGCAAGCCATCGTCATCCACGACAGTGCGTCCCGAGTCGCTACTCCCAGTTCCCTCGACCAACGCGCCCGCACCATGGGCCTCAAGAGCCTGGGCTATCACTTCGTCATCGGAAACGGCAACGGCATGGTCGACGGCGAACTTCACACCACAGCCCGCTGGCTCACCCAGGACTTCGGCGCCCACGCCGCCGGCCAAAACGCCGACTGGTTCAACCGCAACGCCATCGGCATCGGCCTCGACGGCGACGGCGACCTCGACCGCTTCACCCCCGCCCAAACCCGCCGCCTCCTCCAGTTGGTCGAC